>JAHRBI010000003.1:0-300000 GCA_019084025.1 Burkholderiaceae bacterium DAT-1
ATGCTACTTGTTTCTGGCTACGCAAAACGAACTCAAATAAAGTTCATTTCAGCGTAAGCAATTTGGTTCATCACCAAGCGCCTACGCTTATCGGTTGTATCTTGTTAAAGAGCGGTGCTGATTTTTTTGCTTCGCTGCATTCGTTTCGTTTGCTGCGTCGCATTCAGCGAGAGGCCGAACTATACGTGGCTTTTAAAAGTGCGTCAACACCTTGAGTGAAGATTTTGCGAACTAATTACATAAGTCGTTGTTTTAAATGAAATCAAACTTTTCATTTTATTCGCAAGAAAACACGCCTTGCAAAGCATGCACACCACCCTAATCTAGTGAATAAGTCGTTTACGCCACTTAAAGGTGGCCTTGAAGGGTAAAATCATGCCGCACGTACTGATGTATTCCACCGCCGTCTGCCCTTATTGCATTCGTGCCGAACAATTGCTCGCCCGCAAGGGGATTACCGACATTGAAAAGATTCGCGTAGATTTGATGCCCGATCGCCGCGAAGAGATGATGACCCGTACCGGGCGTCGTACGGTTCCGCAGATATATATAGGCGAAACACATGTGGGTGGTTTTGATGATCTGGCTGCGCTTGATCATGCAGGCAAGCTGGATGCACTACTGTCACAGTCGTGATACATCAGACAATCAATGAAGGTGCTTGGCGCTGCGCGGGCGAATCTGCGATGATCTCGCCTGACGTGCGCTATGCATGCTGTCTTTCAATTTAGTTTCAAGTTTGCACAATATAGTCAGGAGTCGCCATGAGCGATCAACAAGTACAACAACCGATCTTCCAGATTGAAAAGATCTACGTGAAGGATATGTCGCTGGAAGTGCCGAATGCCCCTTCGGTCTACCTCGAAGCTACGCAGCCCGAAGTGGAAATGCAGATCCATACAGAAGCCCAGCCGCTGGACGAAGGTTTCTTTGAATCGACCGTTACCGTGACCGTGACCGCCAAGGCGGGTGACAAGACTCACTTTCTGGTTGAAGTGGCTCAAGCCGGTATTTTCCAGTTGCGCAATATTCCGAACCAGGATCTGGAACCGCTGCTGGCTGTATCCTGCCCGAACATTCTGTTCCCGTATGTGCGCGAGACCGTCTCCGACGTGGTGAGCCGTGCTGGCTTCCCGCCGATTCTGCTGGCTCCGATCAATTTCGAAGCATTGTACGTTCAACGCCAGGCACAACAAGCTGATGCTCAAGAAGCTCCCGCTACCATTCAGTAAGGTGCTGTTCGCCACACTCCTGTGTGGCGCAGCACTTCAGGCAGCCGCACTTGAGTTCCGCAGTATTGCGGAACACGGTGCGGTTTTTTATGACGCTCCGGGCGGCAAAGGTAAACCGCTGTTTGCAGTCAGCCGAGGCTATCCGGTTGAGGTGCTGGTCGGTCAAAAGGACTGGAGTCGCGTACGCGATCAGGCCGGTGCGCTGGCATGGGTTGCGACCAAGCAACTCTCTGCGCAACGCAATATTGTCGTGGTGAGGGATAAGGCTGAAGTGCATGCGACCGCTGACAGCAACTCTGCCATTGTGACCCGCGCGGAGAAAAGCGTGATTCTGGAATTGCTGGAGCAAGGCAAAACGGGCTGGATCAAGGTTCGCCATCGCGACGGTGCCGTGGGCTTTGTGAAAGTGGACGAGGTATGGGGCGTATGAAGATTGCGGTGTTAGGTGCTGGTGCATGGGGCACCGCGCTAGCCATCCATTTTGCGCGCTTTCATGCTGTCTCACTGTGGTCACGTGATGCGCAGCAGGCTTCCTCCCTACAGTCAGACCGTGAAAATACGCGCTATCTGAAGGGTGCCACCTTTCCTGACTCATTGACCGTCACCTCAGACCTGATCGCCGCAACATCAGCAAGTGATCTGATCCTGGTGGTGACGCCGATGTCCGGATTGCGCCCGTCCTTGACGTCCTTGGTCGCACTCAATGTGACAACACCGGTACTCTGGGCGTGTAAGGGGCTGGAAGCCAGTACGATGTTATTAGGGCACCAGATTGCAGATGCAATCCTGCCAGCCTCGCAAGCACGCGGGGTGTTGACTGGCCCCAGCTTCGCCCAGGAAGTGGCCGCTGGTTTGCCTGCTGCACTGACACTGGCCTCCGAAGATGGTGAGTTCGCCGCCGATATGGCTGCCAAGTTGCATTCCAATAAGGTGCGGATTTATTCGTCGACTGACATCGTCGGCGCTGAAATTGGCGGTGCAGTAAAGAATGTCATGGCGATTGCTGCAGGTGTAAGTGACGGACTAAAGCTGGGTCACAATGCACGCGCCGCAATGGTCACACGTGGGCTGGCCGAAATTATCCGCTTCGGTACTGCACTGGGTGCGCAGGCATCTACCTTTACTGGATTGTCCGGCTTGGGCGATCTGCTACTGACGTGTACAGGCGATCTGTCACGCAACCGACGCCTGGGTCTGATGCTGGCAGAAGGTAAATCTCTGGAGCAGATTCTCGAAGCACTGGGTCATGTCGCCGAAGGCGTGCCCACCGCACGGGAAGTCTTGCGCCAGGCCGCTCAGCTTGGGGTAGATATGCCGATCACCGCAGCCGTATGTGCCATGCTGTTTGACAGTGTATCCGCCAAGGATGCAGTGGACGGCTTGATGGCACGTATGCAGCGTGACGAAGGTCGCTGATCCGGAATGGCCGACTGTTAAGCTTGCTCAGTCGGCCACTTTTCTAAATCTCTTGTCTCACCCTAATGCCTGGCCCAAAACGCCAGCTGTGCCTCGATGAAGGCGGCTTCATGCGAGATAAAGGGTGCATGCCCTGCCCCTTCGTGCATCACCATTTCCGCACCTGTATTTGCTTGTAGCCAGTGACCCGCTTCCGGTGGCGTCATGCGATCACGATCGCCATATTGCAATAGCATGGGACAGGACAAAGATGGTATCTGGGAACGCAAATCTGCATCGCGCAGAATGTCGAGTCCGGCCATCAGTGCTGCTCGCTGTGGAATTGGACGTGTCGCGAGATGGGCTTGCAGGGTGCGCAACACGCCCCTCCCTTCTTTGCTTCCCATGACCTGCAGACCAAGAAACATATCCAGTGTGGCTGCATAGTCCGAAGCGAGGCTACTGGCAAACTGGCTCAGCGTGGATTCGGGGGTAGCGCATTGCCAGTCAGCCCGCTGCATAAATGCCGGGGATGAGGCGCACAGCGTCAGCGAACGCACCTTCTCGGGTTGATGCTGCGCCCAGGTTACACCGACTGCGCCACCGAGTGACCAGCCAAGCACGTGAACAGGTAAGGGAAAGTGACGATCGAGGGCACCCGCCAGACCCGGCAGCGTGTACGGCTCGATCATTTCACTATGTCCACACCCCGGCAGATCGACAATGTGTACGCAGTATGCTGCGGCAAGCGCATCGGCAATACGCTCCCATACGGCGCCATGAATGCCCCAGCCATGAATCAGCACGACATCATCGCCGCGGCCTCGGGTATCAATATACAGACTCACACAATGTCCTTAAGGGTGCCGATGAGTTGATCAATATCGTCGCGACTGTGCGCAGCTGACAAGGTAATGCGCAGACGTGGTGTCGCGACAGTTGGCGGGCGGATGGCACTGACCCAGAGGCCTCGCTCCCATAACAACTTTGATGCAGCCAATGCCTGTTCGCTGGATGGCATCAGTACAGGCTGAATGGCCGTATGGGAGGACATGAGATCGAGCTGCAGCCCCGCCATTTGCGCACGAAAATAGCCAATATTGTCGTGCAGTGACTGAATGCGCGCAGGCGATTGCCGGATCAGTCGAAGCGCAGCAATACCCGCTGCAGCATTGGCGGGCGGAACGGCAGTGGTATAAATGGCGGTGTGAGCGTGATTGATGAGCCAATCGATCAAGACTGTCTCACCCGCGACAAACGCACCACTACATCCAGCAGCCTTACCCAGCGTTGCCATATAGATGAGCTGCGGAGACTGAATTTTCGCCTCCGCGAGACTGCCTCGCCCGCCACCCAGCACACCGAAGCCATGTGCATCATCGACATACAGCCAGGCCTGGTAACGCTCGGCCAGCATCAGCAAGTCAGCCAGCGGCGCGCAATCACCATCCATGCTGTAAACCGCATCGACCACGATGAGTTTGCGACGCGCCGGCGCATCACGCAGCAGACGTTCAAGATCGCCAAGATCGTTGTGCCGGAAACGCTTGAAGTCGGCACGACTGAGAATGCAGGCATCGTTCAGCGACGCATGATTCAGTCGATCGGCAAATACTGCATCACCGCGCCCAACCAGTGCAGCGATGACGCCGAGATTGGCCATATAGCCGGTCGCAAAGGTCAGCGCAGCAGGCATCCCGACACAGTCGGCTAAATCCTGTTCCAGTTGTGCATGCAACTGATGATGTCCGCACACTAAGTGCGAAGCACCGGAGCCACTCCCTGCTTCATTGAGCGCTGCAACTTGCGCTGCGATCAGATCGGGATGATTGGCCAGCCCGAGATAGTCATTGCTGCAGAAGTTCAGACGGGATTGCCCGTCCACTTCCACATGAACATGTTGCGGGGAAGACAGGATTTTACGCTGACGATAGGTGTGATTGATTTGCCGCTGGTGCAAATCTTCAGCAAGTGCATCAAGCAGAGGGTGCGGGGTTTCCATGGGTGGGATTGTATGCGGCTTGCGCACAGTCTGCTATTGTTCGCATCCATTCCCTCTTTGAATCAAGAAGCCTTTGCAATGCTGATTACTGCAACCCGTATCCCGGATGTGCTCGTCCTTGACCCCAAGGTGTTTGGCGATGAGCGCGGTTTTTTCTACGAAAGCTTTAACGAAAAGGCTTTCCTGAAAGAGACAGGCGTCACCACCACCTTTGTGCAGGATAACCATTCGAAGTCTGCCAAAGGCGTGCTTCGCGGATTGCATTATCAGATCCAGCAACCACAGGGCAAACTGGTGCGGGTGATTGCGGGTGAAGTATTTGACGTGGCTGTCGATCTCCGCCGCACCTCACCGACATTCGGCAAATGGGTGGGCGAATTCCTGAGCGCGAACAATAAACGCCAGATGTGGGTGCCGCCGGGATTCGCCCATGGCTTTCTGGTCGTGTCCGATTACGCAGAGTTTCTGTACAAGACCACAGATTACTGGGCACCGGAATTCGAACGCAGCATTGCCTGGGATGACCCCGACCTCGGCATCGAATGGCCGCTGGAAATGCCGCCGATTTTATCGGGCAAGGACCAGAAGGCCGTTCGCTTCAATGAAGCTGAGTTATTTGATTAACCCGTTGCTACAGTTCTCTGACCACCCACTTCAGGCCGCTATCGTCGGGATGCGGCTTGATGGTGAAGGCAAGCTTTTTCATCAGCCCCAGCATGGCGGTATTGGACGATAAAATCTCGCCTTCCATGGTCTGCAGGCCTTTGTCACGGGCGGCATCAAAGAGCGCCGTCATCAGCAAGGCACCCAATCCCTTCCCCTGCCATTGATCGCCGATAGAAATGGCAAATTCGCACGTCTTGCGATCGGGATTGATGGTGTAACGGGATACACCGGCCATGCGTTCTTCTCCGTCCACAGTCACCGTTGCAACGAGCGCCATTTCACGGGCGTAATCAAGCTGGGTAAAGCGTACCAGCATGACCGGCGAGAGTTGTTTCAGTGTGCTCATAAAGCGGTTGAAGCGGCTTTCCTCGGACAAATCCTCGGTCACAAATCGTTGCAGCTCATCGGCATCTTCCGGGCGAATCGGCCTGAATACACACGGCGAGCCATCCTTGAGTGTGCCCTGACGGATCAAATGGCTCGGCCAGGGATGAATCGCCATGTGTTCGTAGCGCTCCATGCCCTCAGGCTGCGAGGCAACGATCACGCTGGCATCCACTGCCACAACGCCATGCTCATCCACAATCAGCGGATTGAGATCGAGCTGTGCAATTTCCGGTAGCTCGCACACCATTTCCGACACGCGCACCAGCACATCGGCCACGGCTTCGATATTGGCCGGCGGCAGATTGCGGAAGGCATGCAATGCCTTCACGATGCGGGTGCGTCTGATCAGGGAGTGCGCGATATCTTCATTAATCGGCGGCAAGGTAACGGCGACATCGCCAAAGACTTCCACCGCAATCCCGCCTGCGCCGAAGGCAATCACCGGACCAAATACCGGATCGCGGCTGACCCCGATCATCAGTTCGCGGGCATGTCGTCGGCCATGCATGGCCTGAACCAGTAAGCCATGCACAGAACCTGCAGGCAAGCACGCGTCCATCCGCGCCAGCATATCTGCGGCAACTTCGCGCACCTGATCTGCATTGCGCAGATTGAGCGCGACCGCATCAATATCGGTTTTATGGATCAGGTCGTCAGCGTCTACTTTCAGCGCTACCGGAAAACCAACAGTGCTGGCGGACATGGCTGCTGAATCGGCATCGGCAGCAAATGCAGTGGTGACAAAGGGAATCTTGAACGCCCGCATCAGCGACAGGGTTTCCGAAGCATTCAACAAGGTACGGCCTTGCGCAAGGGCTTCGCGAATGCGCTTGCGGGCAGTCGTTACATCCGGCTCACTACGTAGATCGAGCGGGCCGGGCGTTTGCAAACTCAGCTTCTGAATGTACTGGTACAGTGCCAGGCTGGCGAAGGCTTCGATCGCATACTCGGGGGTGGAGAACCAGGCCATTTTTGCTTCGGCCAATAGTCGGCGTGATTGCGCTACGCGCTTGTCACCCAGCCAGACCAGCATCAGTAATTTGCCGTATTTCGCCTTCAGATCAATCATCGCCTGTGCAGTGGCAATGTGATCCGTGCCTGCTTGCGGGGTATAGATCACCAGCACGCCATCGACCTTGCTGTCTTGCAGGCAGGCTTCGGTGGCGGCAAGAAAGCGTTCAGGCGGTGCATCGCCGAGTAAATCCACCGGATTGGCGTGATTCCCTACCTCGGGCAGGATCTCGTTCAGGCGGGCAATGGTTTCATCACTGAGTTTGGGGCATTCGATCTGCATGTCGCGCGCACGATCAAGTGCCATGCGCCCCGTGCCGTAGCCATTGGAAATGATCGCTAGCTTGCGACCGGAGGTGCGGTAGTTGGCGGCCAGCATGCGCGCAGCAATATTGAGCTGCGCCATGGTATTCACCCGCAGCACGCCGACGCGGCGCATGGCGGCATCGAAGGCATCATCACTGCTGATCAGCTTACCCGCATGGGTGCGCGCACCTTCCGCCCAGCCATTCCCGCGACCGACTTTCATCGCCACCACGGGTTTGACACGGCCAGCGGCACGCACGGCACTCATAAAGGTACGTGCTTCACCAATATCTTCGAGGTAAAGCAAGATCCCGCGTGTATGCCCGTCATGCGCCAGAAAATCGAGAATCTCACCAAAATTGACGTCGGCTGCGGCCCCCAGCGAGATGACATGGGAAAACCCGACATCGTGAGCCTCCGCCCAATCGAGCATCGCACTCGCGACCGCACTGGATTGCGATACCAGCGCCAGATTGCCGGGCTTGATGCGCCCTTCGTAGTTCAGGGCGACGAGTCCATCTGAGGGTTTGGCCAGCCCCAGCAGATTGGGGCCGAGCAGTCGAATCTTGAGCTTGGCGGCCAGCGCCTTGGCCGCTTCGAGGATCGGGCGATTGTGGCGATCTAGCGCCACAAAATCACGGGAGATAATGAGCACGTGGCGCACACCCGCCTTGCCGCACTCTTCTACGAGTCCGAGCAGAGTACTGGCAGGCGTCGTGATGATAGCCAGATCGACCGGGCCATCGGGCAGATCGCCCAGACGATGCCAGACTTTATGATCGAAGACTTTGCTGTGGCGAAGGTTGACGCCGTAGAGTCGCCCTTTGAATGGCGCATCCAGCAAATTGCGATATACGCGGCTGCCAACCGAGCCTGCCGTTTCCGATGCGCCAATCACGGCGACGGACTGCGGCTGAAACAAGGGGGCAAGATAATGCGCCTTCATGGCACTCCAGTGATCCATGATCGGGCTCCACAGGCAAATCAACGAGGTACGCGGCAGACCCTCTTCCGCCGACTGTCGCCGAAAACACCGGGCGACACGCTATGAAGTGTAGTGGCTTTGCAGCGATTCGCCTTGTGCTGGATCAGAGGTTGTACTTGACCCAGCGCATCCACTGACTGAAAAGCTGCGGGTCAAGCCCCGCGATTACGGAGCGCTGCCACACGTCGTCATCCCAGTAATCGTCGTGATAGAGGCTGGTCATCTGTCCGCCTGCTTCCGCCAGAATCAGGCATCCGGCAGCGTAATCCCACAGCTTCTGACCACCATGTACATACACATCAAGGCGACCTGCAGCCAGAAAGCACCAATCAAGGGTGGAAGCGCCAAAGTTGCGCTGGCTACCATACGGTGCAATCGCGGCAAGGCGCTGCGGCAGACGGCCCCCCAGCCATTTCACTTCAACGCCCGCAACTGCATCCGACATCGCGGGTACGTGTTTCTTCAGTGGCAGCCGCTGACCATTCATCCATGCGCCCTGCCCAGGCTCGGCGTAAAACAGTTCATCGGCGACCGGATTGTAGATGACAGCAAGGATCGGACGCCCCTGCTGCATCAGCCCGACCGAAATGGCGAAGTAAGGCAAACCATGGACGAAATTGGTGGTGCCATCAATCGGGTCGATCACCCACAGCTTGTCATGCTCGCGCCAGAGATCCTGCTGCTCGGCATCGGTCATTTCCTCACCCAGCACCGGACAATTCACAATGGTGGGGAGGGAGCGCTCCAGTGCATGCTGGGTTTCGACATCTGCCTCGGTGAACAGGGTGCCATCTTCCTTGCGATTGCTGCCGACGCGCAGGAAACGCGGCATCAACTCGGTGGCTGCCGCTTCCTTTACAACCGCTACTACCTGTTCAACCAGAGGGGACATCGTCATGGTGATTCCTGTATTCGGACTATTGCACTGCCCGGCAGACCTGCTTCATTCAAAAAAATAACGCGCGCCTTGCGTTTTGAGCCACTGACGATGCTGTTTCCATGCAGGACAGGCTGACTCGACCAGCGCCCAGAATCGCGGCGAATGATTTAACTCGGCGAGATGGCACAGCTCGTGTACCACCACATAATCGATCACCTCTTTCGGTGCCTGCATCAGCCGCCAGTTGAGGCGAATCGCCCCACTGGCACTGCAGGATCCCCAGCGCCCGCGCGCACCGGTCAGCGCCAGCGATTTCGGGGTCAGACCTCTTTCGGCCGCGATGGCATCAAGCCGCTGGCGGAGATAAACCCGCGCCTCGCGCTGCATCAGCGTCTGCAATTGCTGCGCAGGGCTGTGCGCACTCGTTGCGCTGAGACGAATCTCGCCCGAGGGCACATCCACGCCAACGGGCTTGCCATGCACAATGCGCATTGGACTCCCTAGCCAGTCCACTGTTGCACCAAAGGTAATCTGCGGCACAACCAGCGCTTCGCGTCGGGCCAGGCGATCGAGAATCCAGCGCGCTTTACTGTGCAGGACCTCATCAAGATCACGCATGGGGAAACGGGCGGGCACTGCCACCCGCAATCCGGAGGCATCTACCATCAGGCCGATGCTGCGCCGGGACCGCCGCTCCACCGTGTACTCGATGGATTGACCACCCAGCTCGATGGCACGGCGCACTGCAGAACTAGTCATCCCCGGCTTCGGCAAGCAAATGGTCGACAACATCGGCGAGGTTATCCATCACCAGCGTCGACTCCGGCAATCCGCCAGCTGCCAGCGTGCGCATGCCCTTGCCTGTGCGCACCAGAAAGCTGGGGGCACCCACGGTTTCGGCGGCCTGCACATCGCGCAGACTGTCGCCCACCACCGGTGTGAGCGACAATTTGACATCAAACCGCTGCGCGATATCGAGATACATGCCGGGCGCCGGTTTGCGACAGCTGCATTTCATATCGGCCGTATGCGGGCAGAAGAAAATGCTGTCGACACGGCCTCCCACCTTGGCCAGCAAGCGATGCATTTTGGCGTGCATGGCATTGAGGTCGGCCGTGGTAAAGAACCCGCGGCCAATGCCGGACTGGTTGCTGGCAATCACCACCTTCCAGCCTGCATGGTTCAGCCGCGCAATCGCTTCGAGACTGCCTTCCAGCGGCACCCATTCGGCCGCTGATTTGACGAAATCGTCGCGATCCTTGTTGATGACACCATCACGGTCGAGAATGATCAGTCTGGTCGGCACGTTGATTACTCGGCAAGCAAGGACAAATCAGCGACCTGATTCATCAGCGCGGACAGCGCCGACAACAGGGCCAGACGGTTGTTTCGCACAGCCAGATCATCAGCCATCACCATCACGGTGTCGAAGAAGGCATCGACCGGTGCCTTGAACGCGGCCAGTTGTTTCAGCGCACCGGTGTAATCGTGCGCAGCCAGTGCAGTCTCAATGGCCGGGCTCAGCTTAACCAGCGCGCCATGCAGATCCTTTTCGGCGGCGTCGGCCAACAGATCAGTACGAATCGCTGGCAGCGACTGGCCTTCAGCGACATTCTTTTTCAGAATATTGCGGATGCGCTTGTTGGCGGCAGCCAGCGACGTGGCTTCCGGCAGTGCCTTGAATCCGGCAACGGCATCGAGACGCAGTGTTACTTCGTCGAATGTGGCCGGCAGAATCGCCAGCACTGCATCGATATCAGCAGCAGGATAGTTGGCTACCAGCAGATTTTTCAGGCGATCCAGTGCAAAGGTGTACACGCCATTGACCGTATCTGCTGCTACAACGCCAGCCGGGAAAGCAGCAGCCACCTCAGCCAGCACGGCACGCAGATCCAGCGGCAAACGGGCTTCTACCAACATACGCATCACACCCAGTGCGGCACGGCGCAGCGCAAACGGGTCTTTGTCGCCGGTCGGGATGAGACCAATGCCCCAGATACCCACCAGCGTTTCCAGCTTGTCGGCCAGCGCAACCGACAGGGCAATCGGCCCTTGCGGCAGGGAATCGCCGGCAAAGCGCGGGTGATAGTGGCCTTCGATCGCTTCTGCCACCGCTTCATGCTCGCCATCCAGACGTGCGTAGTAGGTGCCCATGATGCCTTGCAGCTCGGGGAACTCACCCACCATATCGGTCAGCAAATCGGCCTTGGCCAGATGTGCGGCACGGCCTGCAATGGCTGCATCGCCGCCCAGCAGGGTTGCAATCTTGCCCGCAATGGCTTCCAGACGGGCAACACGTTCGAGCTGGCTACCAATCTTGTTGTGGTACACCACATTGGCCAGACGCGACACACGGCTATCCAGACGATGCTTCTGATCCTGCTCGTAAAAGAACTTGGCATCACTCAGGCGGGCGCGCAGCACGCGGCCATTACCGTGAATGATGTGGCTCGGATCGGCGGTTTCCAGATTGGATACGATCAGATAGCGGTTACTGAGCTTGCCTGCGGCATCCAGCAGGGGGAAATACTTCTGATTCTGCTGCATGGTCAGAATCAGGCATTCTTGCGGCACCTTGAGGAACTCGGCCTCGAATTCGCCTTCAACTACAACAGGCCATTCAACCAGACCATTCACTTCGTCGATCAGGTCGTCGCCCGCAGCAATCGTCGCGCCCAGTGCAGCAGCACGTGCATTGAGCTGCTCGACGATACGCGCACGGCGCTCGGTCCAGCTGGCCACAACCTTGCCGGCGCTGCGCAGGGTCTCGGCATAGGCATCCGCGTGCGCGACCGACACGTCGCCGGTACTCAGGAAGCGGTGACCGCCAGTCACACGGCCAGCCTCAAAACCCAGCGCGCTCACCGGCACCACATTGGCACCATGCAGTGCGATCAGGCCATGCACGGGACGGATAAACTGGGTTTCCAGTGCGCCCCAGCGCATCAGCTTGGGTGCGGGCAGCTTTTTCAGTGCGTCGGCAATCACACCGGTCAGCAGGCTAGCCAGTGGCTCGCCCTTCTTTTCGCTCTTGAACAGAAACACGTCCTGCTTGCCATCCGAACCACGTTCGAGCTGATCCAGCTGATCAGCACCCAGGCCCACCGAACGTGCAAAGCCCAGCAAGGCGGGCGTCGGCAGGCCATCCTTGAAGCCTGCCACCACAGCCGGCCCCTTGCGTTCAACGACGCGGTCGGGCTGCACAGCGGACACGCCCGCAATGGCAACCGCCAGACGGCGCGGACTCGCAAACTCAGTCACAGCTGCATCTGCAGCGGCGAAACCCAGTTTTTTCAGCTCATCGGCAATCGTGCCAGCAAAGCTGGCAGACAAACGTGCCAGCGCTTTCGGCGGCAGTTCTTCGGTAAACAGTTCAATCAGCAGCGTATCGGTGGTCATTGTCGTGAGTTCTGTCGCAATTCATTGTTCGATGCGCCATCTGGGCACATCGGCTTAATCATCATCTGAAGCGTGCTTGGTAGCCGCAATCTTGCATACCTGCGAATAAAAGTTTTCCTGGAAGGTGCCGGGTAGCGGCCGAGAAAATTCCCATGAATATCCGGGAATATCGCGGCGAATGACAAGATCGTCATCTTTGTCCCAGCGCTCCACAGCGACACCGGCCATCTTGCCGCTCTCGCAATCAATTGCAAACCGCGCAAATTCCTTGCGGAAGCTGTCCTCATCCTCGGCAGAGGACTTCTGGTCTTCCTTGAAGGTGCGCAACACCCAGACGTAGGTCCAGGGCGTGACCGGCTTTGCAGGCTCGCTCTTGATATGCAGCGCTCGCTTGATCTTCTTCCAGGTCGGACTTTCTTTCGGCTTCCGAACCTTTTCCGGGCCGATACTGGCATACGACACCTTAATGTCGAAATCCTTCATCTGCCCGAATAGCCTCCAGTCCCCTTCTTTTTCTTCGGGAACAGGTTCAGGCCCCAGTGCCTTGATATCGCTTTCGTAACTACCGCAACCGGCCAGCAACACGACACCAAGCATCAGGACCCGGGATTTCATGGCTAATCCTTTTTCAACATGGGGAAGCCCAATGCCTCGCGCGCGTCGTAATACGCCTGCGCCACACCGCGTGACAGATTGCGGATCCGGCCAATATACGCCGCACGTTCGGTCACCGAAATGGCACCGCGCGCATCGAGCAAGTTGAAGGTATGACCCGCCTTGAGAATCATTTCATAGGCAGGCAGCGGCACCGCAGCTTCCAGCAGACGCTTGGCTTCGGCTTCGTAATCGTTAAACTGGCGGAACAGCAGCTCGACATTGGAATGCTCAAACGCATACTGCGACTGTTCGACTTCGTTCTGATAGAACACGTTGCCATAGGTGACAGGCGTGCCATCAGGCAGATGCGTCCAGATCAGGTCGTATACGTTTTCGACGTTTTGCAGGTACATGGCCAGACGTTCGAGGCCATAGGTAATCTCGCCCAGTACCGGCTTGCAATCGAGGCCGCCAACCTGCTGGAAGTAGGTAAACTGCGTCACTTCCATGCCGTTCAGCCATACTTCCCAGCCCAAGCCCCATGCACCCAGTGTCGGATTTTCCCAGTCGTCCTCGACAAAACGGATGTCATGAACCGTTGGATCAATGCCCAGTTTCTTCAAGGAACCGAGGTAGAGATCCTGAATATTGTCCGGCGACGGCTTCAGTACGACCTGAAACTGGTGGTGCTGGAACAGGCGGTTGGGGTTTTCACCATAGCGGCCATCCTTGGGGCGGCGGCTAGGCTGCACATAGGCGGCATGCCACGGTTCCGGGCCTAAAGCTCGCAGAAAGGTGGCAGTGTGAGAGGTGCCTGCGCCGACTTCGGTATCGTACGGCTGCAAAAGCGCGCAGCCCTGGGCATTCCAGTAGTGCTGCAGCGTGAGAATAATTTCCTGAAAAGTCAGCATTGTTACTATATCTGATCGCATTGGCGGACATTCGATTCTACTTGCTTTACGCAGTACCACAAGTACTTGACTCAATTACCCTGCTGCAATGCCACAATTTGGCGACGCCTGGCGTGCCCAAAACCATTCGGACAAGGCACTTGCCTCCATTGGCCGGGCAAAAAGCCACCCTTGCGCCACATCGCACCCCTGCTCTTTCAGGAATGCGAGCTGCACTGCCGTTTCGACACCTTCTGCGACCACGCTCAGATTCAAGCTCTGCCCGATTCTGACCACGGCACTTGCCAGCGCCCTGTCTTCGGCATCCTCGCCTAAATCTCGTACAAAACTCTGATCCAGTTTGAGTTCATGCACCGGAAAGCGTTTCAGATAGCTCAGACTGGAATAGCCCGTCCCGAAATCATCCACAGAAAGACATACACCCAGCTGCTTGAGTGCCTTAAGTGTTTCAAGTGGATGGTATTCATCGAGCATCATCACACTTTCCGTGATCTCTAGCGTCAGGCGATCGGGCGCAATGCCAAACTCATCCAGCAAAGCCGCAACTTCATGCTCTAGCCCCTCCTGACGGAATTGCTGTGGCGACAAATTAACCGACAGGGACGGCACGCGTACCCCCTGCGCATCCCAGCGCGCCAGCTGTGCGACGGTTTCACGCAGCATCCACGACCCCAGCGCCTCGATCAGACCGGTCTCTTCTGCCAGCGGAATAAACCGGGCGGGAGAAATCATGCCCCACTCGGGATGCATCCAGCGCGCCAATGCCTCCACGCCATACAATGACTCGTCCCGAATCAGAATTTGCGGTTGATAGTGCGCCAGCAACTGACCTTCATCCAATGCCGTCCGCAAGGCCGCTTCCATGCGCAGACGTTCGGCAGCCGCCTGATTCATCTCTTCGTGATAGAAGCGGAAGACCCGATTGGGGGATGCTTTAGCCTGATGCATAGCCGTATCGGCATTACGCATCAGGGATTCGAAATCTGCCCCATCCTCCGGATAGACGGCAATACCGATACTGGCGCCGACAACCAGAATATGTTCCCCGAGCGTGATGGGTTCATTCACTACGCCAATCACCTTACCTGCGACCCGCTCTGCGCCCTGACGATTGCAGTTGGCCAGAACAATGACAAACTCATCCGCACCGATCCGGCCGACGGTATCGTACTCTCGCACCACCGCATCCAGCCGATGCCCCATGATGTCGAGAAATGCATCGCCAGTCTGATGCCCGAGTGAATCATTGATATTCTTGAAACGATCCAGATCCACATACAGGAGCGCCATCGAGCGCCCCTCCCGCTCGGCTCGCAAAATGGAATGCTGCGCACGTTCAGCCAGCATCGCCCGGTTGGGCAAACCGGTCAGAGGATCAAAAAAGGCAAGATGATGTATTTGCGCCTCGGCTTCACGCTGCGACAGAGCCAGCGTCACAAGATGCACACAGGCATCCACCACACGACGATGAAATCGGTCTGCGTCACGTACTTCGCGGTAGTAAATGGCAAATGTCGCCTGCACCTGACCAAGACGCGTCAGAATAGGAGATGACCAGCAGGCTCGCAGGCCATGTTGCAGTGCCAGATCCTTATAGGCAGCCCAAAGCGGATCATGCGCGATATCTCTTACAAACACCGGCTTTCGCAACCAGGCAGCCGTCCCGCAAGAGCCAACATCCGGTCCGATGGATAGCCCATTGATTGCATCGCAGTACGCTTGTGGCAATCCCGGCGCTGACCCCGGTCGCAAATATCCTTGCTCATCCACCATCACAATGGATGAAATCAGCTCGGGTGCAATCTGATCCACACCTGAGGTAATCAGATCAAGAATGGTATCCAGTGCCTGCCCTTCGGCTAGCGCTTCAATGACTCGATACTGCAGATCAAGCAACTGATCCAGCCGACTCATGGATGCAAGATCGCGTATGGTCGCCACCAGATAGATCTGGCCGGAATACTGGATGGGAAAGGTTGAAACTTCGATCAGCCCGGTGCGCTGTTTGGTGTTCCAATGGGCACGAAAGGTATCCACCCCCGTGAGCATGGTGCGCTCCCAGATGCGCTGCCAGTCTGACTCCGCCATCTGCTCGCTAAAAATCGCCGCCTTCTGACCGATCAATTCATCTTTATGCGCACCCGTCATACGCGCCACGGTCGCATTCGCAAATACCACCAGACCTTCTCGATCGAACCACAGCACACCAAAACGCGCAGCCTCAATCGTCATTAAGGCCATCAGCTTGGATTGACGCATGCTACCGGTCAGACCGCTGTCATGCACCATGGAGATAATAACCGGGCGCTCATTCAGCAGCGTGGTTGATGCATAGACATCTACGGCGCGCACTGCACCGGACGCCAGGCGATGATCAAAATGGAAATACCGGCGCCCTTCAGCTGCCGCATGCTGCATCTCTTCTGCCACGCGATTGGGCGGCAGAACATTGATGTCAAAGATTCGCATCGTCCGCAATTGCGCTACTGGCCAGCCATAGAATGCGGCAGCCGCACCATTGGCATCCAGCACACTACCATCATCCGGATCAATCACCAGAATGGGGGCGCGCGTTGCGTCGAACAGCTCACCACACAGGTGATTGCCGATTGTCTGTCCAGCAGGAAGAGCAGGTGGCAGGTTGGAGTCGGACATGGCATAGGTAACGCGAGCTCAGTCAGATTCAGTCTAGACTCTGGCGCGCATTTTTGCCCCGATAACACACCCCACCCATCAGACCGATGAATAAAATCAACAAAAGTGGTGAATTTCTACACCACCCATGTTTAAATATCCGCAACGTTACCCAGACCTTATTCCGGAGTTTTTCATGGCAAACAATGCAGAACTACATGCCCGCCGCCAAGCCATTACCCCCCGTGGCGTAGGTGTGATGAGTGATTTCTTCATCGACCACGCCCGTAATGCAGAACTCTGGGATATTGAAGGTCGACGCTTTATCGATTTCGCGGCAGGCATCGCCGTCCTGAATACCGGCCACTGCCATCCGAAAATTACAGCCGCAGTTCAAGCCCAGCTGGGCCAGTTCAGTCACACCTGCTATCAGGTTGTACCGTACGAAAGCTACGTGACACTGGCAGAAAAGCTGGCCGAACTGACGCCGGGCTCGCACCAGAAGCGCGTGTCCTTCTTCACTACCGGCGCTGAAGCCGTAGAAAATGCGGTCAAGGTGGCGCGCGCCGCCACCGGACGCGCTGGCGTGATTGCTTTCTCGGGCGCCTTCCACGGTCGCACCCACATGGGCATGGCACTCACTGGCAAGGTGGTGCCGTACAAGGTTGGCTTTGGACCGTTCCCTGCCGAAATCTACCACCTGCCCTTTCCGATCGAATCCCATGATGTCAGCGTCGATGACTCGATCAAGGCACTGCATACCCTCTTCAAGGCCGATGTCGATCCCAAGCGCATTGCCGCCATCATCATCGAGCCTGTGCAAGGCGAAGGCGGCTTCTATGTTGCCCCGCCGGAACTCATGCGCGCCATCCGTAAAGTGTGTGATGAACACGGCATCCTGATGATTGCCGACGAAATCCAGACCGGCTTTGCACGTACCGGCAAGATGTTTGCCATGGACCACTACGATGTTCTGCCCGACATGATGACGCTGGCCAAGAGTCTCGCCGGTGGTTTCCCGATTTCCGCACTGGTTGGCCGCGCAGAGATCATGGATGTCCCCGCACCGGGCGGCATGGGCGGCACTTACGCCGGTAGCCCGCTGGCTACAACAGCAGCGCTGGCGGTGCTTGACGTGATCAAGGAAGAAAAGCTGTGCGAACGAGCCAACCAGCTGGGTGCAGCCCTGAAAGAGCGGCTGAACAGCCTGAAATCGTCGGTGCCGCAAATCGCCGACGTACGTGGTCTGGGCTTTATGGTGGCGGTCGAATTCAACAAGGCAGGCACACACGAACCGGATCCGGATTTCACCAAGAAGGTACAGGCCGAAGCCCTGAAGCGTGGCCTGATTTTGCTGACCTGCGGCGTGTACGCCAATGTGATCCGTTTCCTGTCGCCCATTACCATCGAAGATGCCGTGTTTGCCGAAGCACTCGATATCATCGAAGCCGCGATCAAAGCGTAAGGAATAGACCATGCTGAATCTGAACGATCCAAGCCTGCTCAAACAGCAATGCCTGATCAACGGCGAATGGTGTAATGCCGACAATGGCGAAACCTTCCCGGTGACCAATCCGGCGACGGGCGAGATCATCGCCCATGTGCCGAAGATGGGTGCCACTGAAACGCAGCGCGCGATTGATGCCGCCGAACGTGCCTGGCCGGCCTGGCGCAGCAAGACGGCTAAGGAACGCGCTGCTGTCCTGCGTAAATGGTATGAACTGATTGCCGCCAATATTGATGATCTGGCACTGATCCTGACCAGCGAACAAGGCAAGCCCCTGACTGAGGCCAAGGGGGAACTAATGTCCGGCGCAGGCTATATGGAATGGTTTGCCGAGGAAGCCAAGCGTGTCTATGGCGAAACGATTCCGTCGCCATGGGCTGACAAACGCATCATGACTCTGCGCCAGCCCATTGGCGTTGCAGCAGCCATTACGCCGTGGAATTTCCCGCACTCCATGATCCCGCGCAAGGCAGGTCCGGCGCTGGCAGTGGGTTGCCCGATGATTCTCAAGCCCGCCAGCCAGACACCGCTCTCGGCTCTGGCACTGGGCGAACTGGCG
Source organism: Burkholderiaceae bacterium DAT-1 (assembly GCA_019084025.1). Lineage (NCBI taxonomy): Bacteria > Pseudomonadati > Pseudomonadota > Betaproteobacteria > Burkholderiales > Burkholderiaceae > Burkholderiaceae bacterium DAT-1. Next base: position 18,472 of record JAHRBI010000003.1, read on the forward strand.
CAGCGTGCAGGCGTACCAGCGGGCATTTTTTCGGTGCTGACCGGCTCTGCTCGTGCAATTGGCGATGCGCTGTGTGCATCCGACACCGTTCGCAAACTCAGCTTTACCGGCTCGACAGAGGTCGGCCGCCAGCTCGCAGCCAATTGCGCGCCGACTTTGAAGAAGCTGTCGCTGGAATTAGGCGGGAATGCCCCCTTCATCGTGTTTGACGATGCCGATATCGATGCAGCGGTCGAAGGTGCGATTGCGTCCAAGTTCCGCAATGCTGGTCAAACATGTGTCTGTGCTAACCGTCTCTATGTCCAGTCTGGCATTTACGATACATTCGTGGAAAAGCTGGCAGCCGCAGTTGCCAAGTTGAAGATCGGCAATGGTACTGATGCAGGTACGCAAATTGGCCCGATGATTGATGCCAATGCGGTACTTAAAGTGGAAGAACACCTGCAGGATGCGATCGCCAAGGGTGGCAAAGTTGTTCAAGGTGGCAAACGTCATGCATTGGGCGGCACCTTCTTTGAGCCAACGGTTGTATCCGGCGTGACACCCGCCATGAAAGTAGCCAAGGAAGAGACCTTTGGCCCGCTCGCACCTGTCTTCAAGTTCGAGACAGAAGCCGAAGTCATTGCCTACGCAAACGATACCGAATACGGACTGGCATCGTACTTCTTTGCCAAGGATCTGGGACGGGTGTTCCGTGTTGCCGAGGCACTGGAATACGGCATGGTGGGCGTGAATACGGGCTTGATTACAACAGAGGTCGCGCCATTTGGCGGGGTAAAACATTCTGGCCTTGGACGCGAAGGCGCACGGCAGGGCATGGATGAATATCTGGAAACCAAATATGTCTGCCTGAGTGGAGTGTAGTCTTTTCGCTCAACGGCTTGCTTTATGCTTGCATTAGCGCTTGCACGAAAATCAAGCAAGCGCTAATATAGCGTTAATCACGTAGATTTTGTATGTGAACTGTTTCCTCCTCCTCTTCCCGTGTAGGCCTTGGCCGAAGCGGGAATTTTTTTATCTATTAGATTCGTTTTATTTATCTTTCGCGTCTATTTCAAGTCTTAGTTAAACAATTTATATTGCAATCGTTTGCATTAACGTGCATTTGCTTTTGCAACACTTCCACACGTTTTTACACTTTCTTGTCAAACCTTTCCGCCCCCTGAATGCCTTACAATGCCGAGCCTGCACGAGGCAACAGTGCGTCGTGCATTTTTTGTATATTGAAAGAGTTGGCAGCGCATGCGTTCAAGTGACGCCTCATTGACCTGTGAGTTTCCACCCGCCAGTCAGGCGGATGTTGTTGTGCCTATTCGCAGAAATACCTTGCGCGGCGCAAGTGTATCCCTTGTCGTCCATGTCATCGCCTTGCTGCTCATGCGCCCGCTCATCATGGATCAGAACGGTGATGGCGGTGAAACACCCATTTCAGTCGAACTGAATCTGGAAGACTTACCCGGCAAACAGGCAGCGGAAAGCGCCCCGCCTCCACCTCAAGGTCAGCCGGATCAAGTGCCTCGCGAGACCCCCCCGCAACATCCGGTTCAAGCGCACCCGGCAGATACCCGCCGCATCATCGCGACTAATCGCCCTGCTACGCCGGACACCCCCACCATTCCTGCATCGCCCCCCGAGCCACAACCGCGTCGCGTGCCACCGCCCCCAGAAGAAGTCCCTCCGCCTCCGCCCGGCATGGATTTTTCTACTTATGTGCAACAACGCATGTCGCAACTGCCAAAATCGCAGGGCGGCGCTGGCAGGACTGCTGAACAAGATGCCAATGCAGCACGTGACGCCATCATTGCCCGCAATCTGAAACGGCCGGGCACAAGTGGTTTATTCGAGATTAGGGACAGATCTGCCTACAAGGCGACCATTAGCTTCAAGGGCTGGACCGTATCGCAAAGCAGCGCCAGACAGTCCCTATTTGATGTCAGAGTTGAACCGGGTGATGATATTGAACGTGCGATTATCCGCAAGGTGATCGAGATCACACGCCAGTACTATCCAACCGAAGCACCGTGGCATATCGAACGACTGGATCAAACGTATCCGCTCTCCATGCGCCGCGAAGATCAGGCTGCAACAGAGGATTTTCTTATGCGTGAGTTTGGATTCTCATCCGGTAAATCTACTCCCGGTAGAGGACGCTAAGTTATCATGCAGGCAGAAGATCTGATCAAGCTCGTCCACACCAAGATGCCCTTTGGCAAACACGCCGGGACACTGATTGCCGATTTGCCGGGCAACTATTTAAACTGGTTTGCCCGCGAAGGATTTCCCAAGGGTGAAATCGGACGACTGCTGGCCTTGATGCAGGAAATGGATCACAACGGGCTGCGGTCCATGCTGGATCCGCTTCGCCACCCATGACGACTACACCTTAACAACGGGACGGGAAACGCATGAAACTCGGCTACACCATCATTTACGTTCCAGATGTCCCGGCCTCACTGGTGTTCTTTGAGCAGGCATTTGGACTTTCACGCAAGTTCCTGCATGAGTGTGGCACCTATGGAGAGCTGGATACGGGTGCAACTACCCTGTCATTTGCCTCACACGCGCTAGGCGACATGAACTTTGCCGGTGGACATGTGCATGCCGATACATCGCAACAGCCGCTGGGCTTTGAAATTGCATTGGTGACCGCGGATGTCGCATCCGCCCATGCCCGTGCACTGGACAGTGGCGCACGCGAGCTTGCTCCACCACAGGTGAAGCCTTGGGGTCAAACGGTTTCTTACGTCAGATGCCCGGATGGCATCCTGGTCGAGCTGTGCTCGCCTATTCAAGCCTGATCCATGCTGGACAGACTATCCAGCACCTAATCGGTTGGCCAGTCGTATTCATGATAGACACAAAGCAAAAACCCCACGCCGGAGCATGGGGTTTTCTGTATTCTGTGGTCGGCGTGAGAGGATTCGAACCTCCGACCCCTTCGTCCCGAACGAAGTGCGCTACCAGGCTGCGCTACACGCCGACTTGCAAAGAGCTGCGCATTTTAGGATACCCGCATCCGCCTGTCAACATTGCGGACGGTGCGTCAAAATACGCGACACTCAACAATCAGTTGCTGCGCTCAACTGCAAATACCGCCAACTCACGCATCGCACGTGCAAAATCATTGTTTGGTAAAGCGGCAATTGCTTCGTTGGCCAGTGCAGCTTCGCGGCGAGCCGCTTCCAGTGCGCGCTCAAGCGAACCGCTTGCCTGAACGGCTGCCAGCACTTCGGCAAAGCGATCGGCGCGCGCATTTTCAATCGCGTCACGCACCACCGCAGCCTGATCAGTCGTACCAAAGCGCATGGTATAAATCAGTGGCAGCGTACATTTGCCTTCGGCCAGATCATCGCCAACATTCTTGCCCATCTCTTCGGCACTGGCGGAGTAGTCCAGTACATCATCCACAATCTGGAAAGCCGTACCCAGATGCATGCCGTAGCGCGCCATGGCATCTTCGGTGGCGGCGTCAGACTTGTTCAACAGTGCACCGAGACGTGATGCAGCCTCGAACAGTTTGGCCGTCTTGTAGCGAATGACCTTCAGATAATCCGCCTCATCGAGATCGGCATCCTGAATATTCATCAGCTGCAGCACTTCGCCCTCTGCGATCACATTAGTCGCATCGGCCAGTACCTGCATCACACGCATGTCATTGACCGAAACCATCATCTGGAAAGCGCGGGAATATAAGAAATCGCCCACCAGTACGCTGGCCGCATTGCCGAACAGCGCATTGGCGGTATCGCGGCCACGACGCAGGCTGGATTCATCGACGACATCATCATGCAGCAAGGTGGCGGTATGAATAAACTCAACGACAGCCGCAAGCTCGTGATGGAACGCGCCTTCATAACCCAGTGCGCCGGCAGACAGCAATACCAGTACCGGGCGCAGGCGCTTGCCGCCCGAGCTGACGATGTATTCGGCCACCTGGCGCACCAATACGACATCAGAGTGCAAACGGGTGCGGATCAGGGCGTCGACCTTCGCCATGTCGGCGTCGATCACGGATTTCACGAATTCGATTGACACGGTATTGCCTGAGAGGATGGTTATTCCGATGGGGGACGATTATACCCTGAAAACATAAGGTCTTTGTTCTGACGTCCGGTATTGCCTAAAACTTGACCAAATTCATACGCTTGCGTATAGTGGCGTGCTCCCCGCAACGCGCGGGGCAGTTTTATTTCAGGAGCTCAGTCTATGTACGCGGTCATAAAAACCGGTGGCAAGCAATACAAAGTTGCCATTGGTGAAAAACTTAAAGTAGAACAGATTGCCGCCGACATCGACAGCCAGATCGTACTGAACGAAGTACTGATGGTGGTTGACGGTGAAGCGGTTTCGGTTGGCACCCCTGTTGTTGCGGGCGCTACCGTCACAGCAACGGTTGTTTCTCATGGTCGTCACGACAAGGTTCGCATCTTCAAGATGCGCCGTCGTAAACACTACCAGAAGCGCCAAGGTCATCGTCAGAATTTCACCGAAATTCGCATTGACGCCATCGCCAAGTAATCCAGGAGTACCCACATGGCACATAAAAAAGCAGGCGGTAGTTCCCGTAACGGCCGCGACTCGGAAAGTAAACGCCTTGGTACCAAGGTTTACGGTGGCGAGCTGATCAATGCTGGTTCCATCATCATCCGTCAACGTGGCACCAAGTTCCACGCTGGCGTGAATGTTGGCATGGGCAAGGATCACACCCTGTACGCCAAGGTTGACGGCTACGTGAAGTTTGTCGTCAAGGGCCCGCTGAAGCGCAAGACCGTTGTGGTCGAGCCCTACACCGGCGCTGAAGCCTAATTATCAGGCAAACGTGGAACCGGCTGCCGCCAAGTGATTGGCCAGGGTAGCCGGCGACACGGAAAAGCCCTATCCCCGCGATAGGGCTTTTTTCCATTTCTAGCCCCTTGATCATTCGGGATCGCTTTCCGGACGAACTGGGTAGTCTAGACTAGCATCACCGGGAAATCGATTTCCCAACCTGGCAGACACGCAGCCCCGGACGAATGGGTCGTCCGTACACAGGGCGCCGGCTCTCCTGCCCGGCAACATCTTACGAGTTAGGCAGAACATGAAATTTATTGACGAAGCGCGCATCGAAGTCATGGCAGGTGATGGTGGCAATGGCTCCGCATCCATGCGCCGTGAAAAATTCATCCCCCGTGGTGGCCCCGATGGCGGCGACGGCGGCAAGGGCGGCAGCATCTGGGCGAAAGCCGACCGCGATATCAACACGCTGGTGGACTACCGCTTCGTCAAGCAATACCGCGCCAAGCACGGCGAAAACGGTCAGGGTCGCGACTGCTACGGCAAGGGCGCGGACGATGTCGTCCTGCGCATGCCGGTGGGCACCCTGATTCGCGATGCCGTCACAGATGAAATCGTGGCCGATCTGACTGAAGATGGTCAGCAAGTACTGATCGCCAAGGGCGGCAAGGGTGGTCTGGGCAACCTGCACTTCAAGTCATCCACCAATCGCGCACCGCGCCAGTTCACCCATGGTGAAGAAGGCGAACACCGCGAGTTCAAGCTGGAACTGAAGGTACTGGCAGACGTAGGCTTGCTGGGTATGCCCAATGCAGGCAAATCCACGTTTATCTCTGCCGTGTCTGCTGCCCGCCCGAAGGTCGCCGATTATCCATTTACCACACTGCACCCCAATTTGGGTGTGGTGCGTATCGACCACAACCGCAGTTTTGTGATCGCCGACATTCCGGGTCTGATCGAAGGCGCCGCCGAAGGTGCTGGCCTCGGTCACCGGTTCCTCAAGCATCTGGCCCGCACCGGTATTTTGCTGCACATCGTCGATATCGCACCGTTCAATGAAGAAACCGACCCGGTGCGTGAAGCCCATGCGATTGTGGAAGAGCTGCGCAAGTACGATGAAGCGCTGTATCAGAAGCCACGCTGGCTGGTACTGAACAAGCTGGACATGATTCCGCAAGAAGAGCGCGACGAGCGCGTGAAGGCCTTCCTGGAAGCCTATGGCTTCCCGATGACCGAACCGGATCCGTACGCGCCTTTTGATCCGATGGCACCCCGCTGGTTTGCCATTTCTGGCCTGGCAGGTGAAGGTACACAGCAATTGTGCTGGGCGATCATGGATTACCTGGATGCAACACGTCCGATGCGTCAGCCCGAAGCGGTAGCAAAAGAAGCTGAAGTCATGATGGAATACGATCCGACGAAGGACTAAAGCAGCACGTGAAATGTGAAACGTGAAAGGTGAAACGTCGTTTCGCTCTCTGTCTTTCCTGACTGGATCATTCTGACTGACTGTGGCTGACGAAAAACTTGCTGACTTTCTAGCCGCCGGACTTTCTCCGGCGGAAGTGCCGCCGCTTGCCGACCTGCTACCGGCGCGCCCGCTCATTGCTGCCTTTATCACCCTGTTCCACGGTACCGAGGAGCAGGTACTGGCACGTCTGATGGTGCTGCGTGAAATTGCCAGTCGCGGTCACGAACCGCGCTGGTCGCCCGCACAACTGGAAGCCCATTTCATCTATGTGAATCCAGTGAAGCTGCGTACTGTGCTGCACAGACTGCGCGATAACGGCCTGTTGCTGTGGGATGCCGACGAAAGTCTTTATCAGATTGCAGAGGCCGGCCGTATCGCACTGGCCTCGCTTTCTACGCTGCTCGCGTTTTCGGAACACGATGCCGAACTGGGTTACCTGACCGCACAGGCGGCAGGTCAGCAACAGCTTGGGCGTGTTTCCAATGAAACACTGCAGCATCTGCTGGCTCGCCTGAACGAGCTGTACATGCACTTTGAAGAAGCACTGGAATCGCAATCCGAATTCCAGATTCTCAAAGCACAGAAGCGGCTTGAATCGGTGTGGCGCTGGGTAGAAAAAGGCACAACAGTCATCCGTGAAATGTTTGCGGATGAGTCGCTGGATCGGCGGATGCTGGATCAGGTGCAAGCGATCGGGATGGCGCAATCGCGCATCCTGCGGCTCACCGGAAGCTTCCAGCGTCGACTGAACCAGTTGCAAGGCCAGCGTGTCCATCTGGGGCAGTCCGGCCTGACGTCGACCGATATCGCCGACTGGCTGCGAACCGCATCCCAGGGTACGCTGACCACGCTGGTTGAGGGCGAACTGCGCTTTGCGCCGCATCCGACCTTCGCGACGTGTCATGAATTGCTGGATATCGCCGAATTCGAGCTGGTGGAACGCGAGCGACTCGGCCTGGAAGCAGTCGTGCTGCCCAACAAGGTGGCCGCGCCGGACCTGGCCATGCCAGATGCCGAAAGGCTGTTCGCAGCCGAAGCATTGTACGAATCGCTGCGCGACATCCGGATTGAATCCACTTTGGCGGACGCCGTGCTGGCCGATACCTATGCCGAGACGGCCTATCGTCTATCGTTACTCAGTTTGCTTGGCGACAAGGATGCTGCACTGGAAAACAGTGTGGTGGGCGATATCGTGAAATTGCCGATTTCGCTTCAGCATGGTGCCGATGTCACCTTGCTTGATCATCCCGAGGTCGCAGCCATGACGGTTGGTCAATTGCGTCGGGCAGACGCTCAATGAGTACCCTTTCTCTTATTTCATTCGTGGATGCCGCCATACGCGCAGCATCCATGATCCTGCATGGAGCATTCCCGCATGAATGACGCACTAGCCATTCTCTGCGCCCGGCTCATTACGCATCGCTATCTCCCCCGTACCGATCCGCTGGCACGCCGCGCCTTGGTGGATGACGACTTTCGTCAGGGGCTGGAACGCCGTCTGGGTGAGGCCGGATTGATTCTGCTGGAAAATCCCTACGCCGAACATATCGGGGTGGCGCTGTCGTCCGATCTGGAAGCATTTGTATTCGGGGACGGTGAGAGCTGGCTTTCCAACAATATGGGTCTGCCACGCGATGCAATTGCACTGCTGGTAGTGATCTGGGCATTGATTATCCTGCCTAAACGAGAGCGCCAGGTCTCCCGCGCGGAAAAAGACAAGGAAAATCAGGGCGATATGTTTGTCAGCGACAAGCCGATGCAGCATGGCGAAGCGGTCTCCGTGGGGATTTCCGAAGATGCACTCTATGCTGACTTCCGTGAACGATTGGGCGGCAAGACACGGATGAATGCCAACCTTGGTACGCTCGCACGTCTGGGCCTGATCGAACGCCGCAATCGCATGGTGCACGAAGGCCCCCTGCTCGACCTGATGCTGGACTATTCGACGCTGGCCCCGCGCATCATTGAAGGCGCGCTGTCGGATGTGCTCCGTCGCAGACAATCCGAAACCACCCAACAACCTGAACCCAGCGAAACCCGATAACCATGTTTCAATTCCGCAGCATCGAAATGCGCAACTGGGACTTCTGGCAAAGCATCGAGGTTCCACTGGATGCGCAGATTGTCACCATCGTGGGGCCCAATGGCTCCGGTAAAACGACCTTGCTGGACGCCCTGCGCACTTTGCTGGCCCTGCCCTGCTCGGGTCGCCGCGACTACAAGCGCTATGTAAGAAACTCGTCGCAGCCAACCGCCTGGCTGCGCGCCGTAGTCAACAACCCGCGCAATACCTCGGCGGATATCTTCCGTCAGCGACCGTTCTGGGCCATCAGCGATGATACCGTCACCCTGTTCTGCCGCATTTCGCGTCAGGGTGGCGACTGGGTGCGCCATTACGCGATTGCCGCCGGACAGATTGAACTGACCGAAGAAAGCGAGAAATCCCTCACCTGGCTGGGCGTGCGCGATTACAAGCTGAATCTTGAACAGGCAGGTCTCACCCGTGCGATTGCCGAAGTGCTGGCACTGGAGCAGGGTGACACTGACAAACTGTGCGAATACGGCCCCAAATCCCTGCTGGATCTGGTGTTTCAGGTATTCGGCGACAAAGCCGTGCTCGATAACTATCAGCATGCCCGCAACGAACAGCGCGAAGCCGAACAGGAGCTGGAAGAGCTGACCCACCAGCTCGATGGCCTCGGTGCCCGCGTCGAACAGATGCGTGTCCGCGCCCAGCGCTATGATGACTGGCGCATGCTGGAAGTGGAAGTGGCCAAGCTGGAACGCAGCGTCCTGCCTGCCTTGCGCTATCTCGATGCCTGGGATTCGCTGATGGGCTACGTGAATCAGTTCAAGGGCATGCGGCGCATGCTGAAAACCCGTCAGGATGAACTGGCCGTCCATGAAAGCGAACTGGCTCGACTGAATCAGGATGCCGAATCGGCCATTACCGCCGAAGCAGAGGCTGATGCACGCTACAAGGCGCTGTTCGGCCCCTTTCAGCAGGCAGGTAGCGAAGCACGTGCCGCCGAAAAATTACTGGAACAACGCAACCGCATGCAGGCGCTGGCCGAAGCCGAATCCGGCGCCGATGCTGGCAAGCTGGCCGACAAACTCGGCAATTTGCGTACCGAACAGGGCGAACTGCAAGCCACCATCAAGGCGCGCAAGCAGGATCGCGATACCCTGTCCAGTCTGCAATACACCCTGCAAGGCGGCAGCCAGCCGCTGGAGCCGTTTGTGCGCCAGATGCGTGCTGCGCTGGATGAAGCCGGTATCGTGCATCATCTACTGACCGAAATCGTGGAAGTGCGCGACAACAGCTGGCAGGACGCCGTCGAGGCCCTGCTGGCTCCTTATCGCCACATCATTCTGCTGGAACGCGAGCAGGATCGCGCCAAAGCGTTTTCCATCGGCCAGCAGCTGCGCTATCGCCATTTTATCGTGCCGGAAAAGGAAGCCATTCCATTGGCGACGCCGGGCTCGATTCTGGAGATTCTCGACTTTAAACGCGATGCGCCGGGCTGGCTGACCCGCCAGATGAATCAGGTGCGCCGCGTGAAATCGGTGGAAGCCGGTGCAGAGGTACAGGGCGACTGGATCACCCGCGAGGGCTACCACAAGGAACGCCGTGGCGCGCGCCACATTGGCGTCGATCCGCGCGATCATGCCTTTGGCGAAGCCGCGCGCCGCTCGCGTCTGGACGAAATCAGCCGCAGCCTGCGCGATCTGAACCAGCTGATTCTCGATCTGGAAACCCGTTCGGTTGAACTCGGCCGCGAGATAACCAGCCTGCAACTGTCACTTGCCGGCATGGATGCCGTGCAGCAATTGGCCGCTCGCAGCGATGAATTCGCTGCGGCCGAAGCCGCGCTGCCAGAGTTACGTGCCGAAGCACAGCGTCTGGGCGAGGCACTGGCGACCGAGCAAACGCAACTGGAGACAGTTCGCAAAGCCGCGCTGGAAGCACGCCTCTCACGTCAGAAAACCGAACTGACCCGCGATGCGTTGCTCAAGCAGGTCAGCGAATTGCTTGCGCAGGTGGAGTCCCGCCAGCTGGAACAAACCCGCCAGATTGAGGCGGCCAAGCGCCTGCGCAGCGAACTGGCGGAACACGGAATCGACGCCGCCACCCTGCCCGCTCTGCGCGAGGAATGGGGTTCGGTTCAGGCCGTGCGCCACGAAATCGAGCGCCAGCGCCAGCGCCTGGAGCAGGGCGACTGGGAACGTGATGCCATGGTGCTGGAGCTGCGCGAGAAAATGCAGCAGGACTTCGATCGTCTCGCCAACGAAACACAGGCGCGCGCACAAAGCGTGGCACGCGCCCATGAACTGACCAAGGAAGCGCGTGGTGCCTATATCGCCAAACTGCGCGCCACCGTACGTGCCTACGGCCAGAATGTCACCCGGCTGGGCGCACTGGCGGGCATTTCCGTGGAAGTCGAACCGCCGCATCTGGACAACGATGACACCACGCTGGCGCAAGCTGGCCTATCAGTCAAATTCGACTTCGACCAGAAGGGTCTGATGGGCCTGAATGATGGCGAAGCATCCGGTGGCCAGCAGGTGATGAAATCGCTGATCCTGCTGATTGGCCTGATGATGGATGAAGACAATCCGACCGGCTTTGTATTCATCGACGAACCCTTTGCCCACCTCGACGTGCTCAATATCGACAAGGTGGGGGCATTCCTGCGCGCCACGCAGGCTCAGTACCTCATCACCATGCCGCTGACCCATAACGTCAACGCCTTCGCCCCGAGCGAGCTGACCCTGTGTACTTACAAAAAACGACCGGGCGAACGCTGGGCACCGGTCATCAGTCAGGCTCGCCGTCGGGTGACACCTGCTGCTACAACCACCTCAACCGCTTCAAGCTGACGGACACCGATCATGAAAAAGCAGACCTTCCCGTTTTTCGCCACGTGTCCGCGCGGGCTTGAACAGATTCTTGCCACCGAACTGGTGCACCTCAAGGCACAGGATGTCACCGCCACCGATGGTGGCGTGGCCTTTAATGCCGACTGGCTGACCATGATGGCCGCCAACGTACACAGCCGCGTCGCCTCGCGCATTCTGTGGAAGCTGGCCGAACGTCCTTACCGCAACGAGGATGACGTCTATCAGCTGGTCCGCAGCGTGGAGTGGTACGAACTCTTTGATGTGAGCAAGACCATCAAGGTATCGGTCACTGCCATCAAGAGTCCGCTCAAGAGCCTCGATTTCCTGACGCTGAAGATCAAGGATGCCGTGTGCGACCGCTTCCGCGCCAAACTGGGCGAACGCCCGAGCGTGGATACACGCGAGCCAGCCATGCGCATTCAGGCATTCCTGACCGACAGCATGGCCTCTGTCTATCTCGACACTTCCGGTGAGGCGCTGTTCAAGCGGGGCTACCGTGTGGCGTCGGGCGAAGCGCCGCTGCGCGAGAATCTGGCTGCCGGTATCCTCAAGCTTACCGGCTGGGATGGCGTCGAACCGCTGTTCGACCCCATGTGCGGTAGCGGCACCTTCCTGGTTGAAGCCGCGATGATCGCCCTGAACATTCCGCCGGGTCTGAACCGCTACTTTGCCTTCGAGCAGTTCAAGATGTTTGTCCCTGCAGCGCTGGATCGCGTACGCGAAGCAGCCAAGGCTGGCATGCAACCTCTGCGTCCGCTGCCGATTTTCGGCAATGATATTGACCGCGCCGTACTGGAAACTGCCCGCGAGAATCTGGAAGCAGCCGGCCTCGCTGATTGCGTGGATATCTGGGTGGATGATGCGCTCACCTGCGAAGCCCCGATGGATCATGGCGTGCTGGTGTGCAACCCGCCTTATGGTATCCGCCTGGACGAGCAGGAACATCTGGGCAAGCTCTACCCGGAAATCGGCCACGCCCTGAAACAGCGGTTCTCCGGCTGGCGTGCGTACTATTTCACTGGTGATCTGAGACTGGCCAAGCTCATTCGCCTGTCAGCCAGCAAGCGCACCGTACTGTTCAATGGCGCGCTGGAATGCCGCCTGTTTGAATTCAAGATGGTGGCAGGTAGCAACCGCAAGGCTGAGGAATAATTCCGCCATGCAGGTGAGTCACTTGTTCCAGTGTCTCACCTGCTCGCGTGCCGTGGCATCACCCAGATAGCGGGCGACTATACGCTCAAAGGTACCATCATCGCGCAGTGTTTCAAACGCATGCCGTAGCGTCTCCCGATCATCCGGATGAATCGTTTTCATATTCATGGCAATGCCAACATGAAATGTCCCTGCGTCAGGCATTGGCATTACACGTACGTAATTATTGAGCCCACGCCGATCTAATTCCCACTTGTACACATAGGCATTCCCCACGGTCGCATGAATGCGGTGCAAGACCATCATCTGAAACAGTGATTCTATCGACTGGATGGTATGTACCTGCGCTGGCGGGATCGTCTTCAGCCAGTCATCCACCCACTCGCCGTAACTTGCCCCATTCAGTACACCTAAACGCAACCCTGCCCCCAGATGCGTCCCGCGAATCAACGAAGCATGTGAACGCAATACAATGAGCTCGGTACTGGTGCGCATTAGCGGAATAAAATGTATTTCCTTTTCCTGTTCGGGATTTGACAGCGTGAAAGCCGGGCCCACCACAATCGATTGTCCGGCAAAGAAGCGTCTGGCGGCACGCGCCAGCGGCACTTTTTCCAAACGAAACTGGCACCCGGTTCGCCGCGCCACCTCGCGATACGCATCCAGCAGAAATCCCGTTTCCCGACCAGATGCATCCTGATTGCTTGCGTATCCGAGTTCACCGTAAGCAACGGGGTAGGGGTGATGGCAGGCGGCAATCCCCTGAGCGCACACTATAAGTATGCCAACGATACCCACAATTCGAGGACTGACTGCTCCACGGCCAAGCACAACAGCTCCTACACCATTCACATCACTTTTTCTTTATAGGCCACTCACCAATACTAGCTTGGCACCTTACAGAAAATCATTCGTCACATCGCCCATGCCATGAATCCACCGCTATACCAGCATCAAATCAAACTGATACAATACTTTGCTATTCCTGTGCTTGCTGATGGCTAGCACGTTCGGTATTTTTTCCAACACTATTCAATTTCACTAAAATGAAACTATCGAAAATTTCTTGGCTTGTCTCATTTGCTTGCGCTTGCCTCTCAGCCCTGTCTGCAGACTTTTCCGGCATTCCCACTGCAACCAAACTGCAGGCCATTGATGTCAAATCTGCCGAATTGAATCGCACCGCTGAGTTTTCAGCATGGCGCAGCCATCTCGATGGCACGGACAAAATTGGTGCGTTCATGTCTGGGATGTTCTGCACTAATTCTCGCGATATCTATTTCACAAAAGATACAAGCGACTGGGTCAAAGCAGATTTACAAAGACTCTTTAAGGAGGAAGCCATCAAGCATGGCTATCCGAGAACCATCGCATCGCAATCTGCATTTGATGAAAAGCTCGGCAGCGAGGCCACCTTTAAAGTTGGCGCAACCCTAATAGACTTTAAGTATAAAGCCTGCGGCGAGACAAAGGATCTGCGTGGAAAGTCTTATATGAAGGTAAAATGGGAGTTGTATTCCCCCCTTCTGCAATCAGTCGTCTACAGCAATACAGTAGAATCATCATTCTCAAATGAAACAGGCTCATCCCTAAATATTGATGACTTCTTCGACCCATTATTGCGAGGCAACATCGACAACCTCTTCGCCGATGCAGCCTATGTGGAAACATTCAAGACTGGCGGAAAAAGTAAAATTGAGAAACTACCACCACTCCGAATTGCAGGCGGAATAAAAGAGACCATTCTGCCACAATTTTTTTCCAAGCAACTTCTGCCGGGCGTAGTGACAATTGAGAGTAGCATTGGAAGTGGATCAGGATTCTTTATCGGTAAAGACGGTTACTTGCTAACTAATCAGCATGTGGTTGGAGGGGCTAGGTACGTCAAAATCAAGCTTGCCGATGGCAGATCGATTGTGGGTGAGGTTCAGAGAATGAACTCTCAGAGAGACATTGCCCTGATCAAAGCAGAATACTCAGCCGAACATACGCTCTCATTGAGCAAGGCCAAAGGAACAGTGGGCAGTGCCGTTTACGCCGTTGGGTCTCCGCTTAGTCAGGAGCTGGCAGGTACGGTAACACAGGGCGTCCTGAGTGCTTACCGTACCATTGAGGGAACCACATATATTCAAAGCGATGTTTCAATCAAACCCGGCAATAGCGGTGGCCCCCTTGTTAACAATGAAGGACAGGTCATCGGCGTCGCAGCACTAGGCATGACAACGGGTGGCATTGCCATGTTCATTCCGATTAGCGAAGCGATTGAACAGCTCTCTATCGTTCTCGACTAATTCCATTTTAAAGAGTGGAGGGGAACACCCCCTCTACCCTATTCATACCAGCCTGACATCATGATGAAAATTTTAATTCTAATTTGCATGCTTTTAACCACAACGAGTCTGACATACGCGGGAACACTTGAAATACCAATCATCCCGCCAAAGCAGCCGTTAAATATCCAATCCAGACTCCCAAACACCAAACTAACCACAAATATTATTTCACTGAAAATAGACTTACCGGAAGGTGCACTCACAGGCGCAATGGCTGATCGCTTTTGTGATCATGGTCAGGCCATATTCCACAACCCAGAAGAGCCTGAATTTTCCACCAAACAATTCAATCGACCGCTGACCCAAAAGTCGGCCTCACTTGGCTATTCGACATACAGTCCTGACACCTCTATTTTCGAGCACAAAATCGGAACGGATGCTGACATTTCAATTGCAATCAGCATCACCGATTTTAAATTTAAAACCTGCATTACCGATTATTTCAATGGGTCTTTTAAGATTTACGGAAAAGCCTATATTGCAGGCAATATTGAAGCAAAGCTAGCCCAAACACAGGAAATCATTTACAAACAGTTTGTCGACAATTCAGTGAATGCTGAAAAAGGGTCCGCAATGGATTTAGTCGACTTTATGACATCTATCTCGGACGCGCTTGTTGACGCAATTCTTGCAGACCCCAAATATGTTGATGCATACTTGAAGGCACATGATCCAGCGCCCCAGATCAAATGAAGATCTTCAACCGCTTTTCCGACTTCCTTCCCTACTACCTGGCCGAACATCGCAACCGTACCTGTCGGCGCCTGCACTTTATCGGCAGCACATTGGTATTGGTGTGCCTGGCCACCGCAATCCTTCGCCAGGAAGCCATCTGGCTAGCAGGCATGCCGGTAGCAGGATATGGATTTGCCTGGATCGGCCATTTCGGATTCGAGAAAAATCGACCTGCGACCTTCACCTATCCTCTTTATAGCTTGATGGGCGACTGGGTGATGTATGCCATGATGCTGACCGGACGCATCCCGTTCTGACGCATTTCACCCTTTAAATCTGTCGCAATGCCCGCATGTAAGGGTTTCCACCGATCTATCCTTTGGAGATACGCATGAAACTGTACTTCTCGCCGGGTGCCTGCTCACTGGCTGTCCATATTGCCCTGCACGAAGCAGGCCTGAAAGCAGACGCCGTCAAGGTCGATCTGCGCAGCCATACACTGGCGGATGGTACAAACTACTACGACATTTCGCCGCGTGGTTACGTGCCATTGCTGGAGCTGGATGATGGCAGCCGCCACTCCGAAGCATCTGCTTTGCTGCAATACGTAGCAGATCAAGTGCCAGAGGCCGGTCTGATTGGCGAGGTACGCAGCCTTCGCCGTCTCGAAGTGACCAAATGGGTAGGATTTATCAGCACAGAGTTGCACAAGACCTTCGGGCCGCTATGGAATCCGGCGACGCTTGACGCCGTGCGCGCCCAAACCCTGGATCGTCTGGCAACCCGACTGAAGGATGTCAATGCACACCTGGCGACGACAAGCTATCTGGCAGGTGACTACAGTATTGCGGATGCCTACGCATTTACAGTGATCAACTGGGCGAATTTCCTGTCGATTCCGCTGGCAGATTACCCGCATATTCAGGACTATATGGCGCGCATCGCTGCTCGCCCAGCCGTACAGGCGGCGCTGGCAGCAGAAGGCCTGAACAAGTAAGGTTGATGCTCCCTATCGGTTGAAAAATCAGGGCCTGCATCATTCGATGCAGGCCTTGTTTTATGTGTCAGCACGCATCTCGCATTACTTGATGTTGACTGCAAATTGATTAATTGTCATTTGACCAAAGCCACCATCCTGCGTTGCAATTTCGGCCCCCAGGCTGACCATAGACAGATAATTTGCCGGATCAATCAGACCGCGCTGGACACAATAGTCGATCATGGCTTTTAGATCGATCGTTCCTGCGTACACCGGAATCTGGTGCGGAGCAAATACGATAAAAGCTCTGGGCGACGAGGGTGGCGTAGTTTGTGCCTGGAATGTGGTGCTGGCATACACGTCGAACAGCATATTGCCAATCGTGACTTGGCCGACCGATGGCCACCAGGCAGGGTTCATGTTTTTGTAGTCAAGCCAGACCATGATTTCCGACTTGATGACATTGTTTTCCGTATCTGAAGCATGCGTTGTAAAAAATAAATCGTAGGCCAAATCGTACGATCCAGTCGAAGTCAGATTAACTTCTGCGCTAGCTGTTAACCCTTTGAGCTGACTGACCTGCAGAGGCAGTTTACTCGTGGAAGATGCATGCCCATGCCAATTCGGATTCAATCCATACATTACATTCGGGTAGGCAAATATTCCGGCGGCTTTTGGATTGGTGGGCCAATTCCAATTAAATGAATATTGATATCTATTTTGCGGCGTGACAGAACGGATGACACATTGGCTATAGGTCTGGCCGGGCAATAGATTCGATAATCCCCAAGCATCATTATTGTAACTCAGTTCGCCATCTACAAACTCGCCAAAGGGATCGCAATTTGTAGCAGAAGTCAGCGCAGGAGTTGGCTGGGGATTGGTCGCGGAGGTACTCCCTCCCTTCCCTACACATCCCGCCAGCGCGCCCATCATGAGTAGCAGACCGATTGAACGCTTCATTTTCTCTCCCGCTTATATTAGCTATTTTAAAATTAGTAAAAGGCTGTATTCAAACATACAAACCTTTTTCAAAAATACGTTTCACCGTGGTGATATTCGCCGCTCCGAATACTGCCCGCATTAAATAAATCGGGTCAAGTCATTTTCAGTAACATACCCAGACATCAACATGCATGGCTTACATAAACATCGGAATGACGGTATACCCACCCCGGCAAACGATTATTAATTTGAATAAAAGTACAATTTAAATATTTCCGATCACACGCATCCACATCAGCTATGCCGATGCATGATTCCAACTGCATTCCACACTGAGAGGCATAAAAAAACACCAGCGGGTCGGCTGGTGTTATGGGTATCGCCAGCGTTGAAATCAGGCTGGCACGATGATTCCCTGATCCGCCGGCATCGTCGCCGAAATCTCGCGAGATCCGGCCAGCAGCGCCAGCCGCGCCACCACACCATAGGCATAGAAGCGATTCGGTGCACAATCGGGCGTCGCATTGCAATCGGGCACAGTACAGGGGGTCTCGAAGGCCAGCGGCTTGAAGACTGCGCCGGGCGCATTCAGGTTTTCGTGGATACCACGCTCGGTATGGACGCGGTAGAAACCGCCCACCACAAAGCGATCCATCATGTAGACCACTGGCTCGGCCACAGAATCTTCGATCGTCTCGACGGTGACCACGCCTTCCTGCACGATCACATCGCTGACTTCCACGCCTTCCTTGATGACGGCCATCTTGTTACGCTGCTTGCGGTTCAAGCCGATCACTTCTTCCGGCGAGCGCACGCTCATCACACCCATGCCATAGGTACCGGCGTTGGCCTTAACGATGGCGAATGGCTCGGCATCAATGCCTTCATCCTTGTACTTGATGCGGGTCATGTTGAGGATGCGCTCGACTTCTGCCGCCAGACGCTCTTCGCCTTCGCGTGACTGGAAGTCCAGCTGGTCGACATGACCAAAGTAGGGATTGATGTACCACGGATCGATCCCGATCAGGCGCGCAAAATCGGCGGCAACGGTATCGTATTCCTTGAAATGGTTGGTTTTGCGGCGCATGAACCAGCCCGCATGCAGGGGCGGCAGCAAATATTGCTCGATGCCTTTCAGGATGTCCGGAATGCCAGCCGACAAATCATTGTTCAGCAGCACGACGCACGGATTAAAGCCCGCCACCCCCACGCGATTGCCATTGCGCACCACCGGTTCCAGCGTCAGGCTGGCGCCATTGGGCAGTTCCAGCGTCGTGGGTTCGGTGATTTCGGGATTCAGCGAGCCGATTCGCACCACCAGCCCGGCCAGACCCAGAATGCGCTGCAGCGCCGCCACATTGGTCAGATAAAACTGGTTGCGGGTATGGTTTTCCGGAATCAGCAGCACGCGGCGCGCATCCGGACAGACCTTTTCCAGCGCGGACTGGACTGCATGCACACACAGAGGCGTGAAATCGGGATTCAGGTTATTGAAGCCGCCCGGGAACAGATTCATATCAACCGGTGCCAGCTTGAAGCCCGCGTTACGCAAGTCAACCGAGCCATAAAAGGGCGGGGCATCCTCCAGCCATTGCGAACGGAACCACGCTTCGATCTCGCATTGGGATGCAAGAATCTTGCGTTCAAGGTCCAGCAGCGGGCCTGTCAGTGCTGTGGAAAGGTGAGGCACGGTCATGGCGATACCCTTTATTGGTTGGGTGCAAACAGCATAAACCAGTTCGCACCAGAAAACAGAGACGCTTTATCGGCCCACTGATCAAGCGTTCCGGGCGTCCAATCAAACTTATGTTAGGGCATTGTGCCCGGATTCAAGGGTACACTGGCAAGACTGACACAATATGAACATGCGCCGGACGCGACTTCCATGCAACATCACACACTTCAATCCCTGATTGACCTTGGCCGCCAGCAGCTCGGCCTGCCCGCGCTGGAAGTGCGGATGCTGGTCGAACACGCAACCGGCTGCACACGGCTACAGCAAATCGCCCATCCAGAGATGCGGGTCGATGCTGAGCGCGCCAGCGCCTGCCGCGATGTACTGACCCGCCGTCATGCAGGTGAACCTGTGGCCTATCTGGTGGGTGAGCGCGAGTTCTTCGGGCGGTCTTTCAGGGTCACGCCTGCGGTACTGATTCCACGTCCCGATACAGAATTGCTGATCGAACTGGCACTCGCACGCCTGCCGCAATCGGCACGGGTGATTGATCTCGGTACCGGCTCCGGCATCATTCCGGTGACGCTGAAGCTAGAGCGACCTGATCTGGATGTATCGGCCATCGATCTCAGCCCGGATGCACTTGAGGTTGCGCGCAGCAATGCCGATCGATTGAACGCATCCATCCGCTTTCTGCAGGGCAGCTGGTATACACCACTGGACGCAGGCGAGCAATTTGCCATGATCGTGTCCAATCCCCCCTATATTGCCAATGAGGATCGTCACCTGAGCGAAGGCGATCTGCGCTTCGAGCCTGCAATGGCCTTAACCGATTTTTCGGATGGACTGAGCCATATCCGCGAGATTGTGGCAGGCGCCCGCTCCCGGCTGCAGGCTGATGGCTGGCTGCTGATGGAGCATGGTTTCGATCAGGGCGAAGCGTGCCGCGCGATTCTAAACGCGCACGGTTTTAACGATGTGGCGACCTGGACTGACCTGGCAGGATTGGATCGAGTGACTGGCGGCCACTCTCCACGATTCCTCCATAATCCCCGGCCATGATGAACCCTGTCGCAACCAACAACGCAAGGAGTTCTCCATGAAAACCCGATTCACCGTACTTGCCGTTTTGATGAGTGCAGGGGTACTGGCCTGTGCCGGAGACAACATGCCGCCTCCGCCCGGTGATCACGATCAGCCGCCACATCACCATGCACGCCGTGAACCACCACCAGAGGCCTTTACCGCTTGCGAAGGCAAGCAGGCGGGCGATAAAGTCACCGTCAAGACACCGCGTGGCGATACGCTGCAGGCTAGCTGCCGCAAACACGGCGACAGCAAGCTGTTTGCCATGCCAGATCGCCCGCCGCGTGAGGGGGGACGTCCCGATGGTCCACCCCCCAAGCAGGACTAAGTTTACGGCATGACTACCGTCCGACTATCCGACAAGCCGCGTCGTTCGATTGGCATCACCTTTTTTGTGGTGTTGCTGGGTACCTTGCTGATCGTCATCAGCGTACTGGCCGGGCTATTTCGCCTGAGTCTGGGGAGAGGACTCGACGACTATCTGGCCCGCATCGAACTGACGCGGCTTGATCGGGTAGAGGATGTACTGCAGCGCCGCTACCAGCATCACGGTGATTGGTCGTTTGTGCGCGGACCGCGCGATCTGCTTCCCCCGCGAGGGGCACAGGAGCGACCACCACCTCAGCGTGATCCCGATGACCCACGCCCCCTTCCCATGCAAGGTGACCTGCTGGGCATCGGGCCGCGCCTGATTCTGTTTGATGCAGGTGGCCAGCATCTGGCCGGCCCACCACACGACCCGCATCGCCCCCGCCGAGCCATCCATTCGATGGACGATGGCCGTGTCATTGGTTTTCTCGCACTGGCAGGTGCGCCGGGCAACAGCGATATGCTGGCCAGCGAATTCCTGCGGGCGCAAACCCGAAATCTGCTGTGGATTGCCCTTGTCGGGTTAGTGGTTTCAGCCATCGCGGCAGCATGGCTCGCACATTCACTGCGGCAACCCATACACGCCCTGATGCTGGCCGCACGACAGCTTGCTAGCGGTAAACTAAACGCCCGCGCCCATCTGCACCGCTCCGACGAACTCGGAATGCTGGCCGATGATTTTAACCGCATGGCCGAGCAGATCGAACAGTATGAACACTCGCGGCGGCAGTGGGTGGCCGACACCTCGCACGAGCTGCGCACGCCCTTAACCGTCCTGCGCGCCCACAGCGAAGCGATGCGGGATGGTGTCATGCCGCTTGATGCACGCGGACTGGACCGGATCGACGCCACGCTTGCCGAGATGGAACGACTGGTAACCGATCTGCACCAGCTGGCACGGGCAGACGTCGGCCAGCTAGGGCTGAAACCGGTATCACTTGATTTACCCGCCCTGATCGAAGAAGTAGCCGCTCAGTTTGCCGCCCCCATGCAAAAGTCAGGATTGACACTTGAGGTGCATGCGCACCCTGCCATCCTGAACGCCGACCCCGACCGGTTGCAGCAGGTACTGGTCAATGCACTTGGCAACAGCCTGCGCTATACCGATCGCGGCGGCATCGTGCACATCAGCTGCCAGCAGAATGGCCCGCTCACCGATATTCTCATTGAAGATTCTGCGCCCGGCGTACCAGACGCGGCTCTGCCCCGCCTGTTTGAACGCTTTTATCGGGTAGATGCATCGCGTAATCGCGCTCAGGGCGGCTCGGGACTGGGACTCGCTATCTGTAAAAGCATTGTCGAGTCCCATGGCGGCCAGATTAGCGCCAGCCATAGCCAGCTGGGTGGGCTGTGTCTGCGCATCTTGCTCCCGACACAAGCCAGTTATAAGAAAGCCGCACGATGACGCAGGGCACAGTCTGGGTAGCCGAAGATGATCCGCGCATTGCCGAAGTGGTGCTGGCCTATCTACAGCATGCTGGATGCACTACCCGATATTTTGATCGGGGTGATGCGGTACTCACCGCACTCGATGAATGCCAGCCCGATGTGCTGCTACTCGATATCATGATGCCGGGACTGGATGGTGTCGCGGTCTGTCAGGCCATCCGGCAGCGCTTTCAGTTTCCGGTTTTAATGGTCACGGCGCGCGTCGAAGAAATCGACCGCCTGCTGGGATTCGAATCCGGTGCCGATGACTATGTCTGCAAGCCCTTTAGCCCGCGCGAACTGATGGCACGCGTGAAGGTGCATCTCCGTCGCCGACCATCCGCCACACCCGAGCCAGCTGTGTCTGCCTCGCTGTTTGTGGTAGACGAGGCCGCCCAGCGCATCCACTGTCAGGGTCAACTCCTCAATCTCACGCCACAGGAATTCAGGTTACTGATGGTGCTGATGCGTTCGCCGGGGCGGATTTTTTCGCGCGCTCACCTGCTTGAGCTCGCCTACGACCACAGCCGTGATGTGTTTGATCGTACAGTGGATAGCCACATCAAAAATCTGCGCAAAAAGCTGGCGACGATTCTCCCCGATCTGGATGTAATCCATTCGGTGTATGGCGTCGGCTACCGCTTCGAGCTCTGACCCTACCGTTTGTATCCTGCTTCACGCTCTCCACGATTGCTCCACATTGTGACCTCACAGTGACGTCATGCGGGCTCACCCGCGTTGCCAAGAGGAGCACATCATGCAACGTCGTTTCATCACCGGATTATGCTGCCTGACCTTATCCGGACTATTGTTTCCCATCACCGAATTGCGTGCGGCAGATCCGCCTCCCAGCGCCAAAGCACAATTGGGGCAATTGATTTTCAATGATCCGGCCTTGTCGGCGTCAGGACGGCAATCGTGTGCCAGCTGCCATAGCCCTGCCGACGCCTTCAGCCAGCCCGGCAGCCGTGCAGCCCCCCTTGGTGGCCTGCGTGGTGATTTGCAAGGCCCGCGCAATACGCCGACGGCCATGTATGCGCAGTACATTCCCGGCTTTTCACTCAATGGTGCGATTGCCGCACCCGGCCAGATTGCCGTCACGGGCAAGGCAGTCGGGGGCTTTCTGATGGATGGTCGTGCGTCGACACTGGCCGCTCAAGCGCAGCTGCCTTTCATTACCGTATTTGAAATGGGGAATGCCAACTCCACCGCAGTCCTGAATCGGCTCAAGCAGCGCCCCTATGTCACACAGTTAGCCGCCCTATATGGTGCCGCTACCTTAAATGGTGGCGATGCTACACTGGCCGCGCTGGGAGACGCCATTGCCGCGTTTGAAAGCCAGACGCCGCAACTCAAACCCTTCACCAGCAAGTACGATGCAGTGATTGCAGGCAAGGCTAGCTTTACCCCGGCGGAAGCCGACGGATTGGCCATTTTCAACAATGCCAGTCGCGGCAATTGTGCGGCCTGCCATAGTAGTCAGCCATCGCAAGGTGTGCCAGCTCTCTTTACCGACCATGCCTACCGAAATCTGGGTGTGCCACGCAACTGGGACATTTCCTATAACAACGACACCACGATATTACCTGCCTTTATTCCCGCTAATGGCCTCGCGCTAGGCGCACCGAACCATCAGTATTACGACATGGGATTGTGCGGCCCTTTCCGCACCGATCTGAGCGGCCTGACATCATTGTGCGGACAATTCAAAACCCCAACCTTGCGCAACGCAGCCCTCAAGCATGCCTACTACCACAACGGCGTGTTCAAGGATTTGCGCACCGTAGTTGGCTTCTACGCCACGCGTACCGCCAATCCGTCCCGCTGGTACAGACGCGCCGATGGCAGCGCGGATATTGTCTTTAATGACCTGCCCACTCAGTATCGCGCCAATGTGGTTACCACCATCCGCCCATTCACCCCAGCAGGTACGGCTACGCCCAGCCTGACACCTGCCGACGTACAGAATCTGGTCAGCTTCCTCTGCACCCTGACTGATGGATTTGACCCGAGCAATCCGGCCGCCTTTGTTCCACCCGCTCAGTGCCGATGAAGGTGCTCGAAGCAATCGCAATAGGTATCTGATTACGCAGAAAAACAGCAGACGGCGTGCCGCCCGTGCACGACCGTCTGTCATTTTTTCTACAGCCATCTACAATAGGCCAATCGAACAAGAACATGGAGACACCCATGCATGGCCAGCCAACGGTACTCGAGGAACCGCTGCAGCACCTCCGCGCGACGATTGATCGCGGTGAGCATGCCCATGCAGAGTCCGGTTTGCGCGCCTACCTGCAACAGCATCCCGACGACATTGCCGCCCTGGATATGCTGGGAGACTTGCTTGCGCTGCTGCACCGGGATCTAGAAGCCGCCGAATTCATCTGTCGCGCCTTCCTGCTCAAGCCCGAAACCGCATCGAACCCCAAGATGCGTGGCCTTGCATGCTATGTACTCGGCAGGAAAGATGAGGCCATCGCCATCTACCGAGACTGGCTTGCACGCGAACCGGACAATCCGGTTGCACGCCATATGCTGGCGGCTTGCAGCGGCGACGGCGTGCCCACACGCGCCACCAGCGAATACGTCAGCCATATTTTTGACGAATATGCGCCCGTATTCGACCAGCGCTTGCGCGGACTGGGTTACTGCATTCCCGAACACATGCGGGACATACTCGCCGCTCGCGCCGCACCTGACGCCCAGTGGGATATTCTGGACGGCGGCTGCGGCACCGGTCTGCTCGGCCCCTTGATCCGCCCCTGGTGCCGAACCCTGACAGGCGTGGATTTATCCGAAGGCATGCTCGATCATGCAGAAAAATACGACTGTTACGATACATTGCATTGCGAAGATCTGGAGCGTTTTCTGGCCGATCGCCCGGAGCAGTTCGATATCATCTGTATTGCCGATACGCTGATTTATTTTGGCGACTTGCGTGCAGTCTTGCATGAGGCCTTTACCGCATTGCATCCCGGTGGCACATTGATGTTCAATACCGAGCGATGTCCGCAGGCACCGAATGGCTATCTGCTTGAGGTGAACGGGCGCTTTAAACATGCCAGTGATTATGTCCGCAGCACGCTCGCGGAGACAGGATTTACAGATCTCGCCGCAACCGACATCAGCATCCGTAGCGAACTGGGCGTACCCGTTTCGGGCGAACTGATCTGCGCCATTAAGCCGGCGCTATGATCATGCAGACGCCCGACCTGTTCGACGAACCCGGACAGATCACGCTGCACACCCTTGCGCCTGGCGCCACTTTGCTCAGGGGCTTCGCCTTGGCCTCTGCGGAAACGCTCTACACTTCGATTCAGTCGATGCTCGCTCGCGCCCCCCTGCGTACCATGCATACACCTGGCGGGCGACCGATGTCAGTCAATACAAGCAATTGCGGCGATTTTGGCTGGATCAGTGACGCTCGTGGCTATCGCTATGCAGCGTGCGATCCCTTATCCAGTCAACCCTGGCCAGACATGCCCGATCCATTGCGCCAGCTCGCAACGAATGCCGCTCAAGCGGCGGGATACCCGCATTTTGAGAGCAATGCCTGTTTGATCAATCGCTATGAAGTCGGTGCACGGATGGGTCTGCATCAGGATCGGGACGAAGCAGACCTGACACAACCGATTGTTTCTGTTTCGCTTGGTTTGTCCGCTCTGTTTCTATTTGGTGGATTGAGTCGCACCTCACCCACCCGAAAGGTACCGCTTGACCATGGTGATGTGGTGGTGTGGGGTGGCCCTTCACGCTTGGCTTTTCATGGTATTCAGCCACTTGCCGCCGGGCATCATCCCCTCACCGGGCCATATCGATTTAATCTAACGTTTCGCTACACGGCTTATGCATTCGGCACATCCCGCTAAGCACTACGGTGCTGATGCAGCCACAATTGCAAGTCTGCCACCACCGCTGCCGTGGCCTGATGCAGCTCGGGAAAAGTTGCACTCAGACAGGCTGCATCCCCTTGCTTGATCGCAATTTCTGCCCATTTCATGCGTTCAACAAAGGCTGGCTGAACCACCATGCCAAATGATCCCTTCAGCGCATGCATCGCCCGGAAAGCTGCATCGGCTTCGCCGGCCTGCCACAGATTTTCAACTTCCCGCATCTTGTTTATGGCCTGATTAGACAGATCAAACAGACTCAGAAACAGCTCGGCCCGGGTTTCCTCATCCAGTTCCAGCAAGGGCAGCAAGCCATCTGCGGTAAACAGACTATGCGCTTCGGGATGCGCCTGCGGGATCTCTCCCGCCGCTGCGACAGCCTCGGGCAGGAGAGCCCCCTCCGGCATCGGCCCCAGCTGCCGGATAATCGCCGCCAGCATCTGCTTGCCATCAATTGGCTTCGCGACCACATCATTCATGCCAATGGCCTTGTATGATGCTGTCTCTTCCTGCATCACCGCAGCGGTCATGGCGATGATTGGCACCGGGTCATGCAGCTGTTCGCGTATGGTTCGGGTGGCTGTGGTGCCATCCATAATGGGCATATGTACGTCCATGAGGACGACGTCGTAACCATGATCGCGTGCGGACAGACATTTCACTGCCTCGGCACCATCAACCGCCATGTCGATGTGCGCCCCGGTTCGCTCCAGCAAGCCCTTGGCGACGATGCGGTTCATTGGATTGTCTTCTACCAGCAGGATACGCACCCCGTCGAGGCGTTCCTCCTGTGCAACTTCAGGTTCATTGTTCTGCGTTTCGGTATGCTCGTGCGCAATGGCTTCGTACACTGCATCGCGCAAACTGGATGCCGTGACCGGCTTCACCAGCAGTCTGGCACCGGTCGCTGCCAGTGGATTACCCACCATCTGATCCAGTTCGTACGGGGTCAGCATCACAATAATCGGCACACTCCCAAGTGCCTGAAGCATGCCGAGCGCCTCCAATCCGAACGGCTGCACCCACGACCAATCCAGCAAAACGGCATCACAACTGGGCGCACTGGTGATATCAGCGACCACATCATCCGGCAATTGCGGACGGGCTGCGCCACTCACATGCGAATGCCATCCCCAGCCTCCCATATATACCGCAAGTGATGCTGCAGCATCCGGGTTATCGTCAAGAATCAATACCGAATAGGTTTTGCCATCGGTGCGGTGCTTGGCTGCTTCGGTGAGGGCGTGCGCAAACGGCAAGCTGACGCAGAACTCGCTGCCCTCGCCTTCGCGGCTATCTACTGTAATCTCGCCATGCATGAGTGAACTGAGTTGCTGGGTAATCGCCAGTCCGAGCCCTGTGCCACCAAACTTGCGCGTGGTAGAGACGTCTGCCTGGGTAAAGGGCGAGAACAGCCGTTCCTTCTGCTCTTCCGACATCCCGATACCCGTATCTCGCACCGAAAAGATCAAACGGGTACCTGCTTCGTCCGGCGTATTGTGTACCCGGATAAACATCGCAACCTGACCGTGATGAGTAAATTTAAGGGCATTACCGACCAGATTGATCAGCACCTGCTCCACACGCATCCCGTCACCCACCAGCTGCTCCGGCACGCCTGCGCCGATTCCGATGACCAGGTCGATATCTTTACTACGCGCCATGGCACTCATGATGGAGGCCACCGCGTTGACGATCTGGCTCACTTCAAAGGGGGCAGATTCAATTTCCAGGCGCCCCGCCTCGATCTTGGAGAAGTCGAGAATATCGTTGATCACATGCAGAAGCGCACTACCGGCGCCTTGAATCATATTGATGTACTTGCGCTGCTCCACATCGATTCGTGTACGTTCGAGCAATTGCGCGGCACCCAGCACGGCATTCATCGGCGTACGCAGCTCGTGGCTCATATTGGCCAGAAACAGCCCTTTGGCCTGACTTGCTGCTTCGGCCGCATTCTTTGCATCTTCGAGCTGCTGCGTGCGACTCTGCACGCGCTCTTCAAGTAAGGTATTACTTTTCTGCAGCTCGGTATTGAGTGTCAGAATCTGCGCTTCCACGTAGCGGCGTTGCAAACCCGCCATGGCTCGCTCGACCAGCTTTGCTACGTAACTGGCATGCAGCACATCCGAACGCTGCCAGTTACGCTGCTTGTCGATCGTACCGACCGCCAGCAAACCAATCACCTTATCGCCGGTGCGCAGTGGGACTTCCAGTACCGAACGCAGATCGACAAACCACTCGAGCTCGCTCAATTCCGAGCGGTATGGATGCAAGCGGCTATCGTGCACCACCAGTGGATCGCGCAAGGCACGCAGTTGATCCAGATACTGACTGAAACCCGCCAGCGTCAGTCGCGTACCCAGCGCATCCTCGGGATCGGCTGCGCGACACAGCAGCACGCCACCCTGAAATGTCCAGATCGATACGCGATCGACATCCAGAATGCGCTTGCTGGCCATACTGATCTGCTGCAAGACCTCGCGCCCCCCCTCGTCAATACTCGGGGTACACGACAATTCGAGGAGCAACTCGCCCGGCGGCTTCTTGCTGAGATCGTACTGATCAATATCACGAGTACGTTCCTTGGCCGTCAGCCTGTTCATCTCATCCGATGCTTTTTGATGCACGCGGGCAAAATGCAGCGCACGATCATACTGTGCGCGTTGCTCGTCAATCAGCGACAAGCGCAGACTAAACTTGGCCACCGCATTGAGCATGCGATTGGATTCGGCGTACTCAAGCGCATCGCAATAAATCCGGTACGCTTCATCAACCTGGCCACTGACTTCGTAAATCCGCCCCATGGTGTCGGCAGCGGCACTACGCAACCAGAGGTACTCACATTCGTCTGCCAGCGACAAGGCACGCTGTGCCATCTCGTGCGCAGAGGCAATATCCCCGGCCTCCAGGCGCAAATGCGCGAGATGCCAGAGTGCTTCGGCCTCATACTCATCAATCTGTCCCTGCCGCGCTTCAAGCAAGCCAATACGAAAATAGCTTTCTGCCTCTTCCGGGCGATCATTCAGATTCACCCCCATATTGATGGCGATTTTGGCAGCTAGGTAATGGTTAGGGAGCGGTAATTGGCGCTGTAAATGCCCGGCATCCTGATGAAAGCGGATAGCACGCTTCAGCTCACCGACAGCGCAATAAATCTGACCAAGCCCGATACGCGCTTCAATGCCGGTGTACAGCTCGCGGCACAGCTCGCTGGTATCGATACAGCGGCTCCAGTAGTTGATGGCGTCCTGATAGGCGCCCTGGGTATACAAGGTACGTCCGATCGCCAGTTGCAGATAAGCGGCCTGCCTGGGCAGCGAATGCTGCTCGGCGATCGATAAACCCGAGTAAAGATCATTGATGCATTCGGGAAAACGCCCCAAGCGTTCCAGAATGAAGAACCGTTCATAGAGCGCGTCTAGGCCGACTGCATACTGGCCAGACGCCAGCGCCTCGCTCTCCAGGCTGGCCAAGCGATCAATCGCCATCCCCGGATGCGCTCTGGAAAACGCCTTGATCCGCTCAAGCACGTTGTGCATGGGCCACTCTCGTTCCTTGCATCACACCTAACGCTACCGTTTCATATGTCTGACAAAGCAATTATATGAACTCGGCGCGCGCTCTGCCGAAAACGACGGTGCCGCACGTCTGCTGGCGATGTCTGGGTTAGCGCAGACGCGGATGGATGAAGCGCGAATGCTTCCACCGGTCACCCAGTGATCCAAACCCCTGAAACACCGAATTTCCCGCAGAACGAGGCGTTTACTCGGATCAAGCAGGTACGATGGCAATCAAAAAGGGCACCCGCGGTGCCCTTGATGTTTCAGCGGATCGAGCCGCCTATACGGGCGGCTGATCAATGGTAACGGTTTCGCGTGACGCACCCACCGGTGCGGACGGCTGCGCCTCATCCCGCTTAAAGAGTGCCCACAACGAGTACACGCTCAGGAAGGTGCCAATCGGGAAACTGAGTAAACCGAACACATTGGAAATAATCAGCCAGATACGCGCCAGTTCTTGCCCCCTTAAGTACAAGACCCCCGCCACCACATCCAGCAAGCCAAACGGCACGATAATAAAGGCGGCAATCCCGCCCAGGATCGCAAATACCCCCGTCACCTGGCTATCTTGCGCAAGCGCCGCCACCCCGCCAAAAAACAGCGATATTGCCATGAAGGCCAGCAGACCGATTCCTCCGCGAACAATCGACAGGACTGCCGCTATTTTCTTGTGAATATCCATTATTTCCTCATGAGATTTTGTATGTGATACAGACTGCACCTAACGCAGCCAGCCGGTCATGCTACGCCTGCGCAAGGCCGTCCCACAAGGATCGGAGGGATTTATACGGCATGATATGGCTTGGTGTTGTATCTGCCATGCATCGTGTGCCGGATTAGCCCAGCTTTTCCCGCAATCCGCACTCATCAAGCCATTGCAGTAGCGCAAGCAGGGCGGCGCTTGCGTGTGCCTTGCTTGGATAAACCAGCCAGTAATCACTCAGCGCCAGCGCATAGTCGGGCAAGACGACGTGTAGCGCCCCATCACTGAGTGCCTGTTCACACAGATAGGCCGGCAGCATGGCAATGCCCTGTCCGAGGATGGCCAGCTGCTTCAGATAAGCAATGCTATTGCTGCTCTGACGGGGGACAGGCATGGGAAATCCAGCCTCTCCTGCCGTACTCCGGTAGCGCCATTGCGCCGTGGCAGGGTGCACCAGACAGGCATGCAGTGCCAGATCTTCGGGACGCGAAGGCGTTCCATGCGTCGCCAGATAGGCTGGACTCGCCACCAGCACCCGGCGTACCTGCCCCAGTCGCCGCGACACGAAGCTTGAATCTTCCAGCCGCCCCATCCGAATAGCCAGATCAATACCTTCGCCGATCAGATCGAGGTGGGCATCCGTTGCGAAGACCTCCAGCGTGACGTGCGGCCAGCGTTGCTGGAATCCGGCCAGTACATCGGGCAAGAGCGTCTGCGTTGTGATATCGGGCGCAGTAATACGGAGTTTGCCGGCTGGCTGTCCGCTCAAGCGTGACAGTGCGGCCTCACCGGCCAGTGCAGCGTCGCGTACCCGCTGGCAATATTCAAGATAGGTTCGCCCCGCATCGGTGAGACTCAGCTTACGGGTGGTTCGGTGCAGGAGGCGCAGATTCAGGCCGGCTTCCAGCTCGGCAATGCGCTGGCTGACCGTGGATTTGGGCAGACCGGATTGCGTGGCTGCGGCGGTAAAACTTCCCGCTTCCACCACCAGTGCAAAGAGTGCCATGGTATCGAGTGACTGCATGGATTATCCACTCAGGCGAACAGTGATTCCGGATTATAGCGACTAATCAAGGCAATCTGATCGCCGTACACTGCCAGCCAGTGAGAGATGACTCACACATCACGCAAGGAGCAAGATCATGAAAGCACTGACTGTTGTCGCCACCATTACGGCCAAGCCGGGTACCGAAGCCATCGTTGAACGCGCCCTGCTGGATCTGATCGAGCCCAGCCGCAAGGATGCAGGTTTTATCCAGTACGATCTGCACCGCGATCTGGATCGCCCGAATGTATTTGTGTTTTACGAAAACTGGGCCAGCCGCGAATTGCTCGACCAGCACCTGAACACCCCGCACCTTGCCGAATACCAGCGCAAGGTAGAAGGCATGATCGAAGGCTGGGATCTGAAGCTGATGGAACGCATCGTCTGATGCACGGCAGGTTGAGTGCGCCCACTCCCGCGCTGAAGCTTCAGCGCGGGGCCACGTACACCTCATCCGGACAATTTGCAGAATACCTGTTTTACCGCACAATCAAGTATGAACACCCGCCTGCTTGCGGGCATACCTTGTCTCTGGAGCTGAAAGATGAATATCGCTGAACTGGTCACCACCCGCCGCACTACCAAGGCGTTTGATCCTGCCCGCAAGATTGCGCCGGAGACTTTTGCCCAGATCGAGACATTGCTGCGGTATTCCCCTTCTTCGACCAATTCGCAGCCCTGGCACTTTGTGATTGCCTCGGATGAGGCAGGCAAGGCATTGATTGCCAAGGCATGCGGCGATACGTTTGCGTTTAACGATGCCAAGGTACGCAATGCGTCGCATGTGATTGCATTTTGCACACGGGCGACCATCGACGAAAGCTATCTGGCGACACTACTGGATCAGGAAACCACGGATGGCCGCCTTGGCGATGACACTGCACGCGCGAATCAGCACAAGGGGCGCGCCCGTTTTGTAAATATGCACCGTTTCGAACGCCGCGATGCCCAGCACTGGATGGAAAAGCAGACCTATCTGGCACTGGGGACGCTACTGCTCGGTGCCGCCGCGCTGGGCGTGGATGCCTGCCCGATTGAGGGCTTTGACAATGTCACTCTCGACGACGTGCTGGGCTTGCGCGACAAGGGTTATACCAGTTCGGTGCTGGTGGCATTAGGCTACAGCAGTGCGGATGATTTCAATGCCAAGTTGCCGAAATCGCGCTTGCCTGCAGAGACGATTTTTACCCGCCTGTAGGCTTACAATCTAAAGCGTGAGACCGCATCCGCCAGCAGTACCGCTTGCTCCTGCAAGCTGCCGGCTGCGGCGGCGGCCTCTTCCACCATTGCCGCATTCTGCTGGGTCATGTCGTCCATTTGCGTGACTGCCAGATTGATCTGTTCGATCCCGGCGCTTTGCTCGGTGGACGCATGGGAAATATTCCGCATGATGCCGCTGACGTTCTGCACTGCGCTGACCAGATCGGCAATGGTTTTACCTGCATCATCCACCAGTCGTGTCCCCTGATTCACCTGCTGCACCGAGTTCTCGATCAGTGATTTGATTTCGCGGGCGGCACTGGCGCTCCGTTGCGCCAGATTGCGTACTTCACTGGCGACGACAGCAAAACCCTTGCCCTGTTCACCGGCACGCGCAGCCTCGACGGCAGCGTTCAATGCCAGAATATTGGTCTGGAAGGCGATACCGTCAATCACGGAAATGATGTCGACAATGCGGCGCGAGGAATCATTGATACCGTCCATGGTCGTCACCACTTCACCGACCACCTGCCCGCCTTGCCGCGCCAGATCGCTGGCGTTGGTCGATAGTTGATTGGCTTCCTGCGCATGTTCGGAATTGAGTTTCACGGTGGCCGTCAGCTGCTCCATGCTGCTGGCGGTTTGCTCCAGATTGGCGGCCTGGCTTTCGGTGCGGCTACTGAGGTTCATGCTGGCATGGGCGATTTCGACTGCAGCGGTGCGAATGGTTTCGGCGGATAGTTTGATCTGGCCAATGATGTCTGTCAGCGAAGCAGCCGTCCCATTTCCACAGTCTTTCAGGCGGGCAAATACGCCCATGCAATCGGACTCTATTCGCTGATCCAGCTCACCCCGCGCCAGTGCCTGCATCAGACGCTCGATATCGGCCAGCGAATGCTCGGTGCTATCCATGAGTTTATTCAGATAGTCCGCCAGCGTGCGGTAGAAACCTTCCTTGCCGTCCAGAGACACGCGCAGATCGAACTCGCCGCGAGCGGCCGCACCAACCACGGCCTCAATATCATCCTGTGCGCGCAGCTGATCGGTCACATCCAGCCATTGCCCGACCGACCCCATATACTGACCACTCGCCGACAGGATGGGTGTGGTGCAGATATCAAACAGGCGGCCGCCAATATCCAGACGTGTTCGCACCGTTTCTTTCAGGCCGGCCAGCCGCTTGAGGGCAGCCGCCGGGTCATCATAAAAATTGCCGATGCTGCTGCCGACCAAGTGTTCAGGATCAAGTGCGGGCCGCTGGATTTTCAGTTGCGGCGCCAGTTTGCGCACGGTCTGCTGCAGGACTTTGTTGATGTAGAGAATCCGTCCGTCCTGATCGACGATGCGGATCGGCACCTCGACATTATCAAGTGCGGTAATGATGCGTGCCTGCTCAGCCTCATGTTGTCTGGCTGCGGCTTCGGCCGCCAGCGCTTCGGTTTCGTCGTGCCATTCCAGCGCGGTCCCCAGTCGTTTGCCATGTGCATCCACAACCGCATGAATATTGACCGCAAAGTGGCGTCCGGCAATCACTTCGCGAATCAATTGCGGCGCAGGCGTGTCGCCAGCGCCCCCTGACTGGAGGGAGGTTGCAAACAACTGCTGGATTTCGATGACATTCAAGCGTTCCAGCGCAAATCCGGGCATCCTGGTAAGCAGCCCTGACGCCATGATCCGCAGGTATGCCTGCATGGCTGCGTTTGCGTATACGATCCGGTTATCTGCACCTGCCACCATCACCGCTGCAGCAGAACAATCCAGCGCAGTACGCACACTCGCATTTTCTTCGGCAACCTCACGCTCGCGCGCCAGCGAGTCTTTCAGGCTCAGGCGCATACTGTCGAGTGCAATCAGCAGCCTGCCAGCCTCGCCTGCGGCATCCACCGTGCCACCATACGCGTCCAGATCGCCTGCCGACACACGCTCTGCCATACGGATCGCCCGACCCAGTGGCATGCTGACCCACAGACGCGTGGTGATCAGCAACACGGCGATAATCGCCAGCACCAGCGCCAAGCCGCCCCAGGCGATGGCCGATTTCACCCTGCCCACTTCGCCGGTAAATTCATCCATATAGCTGCCGGTGGCCACAATCCATCCGAGCGTGGGTTCCTTGGCGTAGACCACCACTTTGTCGCGCGCGCGCTTTTCACCCAGCGAGGCATTGAGCCAGGGATAACGGATGGTGCCCTCGCCCTTTTCCAGCATCTCGCGGATAAAGTAGCGTCCGCTGTCGTCTTTGGCGTCATAAAGGCTCTTGCCAGTCGAAGTCGGATGGATAATGGCCAGACCCGGAGTGACCTTGCTATCCAACACATAGGCGTAGCCCGTTTCCCCCATTCTGACAGCGGAGATGGCCGCTTTGAGCGATTGAAACTGGCTGGCCAGATCTAACGCAACTACCCACACCCCGGCATCGTGCCCAGCGAGATCCTTGAAGGGATGCGCACGTACCAACCGTTCCCCATCACCCATTTTTTCCAGCGAGGCTGATTTGGACATGGAAAGTAATGCTGACACACGCTCTGGCGCAATGAAGGCCTGACGCGAGCCCGAGGTTTTATAGGATGAATATTGCAGTGCATATGCGCCATTTTTGCTCTGATAAATACTGACATCCACCCCGAGCGATTGCGCCATCGCATCCAGACTTGCCACATCCGGCGTCAGCATGCGTTTTGCCAGCAGCGTCGGTGCGCCTGCTTCCAGCGCCATTTGCACCCCTGCATCTCGCCGCTCGAAATCATCCCTGAGCGAAACACTGTACTGTGAGACCAGTGCAATCGTTTGCGCATTGCTGCGGCGAAGTTCTTCCATGCCGCGTGCTTCTAGGTGCTGCGTAAGCCAGCTACCCAGCAGCCCACCTACGACAGCAAGTACCGCTAGTGTGACCGTAATCAGGCTGACATTGAGCCGAACCGCAATATTGAGATGAGCAAGGCGAGACCGGATAGCATGCATGATGGATTTCGTTGCGCAGAATATCCTTTGTTATAGACGCTCAGCCAGATGCGGCATCCGTTCAGGACAATTGGTCATTCCCGATACACTTTCTTACCTCTGACACATAAAATTCTGCCAATCGCTTGCTTGCCACCCTACAATCGTCCGCATAACACAACGATACGAGGGACACCCCATGATTGCCGCTTCTGCCGCGCAAGCTCAAGCCTTGCTGCGTGATACCTCCCACTTCCAGTGGTTTGTGATTCCCATATTGCTGCTGGTTATCCACGCCTACGGCGAGCAGATCGCCGAGCGGCGCTGGCATGTGGTGCTGGCTGGTCTGGCTTTCTGGCTGATGGACTGGATCAATGAAATTGCCAACGGGCTGGTCTTTCACTTCAGCGGCTTCGCGCCTTTGTGGGGCACGCCGGGCTCGTCTTCTCTGGTGATTCTGATTGGCCTGAATATCGAAATCACCTTCATGTTCGCCATCATGGGGCTGTTTGCAGTGCGGACGCTGCCTGCCGATCGGCAGCTGAAGATTTTAGGCATCAATAATCGCTGGCTGCTGGCTACGGTCAACTCGGTTCTGTGTGTATGTGTGGAACTGTGGCTGAATCACATCGGTGCGCTGACATGGGAGTGGCGCGGCTGGAACATCTGGTCGCCCCTGCCGATCTGGGCACTGGGCTATATGCCGTTCTTTATCGTGGCATATAAGGTGCACGATATGGATAACCATCGCGCCCGCATCAAGCTGGTCGCCAGCCTTGCTGCGATCGTCATCGCCGGTCTGGCGATATTTGGCGGCATCCTAGGCTGGATCTGATCGTGGACAGGAGAGGCATGGCTGCGGTTTAATGCCGTCATCCTGACCGACGCCAGTGCTTATGGACCTCAAGACCCTTGCCGCCCACCTGAAACTGTCGCAAACCACCGTCAGCCGCGCGCTGAATGGTTATGCCGACGTCAGCGCCGCTACGCGTGCGCGGGTAGTACAAGCGGCAGCCGAACTGGGCTACGAGCCGAATCCCGTGGCGCGCAATCTGGCGCTGGGGCGGGCCAACGCGGTGGGCATCGTCTACCCCATCGAGGTGGACGATGTCGCCGATCCGCGTTTTCTGGAAGTGGTATCTGGCATCACCGAGGCGCTCAGCGAGTCCAATGTCGATCTGTTTCTAGTCTCGGCCACACATCATGGCGAGCTGGAAACGTATTCGCGTCTGATCCAGAGTCGCCGCGTCGATGGCTTTGTACTGGCACGCACGCTGGTGGATGATCCACGCATCGATTTCCTGCAACAAAGCGGTGTGCCATTTCTGGGCTATGGCCGCACGGCACATTGCGAGGATTATCCCTGGTTCGATTTCGATAATGCCGAAGGGAGTGTGCTGGCCGTCGAACGTCTGGTATCGCTCGGTCATCGGCAGATTGCCTATATCCATGCTTCGCTGCATTACAACTTTGCCTATCAGCGCCATGAAGGATTTGTGCGTGGCATGCAGCAGGCAGGCGTGCCGCTGCGCAATGAGTGGATGATTCAGGCGGCGCTATCGCAATGCGCTGGCTACGAAGCAATGATCAAGCTACTGGAGCAGCCCGAACTGCCCACCGCCGTGTTCATCGACAACAATCTGGCTGGCGTCGGGGCAATTGGGGCACTGGTGGATCGCGGGCTGACCATCGGCAAAGATATCTCCATCATCGTCTACGATGGCGTACCGCCCGATTCGCTGCTCACCAAATCCGGCATGAAAGTTACATCGGTCATTCAGCCTACGCAGCAGCGCGCAGGCGACAGCATGGCCGCCCTCATCCACCGCGTCCTGCGCCGCGAAGAAGTCCCGATGACGGAATTACAGGTGTTGTGCCAGCCTGCGCTATTGCCGGGGGATTCGGATGGGGTGGTGGGTTAACGCACCCACACTGCCACCGTCCGCGCCGGCACAGTAAATTGCCCCGCTACAAACGATGCAGTTTTTACCACTGCATCCGCCCCGCTTACCTGAGCCGGGTGCAGTCGCCATGGCTGACGTTCGCTATTGGCCAGCACAAACGTCGCCGCATCCGCACGCGCATTAAACATCAGCAGCGCCTCGGCAAATGGTGAACCGGACAATCCGCGCCCATCAATCCGCATCACAATCACGCCCGGCTGCTGGTTCGGGCCGACATCCGGGAAACTGACCCGACGGGTAATGGCTGCAGCATCGGGCAGATGAAAGAGTGGCGAACTCGTGCGGATGCGCAGCAAGTCTTTGAATGTTTCGCGCGTCCAGCGGATGTCGGCGCCGCTGACCTGCAGCGCAGGATTCGCCAGTAACGGCTGCATCACCGGCCAGTTGCTGCCATTGTCTGCCTTGGGTGGCAGGCCTACCGCCCAGTTGTTGTGTTCGCCCCGCCAGTCGATCCGGTTGAACCAGTCGCCCGCATCAAAGGTATTGCGATCCAGCGATTTGGAGCGCAGCAGCTCGTCGCCTGCATGGAAAAACGGCACGCCCTGCGAGAATGCAACGGTGGCCAGCGCCACGATCTGCGCACGGGCGCGATCTGCGGTTGAGGTGTTCAGCGGCAGTTTGTACTGGTTGATGTCAAACAGCGTTTCGTTATCGTGAGCACTGACGTAAGTGATGGTTTCCCCTGGCTCACGGGCATAGGCCGCAGGTGCGTCGTGGTAGCGGAAAGCATCTCCCCGCATCACCTTGCCTGCCGCATCGCGCATCTGGAAGCCCGCCAGATTGCCAGCCAACCCTAGCCGGATGAGATCCTGCGCATGCAGGGCATCGGCCAACTGTTCGCCAGTACAGGGCACGCCATCGTGCGGCGTCGCACATTGTCCGTTGGCAAACCCCTGATGGCGGGCGATGTCCGCGCCATTGTCGTTATAGCCGCCGCCGCGCACAGCATCGCGCTGGCGGTCGGAAAACGATCCGATGCCAGTGCCTGCCAGATTTGCCTGTCGAGCCTGTACAAAGCGGCGATCATGTTCGACTTCGCCAAAATCCCAGCCCTCACCGTAGAGATAGAGGTCGCGCCCCGTCGAACGCCTGAGTTCGGCTTTGGCAGCTTGCATCGCGGCCAAGGGCTGATGCCCCATCAGGTCAAAACGGAAGCCATCTACGCCATAGTGCACTGCCCAGGCGCGCAGACTGTCGATCATCAGGCGCGCCATCATGGCGTGCTCAGTGGCGGTATTGGCGCAGCAGGTGGAGTCGGTTGTGCGTCCGTCTGCATCCAGCCGGTAGTAATAACCGGGGACAATGCGGTCGAGCGGCGTCCGGCCGTCTGACCCCGAATCGGCGGTGTGGTTGAACACCATATCGGTCACCACACGCAGACCGCTGCGATGCAGGTCGGCCACCATGGCGCGGAACTCGCGAATACGGGTCAGGCCATCCGCACTCGTAGCATACGAACCTTCTGGCGTGGCGTAATGCAACGGGTCGTAGCCCCAGTTGAAGCCATCACGATCATGCACGCGCATGACTTCAGCCTGCTGTTGCTCGCCATCGCCCGGCCAGTTTGGATCGATGCGGGGTGAGTCGATATGCGCTGGATCTTCGTTGACCGAGGAGAAATCTGCTGGCGGCAGCAAATGAATATGCGTCAGACCGGCCTGCGCAAGCGAGGTCAGATGGCGCATGCCATCGCTGTGCGTATTGCTAAAGGCGAGGTATTTACCGCGATGCGCTGCCGGCACGGACGCGTCCGAGATTGAAAAATCGCGGATATGCAGTTCGTACAGACTGATATCGGTGGGCTTAATAGAGGGCAGATAGCGGTTTGCAGTCCAGCGTACCGGCTGCGTGGCAGCCGAATTCAGATCAACGAACAAGCTACGTTCACTGTTTTGCGACAAGCCCGACGAGTAAGGATCAGTGGCTTCGCGAGTGATGAAGCTTCCGGCCTGAAAGGAATAGCCCGTTACCCGGTAGCGATAGTAAAGGCGATTGATCCAGCTGCGCGGCCCCGCTGTGCGCCATACGCCGGAAGCAGCATCGCGCTGCATGGCCTGCACGTGTTCGCCTTCGCCACGTGGCCCGGTATAGGTCACCAGTTCGACGGATTGTGCGGTGGGTGCCCAGACAGCCAGCTGCGCCCTACCCTTCACCAGCGCGGGGCCGAGCGTCACACGCTGTGCGGCCTGTGCATAGAGTGTATCCAGCACAGGCGCCAGCTGTACACCCGTTGTTTGCCGCCCAGCCGCAGCGTTCTGGACGAGTTGCACATGCTGGCGCAACCAGCCATCCAGCGTCGCGCGGTCTGTTTTGGCCAGTGTCAGCGGATGGGCTGCGGCCAGCCACGGGAAGCGCGCTGCGAGTGTTCTGGGTAATTCATGTGCGGATGCCGCCAATGGCACATCGGCGATTTGCTTGCCGCTGGCATCCCTGACCTGCAAAGCGACTGTTGCATCGACCGGGAGTCCCGGCCACACCAGCGTATCCGGCGTCAGCCAGATGGCCTGCGCGGCCTCAACCGGTGCCGGATTGGCCGCAAACGCAGGCAGCGCGACACACAGACTCACGCATATCGCGCCCCATTTGACGGCCATGATTTTCCTCTTTACTGGCGTTGCGCAAATACACCCGAGAGTGGCGCCAGCGAGACCAGTCTGCCCGCAATTGCGCCACCCGCCAGACCATGTCCATCAACAGGCTGATACTGCGCGCCATCGTCCGGCAGCATGAAGCTGGCAGGTTCGCTGCCCGGATTGAACGCACACAGCCAGGTGGTGTCGCCCAGAGTGCGGGTCAGTGCCAGCACAGGTTCGGGTGCATCCACAAAGGCAATCTCTCCCTTTAGCAGCACGGTTTGCTGCTTGCGCCACACCAAAAACTGCCTGAAGAAATTCAGTGTTGAAGCTGCATCCGATTCCTGCGTATTGGCCGCACGCGCCAGATGTTCGGGCGGCACCGGCAACCACGGTTGCACGCTTGAAAAGCCACCATGTGCCGCATCGGATTGCCACGGCATGGGTGTACGGCAACCATCGCGGCCTTTGTGTTCCGGCCAGAACGTGATGCCAACCGGGTCTTGCAGCAATTCGTAAGGAATCTCGGCTTCGGTCAGCGCTAACTCTTCACCCTGATACACGCACAGGCTACCGCGCAGGCTGGCCGACATCGCCAGCAAGACTTTGGCGTAATCCGGACGGGTTTCACCCTTGCCCCAGCGCGATAGCACGCGTGGCACATCATGATTGCCAATCGTCCAGCAGGCCCAGCCTGCGGCACCCTGCTGCTTGCTCTCTGCAGCCAGCGCGGCTTCCATTTCTTCTACCTGACGGCGGATATAGGCAGCCGAATGGTCCGGCCCCAGCAGGTTGAAGGAATACGCCATGTTTAGCTTGTCGCCACCGGAGGTGTACTGCGCCATCGTCTTCAATGCCTGATCGTCGCCGATCTCACCCAATGAAGCAGCGCCGTATTCATTCAGCAGTGCCCGCACGCGACGGAAGAAGTCGAGGTTTTCCGGCTGGGTTTTGTCGTACACATGCGCCTGGATTTCGTAGGGATTGGTCGCAGCTGCGCGGCGAGCCGGGTCAATGTCGGCCGCCGGATTACTACGCAATTGCTGATCATGAAAATGGAAATTACAGGCATCAAAGCGGAAACCATCCACACCGCGATCCAGCCAGAAGCGGATGCCATCCAGCATCGCCTGCTGTACCGCCGGTGCGTGGAAATTCAGATCGGGCTGCGAGGACAGGAAGTTGTGCAGATAGTATTGCTTGCGCCGCGATTCCCATTGCCAGGACGACCCGCCGAACACTGACAGCCAGTTGTTAGGCGGCGATCCGTCTGGCTGCGGGTCCACCCACACAAACCAGTCGGCCTTGGGATTATCACGGCTACTGCGGCTCTCGATAAACCACGGATGCAAGTCTGAACAATGGCTCAGTACCTGATCGATGATCACCTTGATCCCCAGGCGATGTGCCTCGGCCACCACCGCATCGAAGTCGGCCAAGGTGCCGAACAGCGGATCGACATCACAGTAATCCGACACATCGTAGCCAAAATCTCGCATCGGTGACTTGAAGAACGGCGAAATCCAGATCGCGTCCACACCCATGCTGGCAATGTAGGGCAAGCGCGACAGGATGCCGGGAAAATCACCCACGCCATCGCCATTGCTGTCCATATAGCTGCGTGGGTAGATCTGATAGATCACTGCGCCACGCCACCAGTCACTTGAGTCCTGCTTGTACATGCACATGTCCCTTCCAGTGATGCTCACAACCGATTGTTATACGATTATGACTATTAGCTGAGGATGCACTCTTTTAGTGCACGCCCTTGAATAAACCAGTGTTCAACCATTCAATCTGATGATTAATTTCATTCAGAATTCATTTAACCATATTCAACCAAAGCGCTTTGGATGGCATTCAAAGCGCTTTGGAAATCTTTCATTTCAAACCGAGACCAATTACTAGAAATTTAACTACATAAACCAACTCAAACAATGGACAGATCATTCAAATTCATCCATCGAGCAACA
This sequence comes from Burkholderiaceae bacterium DAT-1, assembly GCA_019084025.1. Taxonomy (NCBI): domain Bacteria; kingdom Pseudomonadati; phylum Pseudomonadota; class Betaproteobacteria; order Burkholderiales; family Burkholderiaceae; species Burkholderiaceae bacterium DAT-1. The sequence continues at coordinate 60,111 of JAHRBI010000003.1, forward strand.
CATCCACCTCCCAAACCGCTTTGAATGAGAAATGCTGTCAATCAGCCTGGAACCTAGCTTTCACGCAGTATAGCCAGCGCTATATTATGCGCAACACCAATCCACTTCAATACAACTTTCAATACCACACGTCCTACAGCATTCTCGACCACTTTATTCAAAGCGCTTTTGAATATCGATCCACTTCATTTAATCAAAATTAAATGTTGTAATTTACCTACTAAATGACAGTAAAATTGCACTGCAAGTGTGCATTAGCCAGTCAATCACCGTATATTTTGGTGCACAAGATGGCGTGATACCGGTGCAAGGATCTATTTAATCATCCTTTAAATGCACCTCAATCAGGCGATGCCGGAATCTATTTGGATGCCGCTCATTTGCCGGGTAGTGATACCAAGCCACGCAATTCAACAGCTCAATCGATCAGAGGATGGACAGCACCGGATCGATGGCAGTGACACCAAACGGGTACTGGGGTATTGAACAATGACAAACGAAGCTTCAAAGAACGGGACAGAGGTGACATCCATGATGCGCAACAAGATGGCTCGCAGCCTGATCGCTCAATCGGTTGTACTGGCACTGGCCGGTATGGGTGCAGTGTGGGCAGATGACGCGGCAAAGACTGACGACAGCTCCACTGCTGCCAAAAAGGCAAAAGCCGCCGACAAGGATGCTGCCAAGGTTGAGTCCATCAATATTGTGGGGATTCGCCGCGCGATTCAGGACAAGGTATCGACCAAGCAGAATTCCGACTCTATCGTTGAGGCGATTTCTGCAGAAGACATCGGCAAGCTGCCCGATATCTCTATCGCCGACTCGCTCGCCCGTATTCCCGGTGTGTCCGCCCAGCGCGTGGATGGCCGTGACCAGACCATCAACTTCCGCGGCATGTCCGGCGACTTTTCCGGCACCTTGCTGAATGGCCGCGAACAGGCCAGCTCCGGCGACAATCGCGCCGTCGAATTCGACCAGTATCCATCCGAAGTGATGAGCAAAGTGCTCGTTTACAAGACCCCCGATGGCGCGCTAATCGGTCAGGGCATCTCCGGTACAGTCGATCTGCAAACCGTTCGTCCGCTGGAATACGGTAAGCAAACCACTGCATTCAATGTACGCGGTCAACGCAACTCGCTGGGTTCGCTGAACCCGCAAGTATCGGCCAATGGCTACCGCGCCAGTGCCGTATACATCGATCAGTTTCTGGACAAGACCGTGGGTCTGTCACTGGCGTACGCTCACCTCGACAACACCTTCCAGGCACAGCGCTTCGAAGCCTGGGGTTATACCGACCTGCCGAACGCCAAGGGTACAACCGTACTGGGTGGCGGCAAGGCCTATGCCGACTCCGGCAAGGGCAAGCGCGATGGCGTCATGGGTACACTGGAATTCCGCCCGAACAGCGCACTCACCAGCGTGGTGGACGTGTACTACTCGCACTTCGATGAAGACATTTACCGCAATGGTATGGAAGGCGGCACAGTATGGGGGCCCGGTAAGCTGACCGGCACACCGACCGTCGTGAACGGATTTACCACCCAGAGCCAGTGGACAGGCGTGAAGCCCGTGCTGGTCAACCGTTTCGAGCCGCGTACCGATGAACTCAGCTCGATCGGCTGGAACACCAAGTATCGCGTAGATGGCTGGACACTGGTCGGCGACGTAAGCTACTCCAGCGCCCGCCGCAGTCAGAGCTTCCTGGAACTGTATGCCGGTCTGCCGACCCCGGATACCCTGAACCTGACCATGAACGGCCTGCAAAATCCGCCCTCGTTTGGCTACGTTGGCAACTATGCGGACACGACCAAAGTACAACTGGTGGATTCCGGTGGCTGGGGGCAGGATGGCTATCTGAAGAGCCCGAATAGCAAGGATTCGATCAAGGCAGCGCGCTTTGATGCCAAGCATCAGCTTGATCTCGGCCCGCTGACCGACGTCGATTTCGGTGTCAATCTGCAAACCCGCGAAAAGACCAAGAATACCGAAGAATGGCAGCTCTACCTGAAAAATGGTGCGCAGGCGATTCCGGGCAATATGCAATATGGCGCATCCAACCTGAGCTTCGCAGGTGTGCCGGGCATTGCCAGTTACGACGCCAGTACCGCACTGGGTGGCCTGTATAACTTCAAGCCCAACTACTACTACGACATCTGGGAAAAAGACTGGAAGGTCAAGGAAGACGTCAATACGCTGTTCGCCAAGTTCAAGATCGACACGATGCTGGGCGACCTGCCACTGCATGGAAATGTCGGTCTGCAACATGTGATGGTGAAGCAGCATTCGAACTCCACACTGGGCAACACCGGTCTGCCGGGCGGTCAGGACAAGAGCCCGGCCCCGATCGATGCAGGCGCCAGCTACAACGACACCCTGCCCAGCCTGAATCTGGTGCTGGATCTGCCGGAATCTATCAAGGCCCGCTTTGGCGCCGCACGTGAAATGGCCCGTCCGCGCATGGACCAGATGACCCCGGGTGGCCATTACAGTTTCGACAACAACACGCTGAAGTTCAGCGGTGGCGCGGGTAATCCGGAACTGCGCCCGTGGATTGCCGATGCAACCGATCTCTCGGTTGAAAAGTACTTCGGCCGCAAGGGCTATGTCGGTGTCGACATTTTCTACAAGAAGCTGAAGTCCTACATCTACAGCCAGACCGTGATGCATGACTTTACCGGCATCACCCCGCAAAACGGCATGACCCCGGCCACCTATATCGGCACATGGACCCAGCCGATGAATGGTCAGGGTGGTGTAGTGAAGGGGGCGGAATTTGCTGCATCCATCCCGCTGGATCTCTTCATGTCTGAACTGGAAGGCTTTGGCTTCGAAGCAAACTATACCCAGAACGACAGTACTATCGAAAGCAACGGCCCGGGCTCCAAGGAACCGCTGCCGGGTCTGTCGAAGTACACCAGTGGTCTGACCGCTTACTACGAAAAGAATGGCTTCTCGGTGCGCGTATCGGGCAACCACCGTTCCAGCTTCGTGGGTGAAGTCGCCACCTTCAACGCCAACCGCACCAATGTGTACGTGTCGCCGGAAACCATCGTCGACTTCCAGATGAGCTACGAGTTCAAGGATGGCACAGCCAAGGGTCTGACCCTGCTGCTGCAGGCCAACAACTTGGGCAACGAGCCGTACCGCGAGCAATCCGATACGCAGGGTACCCAGCTGAAGAAGTACGTGAAGTACGGCCGCACCATGATGTTCGGCGTGAACTACAAGTACTGATCTACTGCATTTCTTGTGTGTTGCAATGGGGCTTCCCCCATCCGGCTGCTGACCGGATGGGGGATTTTTTATGCATCAAACACATCGCAATCCACTTAATATATTTTATACTTATTCGATTTACATCATTCACTGCTCACCCTGATCATGGTTTGCATTGGCGTACGCACTACGTGCCAGACACACAAACACTTGAATAAATATAACGTATTTGTTAATTTGTGACGTATTCCATCGCATACTATTCAGAGTCAGTTCAGCGCGCCATCTTGAAGTATCCGCCGGACATATTGGCTCATTATTTGCGACTGACCGATATGCTGGAGGCGTTTGGTCCGCTCTTGCGTATGCCACACTCCAGGGCAATGGGAGATGGTCTGTTTGAACTTCGCCCGAAAGGCAGGTCGGGGATTGGCAGAGTCTTTTACTGCTTCCAGCTTGACCAGCAAATTGTCATCCTGCATAGCTTTTTCAAAAAGACAGAAGAGACACCCGGACACGAACTCCGAATGGCTCGCCAGCGAATGAAGGAGATGAAAGATGCTCACACACGCAGAACTTAAAGCACGCGCACTGTCTGATCCATCGGTACGTGCTGAATATGATGCGCTGGAAGATGAATATGCACTCGCCAGCATCCTGCTCAATGCACGCGAAGCAGCGGGTTTGACTCAAGCCGAGGTCGCCACGCGAATGCAAACCAAGGCACCCGCCATTGCACGGCTGGAAGCAGGCGGGAAGCATTCACCGTCCATTTCTACATTGCGCAGGTATGCGGCGGCAGTGGGCTGCACCTTGGAAATAAAGCTGACACCGAGACCTTAAATTAGTCAGTTGCTTACACTAACGCCCCCCGCCACAACTGCCCCAGCGCAATGGGCAGTTCGGTGCGGAAATCCGGGCGGATGGGGGCGAAAAAGGGATCGTCGATAAACGGGCAATGGCCAGCGGAATGATCCAGCGTCTGCCAGAGGCCGCGTGTCAGCGCATAGGTGCGCAGCAACAGTGATACGCCCTGCCCGTTCGGCAGATTCAGCGATTGATCAAGTACTGTACCCACGGCCACCAGTCCGTTGGTGAGGCTGGTTTTGAAGTCGCGCAGACTGGCTTCGTCTAGATTCTGTTCAAGCACGCTATAGGTCATGGCATCGAGACTCAGCATATCGGGGTGCGCATCAATGGCCGCGATAAAGTGCTCGACAAATACCCGTGCCGGATCGGTGTGATGCTGGCCTGCGAAGGCAGCGTGAATCTGCCCGAGCGTATCGGCAAAGGCCTCGCCCAGCAGCGCCATAAAGATGGCTTCCTTGGTACGGAAATACAGATACACGGTGCCCTTGGCCAGACCCGATGCGTCGGCAATCGTCGCTACGGTGGGCAACTGACGGCCCGATGCCAGATAGAGCTGTCGCGCAGTCGCCAGAATATGCGCCCGCCGGGTGGCCTTCTCTTCTGCATCCATTGCGCGCTGTTTCGGGCCACCGATGCGTACCATGCTGCTTATCCTGTGTAGTCGTTCTGACGGGGCGCGAGCATACGCATGCCCCGCCCCCTTGACCAGACCCTGCTTAATTTTTCATCAACATGCCGGCCACTTTGCCTTGCACCGGACGCGGCGTAAAACGATTGCCAAAGATGGTGAGTTTGTTGCCCACCCCCGGCACCACACTGGCGGTGCCTTTCAGCATGGCACGGATACCGATCTCTGCCACCTCGCGCGATTGCATCATCATCAGCCGCTGGTAAGGCGTGGCTTTCTGGCCTGACACCTCAAGGAAGCTGGTGGCCGAGATCCCCGGCGACAGCACACTCACCTTTACGCCCTTGGCTGCCAGTTCGACATTCAGCGCCTCGCCAAATAGCAGCACATAGGCCTTGCTGGCGGAATAAGCAGCGTAATACGGGGTGGCCTGATAGCCGCCGATACTGACCACCAGCAGCACATGCCCGCCCCCTCGCTTCACCATATCGGCGCTGAACACATGGGTCAGCTCTGTCAGCGTCAGCATATTGAGCTGCAGCATCTCCATGGTTTTGGCCAGCGGCTGAGCGACAAACTCGCCAAATACGCCGAAGCCCGCATTGTTGATCAGCACATCGACCGCAATGCCCTGCGCATCCAGCCGCGCCTTCAACTGCTCCGCGACACCCGCATGCGCGAGATCGATGCCTTCCACATGCACCTTGATCCCGTAACGCTCGCTGAGTTTTGCCGCCAGCTGCTGCATCGGCTCGACCCGGCGCGCAGCCAGTACCAGATTGGCACCACTTTCCGCCAGAATGGTGGCGAAGTCCACGCCAAACCCGCTCGATGCGCCAGTCACCAGTGCCCACTTGCCCTTCAATCCTGCGTAAGCCATCTCACCCTCATAACTGACCATTGGTCACTTAACAGTCGAAAAATAAATGACCGGAGGTCATTTGATGAGAGAAAGATAACTGACCATCAGTCAGTTAGTCAATGCAGATTAACCGATATCCGACGAAGGGGCAACTTAGTCGTCCATCCAACTCAATGCCGCAATTCGCCAATCCCCCTCAATATGCACAAGCTGAAAATGCTTGGTGCCTGAGCCACCGTAAGGATGGCCATCAAGGATGCCAGATTTTGTGTAGTAGGATCGGTGCATTGCTAGTCTTCCGTTCAGAATTGACGTACCAGCAGTTTCCCACTCATGGAAATGCTGCAATCGTCCACCATTGAGCAGCTCAACCCGAGGTGCCGCAAATGATTCGGGCGACATGATCAGGTGGGTCTCGCCCGTTTGCTGAACAATAACTGCATTGGGTAGGAAGAATGCAGTTATGTCGGCACAGGATAGTGTATGCGCTGCACGATTATCGAAAGCAGCAAAAAACCGCCGAATCTGCACCTGAATGTCAGCTGACATATGTCCCCCCTCGTTCGAATCGCTTCAGTTTAGCCGAGGCGCGTCACGCCGACTTTGCCCACGCCAACCGTGCAGCCAAGCCCACAAACAGCACACCCAGCCAACCTTCGGCGTGGCGCTGCATGCCTGCAAACGGCTTGGCCAGCGTGCGTGCAGCAGCTGCGAGGACAGCCAGCGCGATATTGAAGGCAAGAGCGAGACTGGAGAGCAGCGCGCCCCAGATGAGTAATTGTGTCGAAGCCGGCCCAGCATGTGCAGTCACAAATTGGGGTAGAAACATGCTGAAAAACAGCAGCGCCTTGGGATTGAGCAGATTATTGACGATGCCGGCCACCACCATCCTGCTCATGGAAATCCGAGGCTGGACTGTTTCTGTGGCAACTCCATTGACGGGCGTCGCCCAGGCGCGCACCATTTTCAAACCCATCCACGCAAGATAGAAGGCACCAGCCAGTCGCACGCCAAGTCCAACCAGCGGAAAGAGCTCCATCACACGGCCAAGTCCGAGTGCGACGAGGACGGTCTGAATCCCACCCGCCAGAAAGATACCGAATGCACAAGCCAACCCGTATGCGCGACCGCGATGCATGGACTGTCCGACGATCAGAAGCATATCGGGCCCCGGCACAATCATGAGCGCAAAAACGGCGGCCAGAAATAATGGCATCAGATGCAGATCGATCATATTTACCTTTCCCGCGAACGAGGAAAGGCCGGCAGTATAGCGATACCGTTCTAGCGCCCCAACCCCAAAAACGACCCAGCGGCGTGTTTGCAACATTGCATCAGAACTTAGCCCTAGCTGCCTATTGATCCACCCGCTCCAGTGCCGCTTGGAACTGCCGCTCCAGCTGGCGGGCGATGCGCTCCAGCGGTTCGATGCTGCGCTGTGCCCGGCAGATCACAATGCCGCCTTCTATCGCCGATACCGCCAGCGTCCCCAGCTCGAATGCTTCCTCGGACGGGACCCCTTTGGTCATCAGCGCGTGTTGCACGAATCGCACCCATGAGGCAAAGGCTTCTGCGGCCTTTTCGCGCGCGGGCTGATGCTCTTCACCCGCCCCTTCTTCGGCCGATACCGCCACCAGCGGGCAGCTGACGGTAAAGTCCTGTTTTACCAGCACATCGCGCCAGTAGCCCATAAAAAGCTGCAAACCTTCAATCGGCCCCTCCGCCTTGCGCAAAACCTGAAACACCTTGCCACTGGCAAACTCTACTGCCTCCGCCAGCAATTGTGCCTTACCACCCGGAAAGTAGTGATACGTGGACCCCAGCGGCGCATTCGCCAGTTTGGCGAGATCGCGAATGCTGGTCGCTACCATCCCGCGCCGTCTTAGCATATCTGCAGCGGTGGCCACCATACGCATGCGTGCATCAGGTTGAGTCGTGCTCATATTGCACCTCTTGCTATGACACTCGTCATAGTCTAGCATTAAGCGAAATTATAACACTCGTTATAAACGCTCTTTCGGAGGCCGCCGATGTCACCCGATGCAATTCAGCCCATTCCCCGCTCTCTGATCCTGCCGACTCAGGATGGGTTCCCAATCTCTGCCACGCTATATCCAGGCCAGCTCCCCCTCAAAGGGCATCTGGTTGTCGCGGGTGCCACGGGCGTGCCGCAGGGCTTTTATCGTCGCTTCGCCGAATATGCGAGTGCGCAGGGATTTGCGGTGCTCACCCTCGACTATCGCGGGATTGGCAAATCGGCGCCGGACAGCCTGCGCAGCTTCCGCATGCATCTGCTCGACTGGGCACGACAGGATCTGGCTGCGGCCGTCGAATACATGCGTGATCCACACATCCCGTTATTTCTGATGGGGCATTCACTTGGTGGTCACGCATTCGGGCTGCTGCCGAACCATCGTGCTGTCGACAAGTTTTTTGTATGCGGCGCCACATCGGGCTGGCATGGCTGGATGCCCAAGGCCGAAAGCATCCGTGTTCGACTCATGTGGCATGGCATCCTGCCGGTCTTGCATCAGTTGCTGGGCTATTCGCCCTGGAAGCTATTTGGCGCAGGCGAAGACCTGCCACTGGACGCCCTACGTCAGTGGCGCTACTGGGCGGGCTTTCCGCGCTACTTTTTCGATGATCCGGCCATGGCCGGCATTGAAGCGAATTTTGAGCGCGTCACCACGCCGATTGTCGCGGCTAATGCGCTGGATGATCTGTGGGCGCAGCCTGCCGCACGCGATGCATTCATGCAGGGCTATTGCAATGCACCCCTGACCCGACTAGATCTCAATCCGGCAGACTTTGGTGGCAGGCTCGGGCATATGGGCTACTTCCGGCCGCAGGCACGGGCGCTCTGGGATCAGGCATTCAATTGGTTCACTTCAGACACTCAGGCTCCAGCCCCACACATTCCATACAATCAACATCACTCGCATGATAGGCTTTTAGTCTAACCCATCGCGCCTCGCGTTTCATACGCATGCATGCGCGATGACAGAGAGGAGGAACGACAAGCCATGGCCGATTTCCAGCCTGCAGTGATCAAAACCATCGCCCGCGAAGGCGGCGACCGGTATACCGAAACGCCCGGCGACACGGGCGGTGGCACCAAGTACGGCATTTCCAAACGCGCCTATCCAGAACTGGATATCCGCAATCTGACACAAAACCAGGCCGAATCCATCTACAGGCGGGATTACTGGGATCTGATCAAGGGAGATCAGCTGACCGCGCAGGCGGTGGCCGAAAACCTGTTCGATACCGCCGTGAACATGGGGGTGAGCCGCGCCGTCAAACTCGCGCAGATGGTGCTCGGCATCAAGCCGGAAGATGGCAAACTGGGGCCGCATACACTGGATGCCATCAATGCAGCGGACCCCAACCGTTTTCTGGCCGACTTCACGCTGGCTAAAGTGGCCCGCTATGTCGCCATCTGCAACAAGGATCGTGGTCAGAGCAAATTCCTGCTGGGCTGGCTGAACCGCGCAATGGGAGGTGTAGCATGAGTTTCATTGGCGATTTACTGGGCAGCGGTGATCTGGTGAAATCGGTGGGCGATGTGGTCGACAAGTTCGTCACCACCGACAAGGAACGCCTTGAGCTACAGATCGAGCGCGACAAAGCCGATATGGATCAGACCTACCGGATGGCGCTACTCGACCAGCAATTAAATGTCGCGCAAACCGAGGTCAACAAGGTTGAAGCGGCGAATCCAAGCTTATTCGTCGCAGGCTGGCGTCCGGCCATTGGCTGGGTGTGCGCACTGGCGCTGTTCTACCAATTCCTCATCTATCCGGTATTGCTGTGGCTCTGGCCTGAACGCAAGCCTGGCGAACTGGATCTCAACAGCCTCTATCCGCTGATCTTCGGCATGCTGGGCATCGCCGGGATGCGTTCGTACGAAAAGCTGAAGGGCGTGGAGACGAAGGTGGTGGGTGGCAAACAGGTGGTGGTGCCGGAGGAGTGATGCAGATGCGCTTGCCGTAACCGACGCACCGGTAGGGGCGACCTGTGGCCGCCCGCTGACTCACCGTTTCACCTCCGAGACAAGCCTTCCGCAGTGCTATTGTTTCACAGGCGCCTGATCGACAACGGTAAAAAGAATATCCATCGCCAGCTTGTGGATCTGTGCTGGTTCCGAATCCAGGTAGCTATTTGGACCATATGCGTGACCGGTATTGCCCCCCTCCACCCAAGCCTCTGCATGAAACCCATCCAGATAGATAGAATGACACGGCTCTTCAGGATAATGCGTTTTCAACAGCGCTCGTTTGGCGGCTTTTAAAAGCGCATCAGCCTTATCCGAATCGAGTGGTCCGGAACCAATCGTTTGCGCCTGCTCGACGCTATTCAAGCGGAATGGCTTGCGATAAGCATCGGCCCAATATCGGCCATCCGGTCGCCGCCAGGCCACAAGCATCTGTTGCCCGTTCATATGCCGAGGTCCGCCAACCCCACCCCAGATCTTGTAGATGAAGACGGGTTCGCTGTCGGCATCAGTCGCTTTTCCCCATTGTTCAAAGGGGGCCCTGAGAAAGACTGCAGACATATCGGACGATGCCGGTAGATAGTGAGGGGCGGGGCAATTTGCAGCTGATGTACTTTGAATCAGCGAGATTGCAAGCAAACCCGCGCAGACTGCGCATAGCCTTGCTGCAAAATTCGATAGACACGATACCGAACAGCTCACCAGTTGAGGCATTGTCATCACAGTGCCTTCTTCAATAATGCCTTCAGCGTCATATCTGGCTGATAAATCACATCATCGATCAACCAGCGACCGCCAACTTGCTTCACTACATAGCGAATATGTGTCGATGCCGGAGAGTTCGGGCGTGTAATTTTCACTTCAACGATATTAGTTTTGCGCCCACGTCTGATCGAAATGTTTTGCATCGCCGGATCCTGATTTGCCCACAGAATGGCGAAATCGAGCCAGCAAATCTCGTGCGAGCGTTCAGCACATTCACGGTCATTACGCATTAAATGTATGAGTTCAGGCGTGAAATATCGTTGCCAGACCTCATCACTTTCATCAAGTAGCGTCTTACGGGTCGTACCAGTTCCCTCCGCATCCTCCCATGCAAAGTCATGGTAGATGCGCTTGACCGGATCAGAGGGCAGAGGGCTTGAAGCGAGAACATAAGGTGCACATGCCAACACGCCAAGCATCCAGCATGCATTCCACTTCATTTACCGTTTCCAACCTGAATCAACGCCAAATCCATCTGTTCGCCCCCCAGTGCCACCGGCAATCCCCCCTTCAGCACATGATCCGCAGGCAGCGCTGCAATCGCCTCGACCAGGGCAGCTTTGACGCCGGCGCCACAGCTTTCCCAGGTCTCACCGGTGAGCGATACCGGTAGCGTCAGCACGCGCGGCGAGGATGACCAGACTTCTTCGCAAGCCCAGTCGGGATTTTTCTTGTCGTACTGATCGGCGCCAATCCATTCAATCGCAAATTTGCCGGGCTGATTCGGGCCGAGTTCGAAGAGGTTGAAGGCGAAAGCGCGGATGTCGCGGGTGGTGTCGGCGGCGCCGGTTTCAAGCCAGTGTGTCAGTTGCATGGTGTGTTCAGTCATGTTGTGGGTTCCTTTGCCACCCCATCATCACATCCGCCTCAAACCCGCCCCCTACACTGCGAATACGCCCATGCAGACGGCCTTCTTCGCGAAAGCCAAGTGACGTGTAGAAGTCGCGGGCTTTGGCATTGCTTTCGCGGGTGATAAGTTCAACGCGGAGGACATCCGGGCGCTGGGTGCGCACGCGGTCGAGGAGCGTGGTGAAAAGTTGGCGGCCGATGCCTTTGCCCTGCCAGTCGGGATGCACAGCAATGGTGAGATCGCCCAGCACATGCGCAAATACGCGCGGGCCGAGTGCGGCGGTATGAATTTCGCCGATGATGTCGCCAGCCGCAGTCCGCGCCACCAGCGAAAAGCCCGTTGCCAGCGCATCACTGACAAATCCCTGCACATATTCGAGCGAGACTTCGTCCGCTTCTCGTGCCAGCCCGCCGGGATGCGCGGCAACTGCGCGGTAGAGGTCGAGAATGGCGGCAAGGTCAGCGGAGGTGGAGGACTGAATTACGTTTGAATCTGTCATGCGTAACCTGTTTCCTTCTGATGCCGGAAAGCCAGTATATACACAGCATCTTCAACAGCTTCGTAACGATATAGCGCCACGTATCCAGAATCACCAAAGGCGATAATCAGCTCGCGCAACTCGAGATAATCAGATAGCGGTCGGCCTATGTCTGGCGACGATTCCAGCAAGGATAGATGCTGCGCAATCACAGCTGCCGCCCGTTTTGCAGCCTCTCGGGATTTGACCTGCAGGAATCGACGGCAGCGCTCAAGGCCATTGACGGCCCCCTGGGTGACAATCAGTCGTGGCAATCCGGTGCCGCCTGTTCTGTGTCACTGCCCCAAGTATCCAGCCAGTTGCGGACTTCCTGCCCGGTCAGATGCTGGCCGGTTTCACGATAGGCAGTCCAGGCTGCCAAGGCTTCCTGCGTGAACTGCACTTTTGCTTCTTCACGCTCGACATACTGCTGGATAGCCTCCAGCATGATCCCGTGCGAGGAGCGACGGGATGCATGCGCGAGCGCCTGCACGCGGGTTTTCAGTGCATCGTCGAGCTTAAGAGAGGTTGCCATTAGTCAGGCCTGTCAGGGGGTAATACCTAGTAATACTCTACTCCATACGCGCTGCACACACCAGCGATGCTCGATGGTAGCCAATCAATGTCAATCGATCCACACGCGCCCTCCCAGCGCCGGCACCGTAAACGTCAGCTTGCCACCCTGCACCTTTACCTCGCCGCCATTCAGCGCGTCCTTGAAACGGGCATTGGCTTCGCGAGCCTTGAACGACACGGTTTGCGGCTGCGTGCTGTTATTGATGGCGATATAGGCGGTTTGCTGGTTCAGCGTGCGGCGCAGGACGAGGCTATGCTTGTCGGCAAACACCGGCGCTTCCAGCGAACCATGGCGCAGAATGGGGAGATCGTTGCGCAGATGGGTGTAGCGGCGGATGTCGGCCAGCAAGGTTTCGTCCGGCTTGCCGCCCAGATCGGCCCAGGGATAGGTGGCGCGATTGTACGGATCAGGCCCGCCCGTCACGCCGACCTCATCGCCATAGTAAATCGTGGGCGCGCCGGGATAGGTCATCTGCAACAGGGTCGACAGACGGAAGCGGGCTTTGGCTTCAGCGATACGAGCAGCGGACGAGCTGTCGTCCTCGTAGCCCAGCACCCACAGCGATCGCTCCACATCGTGACTGGACAACAGATTCATCATGGCGTACAGCGCTTGCGGCGGATAGACCTCGCGCAGGTATTCCAGCGCGCGATAGGTCTGCGCCACCGGTTCGCCATGGGCAATATCCAGCACCGCATTGCGGAACACATAGTTCATGGACGAATCGAAGGTATCACCCAGCAGGTATTTCGACGAATCGAACCAGGTCTCGGCCACCGTAATGGCATCCGGCTTGACAGCCTTCACCGCCTTGCGCCATTCGCGCCAGAAATCGTCCTGCACATAGGGCACCACATCCATGCGCCAGCCCGCTGCACCGCGATCCAGCCACAGTTTGGTGATGGAATCCGGCCCGGAAAAAGCAAACTCACGATATGACGGACTGTTCTTGTTGAGTTCCGGCAGCGAGCTGAGGCCAAACCAGCCTTTGTACTGTTTGTCCGGCTCGATTTGCGTGGTATCGAAGGTGTACCAGTCGTAATAGGGCGAGGCCGGATTGGGCTTGCCATTGGCAAACGCGCCCTGCCCGCCGTATTGACCATAACGATCAAAATAGCGCGAATTGGTACCGGTGTGATTCAGCGAGGTATCGGGAATCACGCGGATGCCACGCTTGGCGGCCTCAGTACACAGACGAACAAAATCCTCGTTACTGCCGAAGTGCGGATCGATAGTGCGGTAGTCGCCGGTGTCATACTTGTGATTGCTGTCGGCTTGGAACATCGGGTTGATGTAGAGCGCATTCACGCCCAGGTCACGCAGGTAATCCAGCTTTTCGATGATCCCGGCCAGATCGCCGCCGAAGAAATCATTGCTGTACACATCGTCCGAGCCATCGCCTGTCCCCGGCTTCGAGGGCTTGTCGTGCCAGTTTTGATGCAGCTCGACCGTATGCTCGCCCATGAAGCGATCAACACCGGGGCGCGGATCATTGCTGCGATCGCCATTACGGAAGCGATCCGGAAAGATGTAGTAGTACACCATGTCCGCCGCGTAATCCGGGACCTTGAAATCAGGCAGATACACGCTCTGGCGGAAGCGGCGGATGCTGGACGCACGCTCGGGCATCCAGGCCACTTCGCCCAGCCCGTTGCTGCCCCGCTCGCGGGTATGCGGGATCGGGTCGTTGTTGTTCTGGTAGAGATAGGTTTTTCCAGCGATCTGTACCTCGAAGTAGTAGCCGTAGGTATCGTGCTGGTCGAAGCGGAAATCTGCCTGCCAGCTGCGCCCATCGGCAGATGCCTGCATGGGCACGCGGGCAAAATCGAGATATTTCACCGTGTCCTGATTGCCGGTAATACGGCGCTGCTGGATCACCAGCGTGGCGGCCTGTACACCCTTGCGTGCATTCAGGGCAAAGTGGACTGAGGTGCCTTTTACCACCGCGCCAAAAGGCGACTTATTGGCGAGTGCGCGGCTATCGTGGCGCAGACTTTTGGCAACCGGATTGGAGATTGGCGGGGCCTTGGGCGCAACCCACGTTTGCGGGCCCATCTCCAGCATCACCGTGCCATCACGGAAGCTGAGGCGCAGGGTGTATTTGCCGCTAAAGGTCGCGCTCAAGTCGCCATTGCCGACTGCTTCGCGGCCACTCGCCAGTTTCACTTGTTTCACTGCATCCAGCGCGACCGCCGCGTTGCCTGCTACGCCCCAGGTCGTGGCATCCTGCCAGGCTTCATCGGCAACCTTGAAACTGTGCTTGCCCTGCAAGTCGATATTCAGAAAAAACGCATCGCAGACATATGTAAAGGCGAAGTCATCCTGCGGTGCCCAGCCATTCATCGAGCCGCGCAGGTAGAGCGTTTCGCTGCCCAGCGGATTGGGTTGACAGGCTGCCATCGCAGTGTGACTCATGAACAGTACCCCGATACATGCAGCTAACCGACGAATCATCTGCTTCATCCCTTTACGCCTCCCGAGGTCAGGCCGGACACAATCCAGCGCTGCGCCAGCAAGAACACCGCCGTGATCGGCAGACCGGACAGCACCGCTGCAGCGGCAAAGTCGCCCCATAGATAGTTCTGCGCGCTGAGGTAGTATTTCACGCCCACGGCCAGCGTCAGGTTGCCCTCCTCACGCAGCAGGATGGAGGCCACCGGATACTCGATGATGATGCCGACAAAGGCCAGCACAAACACCACCATCAGAATCGGCACCGCCATGGGCAGCAGCACGCGGCTGAATGCCTGCCAGTGCGTGGCACCATCGACCTTGGCGTTCTCTTCGATTTCAGCGGGAATGGTTTCGAAATAGCCGCGTATCGTCCAGATATGCGTGGCCACGCCGCCGAGGTAGGCCAGAATCAGACCGCCATGCGTTTCCACGCCCAGCCACGGCACCACCGAACCAATCGTGTCGAAAATGGCATAAATCGCCACCAGCGCCAGCACCGCCGGAAACATCTGCAGCATCAGCATGCTATTGAGAATCGCCGACTTGAAGCGAAAGCGCAGGCGGGCGAAGGCATAGGCGGCGGTCGTGGAAATCGCCACGATCAGCGTCGCGGTGATGGTGGCAATCTTGATGGAGTTCCACAGCCAGTGCAGCACCGGAAACGGCGGCGGCGTGACATGGCCTGCCGCATCCACCACCGGGATGCCGAGTGCCAGTTTCCAGTGATCGAAACTGATCTCGCGAGGGATCAGATCGCCCGTCGCGAAATTGCCGGGCCGCAGCGAAATGGAGATCACCGCCAGCAACGGAAACACCGTGAGCGCGATCATGCCCCACAGAAATGCATGCGCAGCAAACACGCGCCAGCGCTGGTTTTTACCGGTCACAATTGCCATGTGAAGCTCCTTATCTCGCTGCCTGCTGGTTCACTTTGCCAATCTTCAGATTGGCAAGCGACAGCAAGGCCACCAGCACGAAAATCACCGTAGAGACGGCTGCTGCCAGACCGAATTGCTGGCCGGTATCTTCAAAGGCGATGCGATAGGTGTAGGACACCAACAGATCAGTCATGCCTGCGGGCAGCTTGGTATTGAGGAAATCCGGTCGACCTTGCGTCAGCAGGGCGATCACCACAAAGTTGTTGAAATTAAACGCAAATGCCGAAATCAGCAGCGGCGACAGCGGCCGGATGATCAGCGGCAGGGTGATGCGGAAAAAGTTGGTCAGCGGCGAGGCGCCCGCCAGTGCCGAGGCTTCGTACAGGTCTGCCGGAATCGCTTTCAGCAGCCCCGTACACAGCACCATGATGTAGGGATAGCCCAGCCAGGTGTTCACAATCAGCAGCATCACCTTGGCCAGCACCGGATCGGCAAACCAGGCCGGTTTCACGCCAAACAGCGCATCCAGCACGGCGTTGATTTCGCCAAAATTCTGGTTGAACAAGCCCTTGAACACCAGAATGGAGATGAATGCGGGCACCGCATAGGGCAGGAACAGGATGGTGCGGTAAAAAGTACGGAAGCGCAGCGCCTCCCAGTTCAGCATCACTGCCAGCGTGCAGCCGAGCGCCAGCGTAAACAGCACCGTCAGCCCGGCGAAGGTCACGGTCCACACAAAAATCTGCAGGAAGGGTCCTTTGAAATTGGCATCGGTGAGCATGCGGGTGTAATGCGCGAACCCGACGCCCACTGTGAAGCCCGGTTGCAGGCGCTCGCTCTTGGGATTCTCGAAATAGCCCGTATCGCGGTTCGGCGCGAAACGCTCGCCTGTGACCCGATTGCGTACCGCGCCCTGTGTTTCGGCCAGCCAGACAGGCTGCACCACACCAAATTCGCGCACACCCGCATACTGGATCACTGTCTGGTCCGGCAGATGCAGTTTCAGCTTCATCAGGGCGCTGCGATGTACCAGTGTGTCTTTCAGCGAGAGCACGGGTGCACTGGCTTCATCCGCAGCAGGTGCATGCATCATCACATCAGGCTTCTGGAATAACGCAGATAAAGAAAGCGGCTCGGACACCAGCAAGGTCTCACCCGCTACACCGCTCATGGGATCGGCGCTGTCCGGATGCAGCGCGAGGCGGAACTGCTTGCCGTCCCGATGCAGGCTATACGTCCACTGGCGGGACTCATCCGGCTCGGTTTGATCCAGCAGATAGCTGCGGGCGCGTGGCTCGCTCAGCAGATTGTTGGTGGAATAATTAGTGAAGCCGATCCCCGCCGTATACAGCAGCGGAAAGGCCACAAACAGCCCCATGCCGGTAACGCCGGGAAACAGATAGCGCCACACCGGCGACTCGGCAAAGACGTAGACATAAAACGCCGCCGATACCAGCATCAGCAATCCAGCCGCCCACAGGGTCTGGCCGGACAGATAGACCATGGCCACCACATAGAGCGCCAGCAGTGCCAGCACCAGCGTCAGCAGCCAGGTGAAATAACGACGCCAGTCGGTCGACAGGGTCAGAATCGCATTCAGCATGATGTGCCCTCAATGACCTGTGCCGTTGCCCACCAGCATGCGGGCTTGCGCGTTATCCAGCGCATCCTTGGGCGATTGCAGGCGGTTGGTGATGGACATAAAGGCCGAATCCATGGTGTTCCAGAAGCGGCCCATCTCGGGAATATTGGGAATGGTGATGCCGTTGCGGGCATTGTCCATGGTGGCGCGGATCAGCGGATTCTGTGCCAACTCGGCATAGAAGGCGGTGTTGGCCGGTACACCCAGCGGCACTTCGGCATTCATGCGGCGCAAGGCGTCCGGCTGCATGAGCCAGCGCTCGATAAATTCGCGGGCCAGATCCTTATTGCGGCTAGGCGCGGTAATCATGCAACCCTGCACGCCTACAAAAGCACGTCCGGGCTGCCCCGGCTTCAGGCCCGGAATCGGTGCCACGCCAAAGTCGATCCCGGCGCGGCGGGCGTTTTCCCAGGCAAATGCGCCAGACAGCATCATGGCAATCTTGCCCTGCGCAAACCCGGCTTCCATTTCGCTGTATTTGGCGCCCTTCTGCAATGCACCGCGGTCGATCATCTCGGCCATCACATTGCCAGCAGCCACTGCGCCAGCGGTATTCAGGCCCACGTGATTCGGGTCGTAATTACCCTGCTTGTCGCGCGCAAAGATAAAAGCATCGGTCCCCGCCAGCAGCGGCCAGCTAAAGAAGGTGACGTTGATATCCCACAGAATGGCGTGCTTGCCCTGCTTCGCCAGTTGCTGATCCAGCACCATCACCTCGCTCCACGTAGCAGGCGGATTCGGCACCAGTGCCTTGTTGTAGATCAGGCCATTGGCCTCGATCGCCAGCGGATAACCCCAGGTTTTGCCCTGCCAGGTAAACGCTTCCCATGCAGCAGCATCCACCGCCTCGTGCATCGCCTTGCGCGGATGCACCGGCACAATCAACCCGGCCTTGGCCCACTCGCCCACGCGATCATGTGCCCAGCAGAAGATGTCCGGGCCCTTGCCCGCGCCTGCCGCCTGCTGGAATTTCGGCGGCGGGTCTTCGGGATGCTCCACGCGCACCGGAATGCCGGATGCTGCCGTAAAGTCATCGCCGACCGACTGCAGCGCGTGATATGCCTTGTCACCATTGATCCACACCAGCAGCGTCGGCGGTGCAGCTTCGGCGCTGACAGCGGCCAGCATCAATGCCAGCTTGATCCACATCCGGTTCATGACAGCCGCCCCGTGATGCTTTCCAGACGGCGGAACGCCAGCCCGTCGGCATCGAAAAGATAGGCTGCTGCCTCGGAGAAACCGAGCGTCAGTGCATCACCCTGGCGCACACTGGTGCGGCCATGGAATTCGCAGGTCAGCGCCTCTTCCGCGCCAACAAAGTCACAATAGGCATGGGTCATGCCGCCCAGCAGCTCGACAAAACTGACCGTCGCCTTCAGCGCATTGCCCTCGCCCCCCACCGTGAAATGCTCGGGCCGCACCCCCAGCGTCACCGGATCGCCCAGAATGGCGCGTTCGGCATTGACGCGGCAGCGCACCGTTTCACCGGCAGCCAGCTGCACCAGCGCATGGCAGGCCGAGGCTTCGATGATCGTGCCCTTCATGAAATTCATGCGCGGCGAGCCGATAAAGCCGGCCACAAAGAGATTATCCGGATGCTCGTATAACGCCATCGGCGAACCGACCTGCTCCACCTTGCCCGCCGACAGCACCACAATACGATCCGCCAGCGTCATCGCTTCGACCTGATCGTGCGTCACGTAGATCATGGTGGTTTTCAGGTCTTCGTGCAGCTTGGCAAACTCGTAGCGCATCTTCACGCGCAGGGCGGCATCGAGGTTGGACAGCGGCTCGTCGAAGAGAAACACATCGGGCTTGCGCACAATGGCGCGGCCAATCGCCACACGCTGCCGCTGTCCCCCGGAGAGATCCTTGGGTTTGCGATCCAGCAGATGCTCGATGTGCAGAATCTTGGCGGCGTTGCGCACCAGGGTATTGATTTCCGGCTTGGGCACCTTGGCGAGCTTGAGGCCAAAGGCCATATTGTCGAACAGATTCATATGCGGATACAGCGCATAGGACTGGAACACCATGGCAATGCCACGCTCCGCTGGCGGAATATCATTTACCACCCGGCCACCAATCGACAGCGTGCCGCCGGTGATGTCTTCCAGCCCGGCAATGGAGCGCAGCAACGTGGATTTGCCGCAGCCGGACGGCCCGACAAAGACCATGAATTCGCCATCGCGAATCTCGAGATTGATGTTCCTGAAAATCTGCACATCGCCATACTGCTTGCAGACGTCGACAAGGCTCACTGCG
The DNA here is from genome assembly GCA_019084025.1 of Burkholderiaceae bacterium DAT-1. NCBI lineage: Bacteria > Pseudomonadati > Pseudomonadota > Betaproteobacteria > Burkholderiales > Burkholderiaceae > Burkholderiaceae bacterium DAT-1. The sequence goes on from JAHRBI010000003.1 coordinate 79,626, forward strand.
GCCATGCTGTCCTCACCCGGTGCAATCGCACCTCTGAATTACGGTTGTGTCGATGAAAATGCGTCGCTGGCGCACACATGAATGTCGTTGCCGGCAAAGGCCAGTGTCTCGGCATGCAATGCCTGCACCTTGCCATTCACAGTCACCTCGTGCACCGGCTGCGGACTCACCAGCAGCAGACGCACGCGCATGTCGCCAAAGCCCTGCTGCAGGGTACGGATGCTGATTTCCGGCTGCGCACCGTCCCAGCTGGCACTCACCTGCACGCGGGTTTGCGCCCCGCCCTGCCATTCATGGCTCAAGCCATCATCTGCAATCAAGGTATAGCTGATCTGCTGGCCCGGCTCGATCACCAGCAGGATGTCCTGCTCGCGCAGGTTGTTGCGATTGTTGATCCGCACACCGGTTTGCATCGGGATCACGGCAGGCGCAGCCAGATAGATCGGCGTCGATTCCTCACGCGCCTGATGCGCCAAGGTATCGCCCGCGCTGGCAAATTGGCCGTGTTCGACGCTGTACCAGCGCGTGCCGTGCGGATGCACAGGCAGCGTGGCACTTCGTTCCAAGTCTTCCAGCGACACAAACGGCGCCTGCACAATCGACTCGCCAACGAAGAACATATCGTCGGTGAAATCGAATGCGCCACTGGTATCGTGATACCACAGCGGACGGGTCATCGGGTCGCCGCGCTCGGCCTGCGCATGGAAGGTGTTGTACAGATAAGGCAGCAGCTTGTAACGCAGGCGGATGAAATCGCCCACGATGCGGGTCGTGTCTTCGCCGCGCGTCCACGGTTCCTGATTCGGTGCAGTGGAAATGCAATGGTTACGCAGGAAGGGAAAGAGGAAGCCCAGCTTGTACCAGGCACGCATCAGCTCAGCGCTCGCCTCCAGCGCAAAACCCGGCACATCGGGGCCATTGAATGGCAGGCCGGACACCGCCAGATTCAGGCTCAGCGCGATGCTGCCCTTCATATGGTGCGCGTTGGACATATTGTCGCCGGTCCACACCGCCGTATGCCGGGACGAGGACAGCGAGGCACTGCGCGACAGCACAAAGGGCCGCTCCAGCGGACGCGCCGCCAGCACGCCTTCGCGCGTGGCTTCGGCCATGCCCAGCGCGTACTGGTTATGCCAAGTATCGTGCGACCAGTCGCCACGCTGGAAACGCATATCATCAAGCGGCGAAGAACCGGAGGAAGGATCATTCATATCGATCCAGTAGCCGCCAAATCCCTTTTTGGTGAAATCGCGCACCTGCTCGACCCAGAAGGCACGCGCCTCGGGTAGCGAGTAATCTGGAAAGACCGTATAGCCGGGCCACACAAAGCCGACGTAGTCTTCCCCTTCAGCGGTTTTGCACAGGATGTCGCGGCGTTTGGCCTCGGCGTAGACGCCATAGTCAGGATCTTGCCGGAAGCCTGGATCCAGAATCGGCACCACGCGGTGACCGCGATCCGCTAGCTGTTTCAGCTGCAATTCGGGAATCGCAAAATGGCCGGGATCGACCGTGAAGACGCGATACCCTTCCATGTAATCAATATCGAGCCACAGGCCATCATTGGGAATCTGGTGCGCCTCGAACTGATCAGCCAGCGCCTCCAGATCGGCAAACGATTTGTAGCCCCAGCGGCATTGATGATGCCCCAGCGCCCACAGCGGCGGCACTGGTGTCTTACCTTGCAGCGTTTGCAGCTTCTGCACCACCTCTTGCGGCGTGCGGCCCGCTACAAACCACACATCGGGCTTGCCATCATTCGAGCCAAAGAAGAATTCGCGCTCGAACGGGCCGGTACCCGGCTGGAAGATGCCTTCGTCGGCACCGGTATTCATGAATACGCGGAAGGGATTATCGACCAGCACGCCCACCCAGTGGCTGCCGGTTTTGATGATCAGGACGGGGAGCGCGATGTAGAGCGGATCAGGCTGGGCATGCTCGATGCGTTCCCAGGCAAAGTCGGCAAACACATCGGTATTCCAGAAGGTCGTGCGCAGCTTCGAGCGTTCCATGCCAAAGCTTTTTTCGCCCATACCGTAGAAGCGATCAGTCTCGCGCCACGGAAAGGCCATCACCCATTTCTGACCGCAGGCACCAAAACCACGATGCGATTCGGACTGCAGCAGCGTCTCGCCATCCATGCTCAGCGACAGACTGCCATCAGCATCCGTCCGCAGCGCCGCATCCGATTTGATCGCGGCAAAGCCATCGGGCGTCAGCCGCGCATGGCTGTAACTGCCTTGCGCCCAGCGCGGGCTATCGACCAACACGCGAAACACATTGCTACCATGATCGATCACATGCAGGCGCGCACCAGCACGCGCCCCGAACACAAAATTGCGGGTGGTTTCTACCTTGTGGAAATACATCCAGCGCTCCTCGTTCGCCTTCACCCTCACGGCAGACACAATTGCCGATACTGGGATTGACGATATGGCGCCAGTGTACACAAAAAGTAGTTTGATTACATTTTGTTTTCGAATGAGCGCACCAGAATGTCGCAAATTTAGCGCATCCCGCACCACAAACAACCAGATCACCTGCAACGAAGCTCAGGCCAAATCTGCATTAATACTGGATTTATCGCCAAAGTCAGGTAGAGCAGTACAAATCATATTCGCCATCCCCAACCGCCTGGAACTGGTAGTCCCCTACCAATCCAAAGCGGTTTGACGATCAAATTTTAAGTAATTTTACTACATTTTAATTAGTTCAGACGCCTGCACATTCACGCGAACGCCCAGTGCATTCAACGCCAGAGCATGCACAATCTGGTCCGGCGCAGTACAGGCATCAGCGAGCACAGTGACCTTTCGGTAGGCATCCGCTTGTGGCGAGATTGCGGTATGCGTCACGCAGTTCTGCGTCATCATGCCGCACAGAATCAATTCATCCACCCCCAGCGACTGCAACAGGGCTTGCAGCGTGGTGTCGCGGAAGCTATCCGCATGATGCTTGATAACAATCGGAGCATCCGGCGCAGCAGCCAGCACATCAGGATGAATGGCCACGCCGTGGGTGCCTGCATTAAAAAATGGCGCAGGTCCTTTTGTGTCATCCGCCACGTGCTGGACATGGATAACCGGAACGCCGGCAGTACGGGCACGGGCAATCGCACGAATAGCGGCCTCCTTGGCTGCCTCAGCCTCCCACTGGGGATAGGCGCCTTCGGCAAAATAGTCGTTCTGGATATCAATCACGATCAAAGCGGGCTGGCTCATGGTGCACTCCTCTTCAGGTGCGGTTGGAATGAGCAGCATTGTGCTACCAGCGCGTACCTGACTCGATTGGCCCGAATACACCATTTCGATAAGATTGGGCCAACCTGATTACACGGTGCCGTACCATGTCCATCCAGCATATTGCCGTCGTGGCCTTCGATCACATCAGTCCCTTCCACCTCTCTGTCCCATGCGTGGTGTTTGGCGACGGGCTGCGCGAGGAGGAAAGATTCCAACTCGTCGTCTGCGGCGCGACACCCGGCCCCCTGCGCACCACCGCCGGATTTACACTGGACGGACTGGCCCCGCTCGATGCCTTGCGCGATGCATCCGCCATCATCATCCCCAGCTGGCACGATGTAGATGCAAGGCCACCGGAAACGCTACTGGAACAACTTCGGGATGCACACGCACGAGGCGTGCAACTGGTTGGCTTATGTCTGGGGGCATTTGTACTGGCAGAAGCGGGCTTGCTCGATGGGCGCACCGCCACCACTCACTGGGCCCATGCCACGCAGATGCGCGAGCGCTACCCGGCGATCTCGGTCGACCCCGATGTGCTGTATGTTGAGGATGGCAATATTCTGACGTCGGCGGGCACAGCAGCCGAACTGGATGCCTGCCTGCACCTACTGCGGCGGCAACTGGGTAGCCATATTGCCAACCGCGTGGCCCGTCGGCTGGTCGTGCAACCTCACCGGGATGGTGGACAGGCACAATTTATCGAGCATCCGCTCCCGCAAACCGCTGGCGGATCAAGACTGGCACATCTGCTTGAATCGGTTCGTCAGCGCCTGCACGACGCGCATTCGCTGGACTCACTCGCAGATGAAGCCCGCATGAGTCGCCGCAGCTTTACCCGCCAGTTCCGTGCACTGACAGGCACTACCGTTCAGGCATGGCTACTACGGGAGCGCCTTACCCTTGCGCAGCAGCTTCTGGAAAAAACCGGCCACTCCATCGAACGCATCGCAGAACTGGCCGGCTTTGGCTCTGCCATCACCTTGCGCCACCATTTCCGGCGCGCAGTCGGCCTCTCGCCACTTGCGTGGCGAAAGGCGTTCAGTGATCGCAATTAGGGCTTAGAACTCACCTTCCCCACCCCAATATAGCGATTCAGCCACCGATCCTGTTCCCACAGCATGTGCAGAACTGACTCGCGGGCGCGGTAGCCGTGGTCTTCATTGGGCAGGTAGACAAATCGTGCCGTTGCACCCAACCCTTGCAGCGCCTGATACAGACGCTCGCTCTGGATCGGGAAAGTGCCCGGATTCGAATCATCCTGACCGTGGATCATCAGGATCGCATCCTTGATCTGATTGGCGTGATTGAACGGCGACATGGTCTGATAGACGTCCTTGGCCTGCCAGAAATTGCGCTCCTCAGACTGGAAGCCAAATGGCGTCAGCGTACGATTGTATGCCCCCGAACGCGCAATCCCGGCCTTGAACAGACGGGTATGCGCCAGCAAATTGGCAGTCATGAATGCGCCATAGCTATGACCGCCCACGGCGATATGATCACGATCCGCCACCCCCAGACGCACCACCTCATCTACCGCCGCCTGAGCCGATGCCACCAGTTGCGGCAGGTAGGTATCGTTCGGCTCCTTGTCGCCCTCGCCCACGATCGGCATGGTCGGATCATCCAGCACGGCGTAGCCGCGTGCCAGCATCGCCAGCGGACTGGACGGACTGATACGCTTGAAGCGGTAGGGCGAATCCTTCACCTGACTGGCGGCTGCAGCCGACTTGAATTCATTCGGGTAGGCCCACATCAACAGGGGCAGCGGGCCATCGCGCTTGGCATCGTAGTTTGGCGGCAGATAGAGCTTGGCTGTCAGCTCCACGCCATCGGCACGCTTGTAGCGCAGCTGCTGCATCTGTACCGATTTGAGTTGCGGCAGCGGATGCGGCGTATGCGTCAGCGCACGCGGTTCAGCCTTGCCTTCACGCACATACAGATTCGGGAATTCATCGACGGCTTCACGCTGGGTCAGCACGCGTTCGCCGGCATCATCCAGTACGGCCATCACAAATTCGTAATGCGGTGCTTCAGAACGCCACAGGCGGGTGGTCTGCTTGTCTGCGAGTGACAGACGATCCAGGAAAGGACGATCGCCTTCCGGGCTAGCACCTGTACCGGTCAGGAACAGACTCTTGCCGTCGGCGCTGGTCTGCAGCACGCGCTCACCACTGGGCAGCATCTTCATCAGCGGACGGCCCGGATCGTTGTAGCGATCTTCGGATTTACGGCTGAACAACAAAGTAGCCGCCGCTTCAGTCTTGCCGGGCTGGGCCATCCAGGTGCGCGTATCGCGGGTTTTCCACCAGTATTCACTCACCAGCGCCAGATCATCACGGCCCCACTGCACACCGGCAAATCGTGCCTTGAGTTTCATCCAGCTGGTCGGCTTGCCGGTAAACGGTGCAGCCAGCAGATACAAGCCGTCGCGCTCTTCCACCTTGGCAGACGGATCCCCACCATCCAGTGCTTCCGCCCACAGCAGGGTTGCCGGCGCATCGGCGCGCCAACTGACATAGCGCGGGCCAGTCTGGACCGCGTCATTGCCCTGCGGCATCCGCTCCTGCAGGGCGCGATCATGAATCGTTTTCACCAGCTTGCCGCGTGCATCCCACACTTCGGTGCTTTCCGGGAATTTATCCAGCGGCACCAGCGTGGAATACGGGCGATGCAGGCGGCTCACCAGCAGATAGCGTCCATCCGGCGACGCATCCACGCCCATGATGCGATCCGGCTGGCCGATCAGGCCCACCTTGCCATCCAGCGTTACCGTAGCAATCTGATTGGTCAGTGCCCAGTCCAGCAGATCACTGTCGTAAGGCGTTTTCAACAGATCGGGATAGGTGCGGTTCTGCGCAGCCGGACCACCCACCGTTTCATTCATGATCGGCGCAGTCGGCGTAGTCGGGCGAACCGGTTGCGCGGCTTGCTTGGCAGGCACCAGTTGTACCAGCAGGCTGGACGAACCATGCGCCCATTCAAAACCCTGACCCAGCGTCGCATTCAATGGCTGCTTGATCAGCATACGCGCCTTGGCGGCTTTCACATCCACCAGCCACAGCTTGATGCCATCGTCCTGCCACAGGCTTACGGCCATCCAGCGCTCATCCGGGGAGAACTTGGCATCGGCAATACGCGGATTAGCCGGGAAACCCGACACCTTGCGCGCTTCGCCCGTCGCAACATTTGTCAGTGTCACAGAATTTGCAAACGAGAAGCGGCTGGCCGAGCGCATTTTGCCATTCAGGCGAATCCCCGCCAGACGCAGCTCCGGCTGCGCAACGGTTTCAATACTCGGCAAACCCGGACGCTGCAGCAGTGCGATGGTGTGCTTTTGCGGACTAATAACGGTCGTGGGCGTGGCAGGTGCATCAACAATGGCCTGCAGGCTGGCGTCCGGCAGTTGATAAGACGCGACCGGGGCGGCATCGGCAGCCAGTGCATGTGGCATCAGCGGCGCGGCCAATGCAAGGCACAGCGCAAGGGTAAGCGGGCGGAGTTGCATGATGGATGAGGCTCCAGTGAACGAGACAATCGTTCAGCATCAAGGAGCCCGGCCAGTGCGTCAAGCCCGCATGCGACGGGCTTGCGATAGGGGCGATGAATTGATCAAATTACAGCGAAAGCAATCGTCCACCTGCCTCCAGCGCCAGCAGCTGCTGAATCGTCTGTGCCTCGCGGATCACCGTAATATGTCCCTGATCCGCCAGCAATTCCGGAATCAGCGGGCGGCTGTTGTAGTTGGAGGACATGCTGGCGCCATAGGCACCCGCATCTTCAATCACCAGATAATCGCCAATCTTGGGCAGCGCCAGTTCGCGGAATTCCACCACCCCGCCATCGGCCTGCGTGAACACATCGCCCGATTCGCACAGTGGCCCTGCCACAGCCAGCGGCGTAAGCGGACCATCGACGAGTGCACCCGTCTGCGCATCAATGAAGGACATCGCATGGTAGCTGCCGTACATGGCCGGACGCGCCAGATCGCTGAAACCGGCATTCACCAGCACAAAGCAGCGACTACCGGCGCGCTTCACAGCATAGACTTCCGCCACCAACCGGCCTGATTGCGCCACCAGGAACCGGCCCGGTTCGATTTCCAGACGAACAGGCGTACCCAGATAGGCCTCGATTTCCTTGCGTGCGCCATCCCACAGATCGAAATAGTGGGCAGTATCCACATCAGCGTCACCCGCACGATACGGAATCGACAAACCGCCCCCCGCCGAGATCGCCTCAATCGGCATCCCCAATTGCTTCACCAGATCGACCATGGACGCGCACACATTCTGCAAGTGGCTGTAATCCACACCCGAGCCGATGTGCATATGCAGACCCACCAGCTTCAGACCATGCTGGCGAATCAGACCCACGGCATCCTTCAGCTCTTCAAACCAGATGCCATGCTTGCTGAATTCGCCGCCGGTATTGGTCTTGCGGCTATGGCCGTGGCCGTAGCCCGGATTGATACGCAGCCACACCGGATGCCCCGGCGCAGCGCGACCAATCTGCTCGACCATATCCAGCGAGCCGCAGTTCACCGGAATATTCAGTTCTTTCACCCGAGCCAATGTCGCGCGGTCAATGATGTCAGCGGTAAACACAATCGGCGCATGCTCGCCCGCCGGGTCAAACCCTGCCGCCAGCGCCCGCTCGATCTCGCCCAGCGACACCGCATCCACCTGCACGCCCTCGGCGCGCATCAGCTTCAGAATATGCAGATTGCTATTGGCCTTCTGCGCAAAGCGGATGGTATCGAAGGCCCGCAGCCTGGCGATCTGCGCGCGAATCACCGATGCATCGTAGATCCAGAAGGGTGACCCGATGGTGCGGGCGGTTGCGGCGAGGGAAGCGGTGGGGACGGAAAACATGGCCATTCTAGTCAGAAGAGGATTGACGGGTAGATTGCCAGCGTTTGGACGGGAAGAAAAATATCAGTTTTTGGACAGGGTATTCATTGGGGATATAGAATGCGGATATGGCGCCACACCGAAAGTTTCATTACACCTGTACACGTTGAAGTACATCTCACCACTTCAACTCTTCTAGATTGGATGAATGTTGATGCCTGAAATTCAAACGATGGCCTCGGGAAACCTAAGTCTCTACATCACCGAAGATGTCACTTGGGAGAATTTCCCGGAAAAGGCACAACAATTCATAAGATTTTCGGGTGGATGCGTAGTCAAGAAAATTGACACGGCGGCCGAGCGAATGTGGATTGTTCTTATCAGGTGGCGTCCATTTTATTTAGTTTACGATGACTTTCCACTCGGCATGTCGCTAGATTCAATGACCTCGCTCTGCAATCCAGTCATTCAGCAACTGTTTGATAAGTTAAGTGACTCTCAAGGTTAAGACTTCAATACTCGTACCAAGTCGCCTACACGACCTAATCACTGCGGTATTGGGTAAATACATCATTTAGAGGCACATATGCCCTTCTCCTGGCGCCACGTCGAAATCTTCCGTGCTGTGATGAGTTCCGGCAGCACCACCGATGCCGCCGCGATGCTGCACACCTCGCAACCCACCATCAGCCGCGAACTCAGCCGCTTTGAAAAACTCACCGGCTTGAAGCTGTTCGAGCGCATCGGCGGACGCCTGCAGCCAACCGAAGCCGGGCTAATGCTGTTTGAGGAAGTGCAGCGCAGCTTTGTCGGGCTCGACCGCATCGGTACCGCCGCAGACAGCATCCGCCATTTCCAGCACGGCAAGATTTCGGTGGCCTGCCTGCCTGCATTTGCAGTCGCACTCTTACCGCGCGTCTGGCAACGCTTCCAGGTTGATCATCCGGGCGTGAGCATCAGCATCACGCCGCTGGAAACCCCGCTGCTGCAGGAGAGCCTATCCTCACAGCGCTTTCACCTCGGTCTGACAGAAGATGCGCTTGCCCCCGCCGGGACGATCTCAGAGGCCGTGTTCACTCACGATCAGGTCTGCGTCCTGCCGCCCGGCCATGCGCTCTGCGAACACGCGGTGCTGACGCCCGCTCATTTCGCCGGTGAAAACGTGGTCAGCCTCGCGCCCACTGATCCTTACCGTGTGCGCGTGGATCAACTCTTCGCCGAGCGCGGCATCACCCGCCGCATGGCCGCCGAAACCGTCAGCGCCGCCAGCGTCTGCGCACTGGTCCTGCACGGTGCCGGCATCGCCATCGTCAACCCACTCACCGCGCTGGATTACCACGCACAGGGTCTGGCAATCCGCCGCTTCAGTGAGTCGATTCCGTTCTCGGTGTATGGAGTGAGGCCGCTGCATCGGCCAGCGTCGGAGTTGGCGGATCGTTTTTTTTGGGGGGTGAGGGTGGCGTGTGGAGAAATGAATGAATACTTGATCAACACCCTGATTTGATGCAAATTAACATCAATATCAACATCATTACCGGAGTGCCACCATGCGCACCACTGTTACCATTGAGGACTCGCTCTATCAGCGTGCACTCGAAGTTGCAGATCCATCCATGGATAAAGCTGATTTGTTTCGCGAGGCAATCAAGACCTTTGTAAGGGTTCAAGGCGCCAAGCGGCTTGCAGCCTTAGGTGGCACCGCGCCAGGCATGCGTGATATTCCACGCAATCGTCAAGACTCCTTGGCATGAGCGACATCCTCGTTGACACCTCTGTCTGGGTAGATCATTTCCAACAAAACAATCAAGCCTTGGTAGATCTGCTCCTGCAGGATCGAGCACTTTCACATCCGTTGATCATCGGCGAAATTGCCTGCGGCACGCCACCCAATAGATCTAAAACGCTGGCGGACCTTCAATGTTTACGGCCAGCCTCCCAGGCAACTATTGATGAACTACTTGAAATGATCGAGCGTGACCAGCTTGCAGGGAAAGGATGTGGCTTGGTTGACTTACTCTTGCTCGCATCTACGCTCATCACAGCAAACACTCGCATTTGGACCTTGGACAGACGACTCCACGCACTAGCTGTTCTTTACGGCGTGGCATATGAGCCTATGCACCATTGAGTCCACGCCTACACCACCCCCCCATACTCAATCGCCATCAACACCCGTCTCACCTGCTGATGCCCGATCTCGGTATCCAGCAGCTCCACCGGCACCGCGCCGAGTACCCGGTTGTGGGTCGTCATCCACTGGGTAGCCAGCTGGCGGCTGCCGAGTGCAGCTTCGGCATGCTGCTCAACTTCCACCACACGCAACAAGCGTTCGCTGGCCGCAGGATCAAGGGTGCGATTTTCCTTAAGCAAGCGCAAACCCGTACGATCATTGGTGCCAAGAATGCCGAACATGGCTTTCTGGCTCAAGCCCAATCCATCGCGAATCCGTTCCGCTTCGGATGCGGGCAGGCCACGGCGGATGGCGTCGATTTTGTCAGCAGGCGGCAGGGTGTTGATGTGGTAAAGCGTATCCATGGTGGCCTCCGAGAGTGAGGACAAGTGCGGGCCGTTCTCCCGCTTTATCAGACGTGCATCCAGATCAAGCGGCCTGAGTTCGCGCAGGGTGAGGCGCTGCATCTCGCGATGCGCAGGATTCAGCACCAGATTCTGTTCTTCCGGCGTCACAACAGACGGTACCAGCATGCCCAGCTGATTTGCGCCGAACAGTGCATGCATGGCAAACGACTGCGCCGCATGCGTATCCCCCAGACTGTTCCACCCATAGGGCAGCTCACCCGCCGGGACAGACTGAATTGCTGCCCGGCATGCTTCGGGCACCTCAAGCACCATCACCCGATGCGCCAGCGGATACAACTGACTGGCATGTACCAGCAATTCCAGCGTCGCCAGCGAAATACTGGACGCCGCATAGACCGCAGGCGTACCCACCGGATTGAAGCGTCCACCCAGCATTTCCGCCCCCTTGCCACTGAGATCATGGCAATAGCGCGCCGATGCGATGCGGTAGAAATAGGTGGGCAAGGACATAGGGGTTAGCCTGGATTTATCATATTGGTAAGACTAACAAAATACCGACATATGTCAACTTCAAAGAAGCCATTTGTCACAATCATCCATCTCGCCCCCCCCAACTGTTGCACCCACCCCCACACCGTACACCACATACGTGCGCTTGCTCGATTGCATGGTTATGCTTGTCCGCAACCCGCCCCACTTTTTCAACCGGACGCCGCCATGACCGACACTGCCATTCAAACCCAGACCTGTGATGTTCGACATGCCGACGTCACCACACTGCGCGACTGGTTGGCACAGGGACAACTCGATCCGGTTGAACTGGTGGATCATTTCACCGCCAACCTCAACCGCCAGCACCACATCATCAATGCGGCCACCAGCGTGATGGATTCGGCGGCGCGAGAGCAGGCCTACCAGCCGCTGCCCGGCCCACTCAGTGGCATTCCCTGCTCGGTGAAAGAAACGCTGGGCATTGGCGGTTTGCCGATCACGGCAGGCTCGATGCGCATGACGCCCTGGGTGCCGGAAACTGATTCGATGGTGGTAGAACGACTCAAGCGTGCCGGGGCGATTCTGCTGGCGCGCGGCAATGTGCCCGAATTCGCCATGACAGCCGAATCCAGCAATCCGCGATTTGGCACCACCAATAATCCGCTCGATCCGACACGCGTGGCAGGCGGCTCATCCGGCGGCGAGGCTGCGCTGGTGGCCTCGGGGTCGGTGGCGTTTGGCGTGGGGTCGGATATTTTGGGCTCCATCCGCATTCCCGCCGCCTGCTGTGGTGTGGTCGGATTCAAACCCGCCTCGCATGCAGTGCCCAAGGCGCGCACCTGGCCGGCGCTCGATGGCTTTATCGATAGCTGGCTGGCCATCGGCCCGATTACCCGTACCGTGCGCGATGCCAAACTGGTCTACGAAGTGCTGTCGGCCACCACCCTGCCGGCACCCGCGCCCATCCAATCTGCGCGACTGATTTTGCCGGATGGCTTTCCCTTTACCATTGAATCGGCTTGCATCCAGCAGGCACTCGATCATTCGATTGACGTATTGCGCACGGCTGGCATGCAGCCAGAAGGCGGCGATTTTTCTGGCGTGGCAGAGGCTTACAAACTGATCGCCCCCACCATGCTGCATTATCTGGAACCGGGCTGGCATACCGCGCTGAACCAGCAAGGCCGCTTCAGCCTGCTCGCCGAAACCCTCGCCCAATTGCGCGGGCAGCCGACCATTGATGGCGGGCTGTATCGCTGGGTGCTGCTGGGCAAGTTGCTCGGCGGTTTTCTCAAGCCACGCTCCGAAGCAGGGGTACAGAAGCTGATTGATCGCTACCTGGCGATCCGCACCATCACACAGTCCATGCTCGGCACCAACGGCATCCTTGTACTGCCCGCCATGGGCATGCTGCCACCCAAACACGGCGACATGAACCGCCTCAGCCTCAAGCCCGGCCTCAACCGCCTGATCTCGCCACTCTCGTTCGGCAACTACTGCGATTTACCCACCATTGCGATTCCTGCACCACGATTCAAGGATGCGACAACGGGGCTGATTCCAAGTGTGATGGCGATGTGCGCGCCGGGGGCGGAGGCAATGCTGTTTGCGGTGGCGGAGGAACTGGAACAAGCACTGAAGTGATACGATGCGCCACACCCAGCTTTTTCAAGTTCGAGGCACACCATGACCACCCTCCACACCAGCCGCCCGTTTGCCGCATCCCCATCTGAGGTATTCGCCGCAATCAGCAATGGTGACCGGCTCGCCCGTTGGTGGGGGCCGCAGGGTTTCACTAACTGCTTTCATCAGTTTGAATTTCAGGCTGGCGGTCAATGGGTATTCGACATGATCGCGCCAGATGGCAAATCTTATGCCAATACATCGGTATTCGCTGCGATCACGCCAGACCATCAGGTCGTCATCGATCACGGCTGTGTCCCGCATTTCCGGCTGACGATTACGCTGGAAGCCACGAATGGCGGCACGCTGCTCTCATGGGATCAGACCTTTGCCGATCCTGCAGTTGCCGAGGCTTTCCGCAGCATTGCCGCGCCTGCTAATGAACAAAATCTGGACCGATTGGGTGTCGAGCTTGGATTGGCGAGTTAATCCAGCCAATCACCGCCCGATATAGTCAACCTTCCTGAATCTCAGCGCCGACCAATCCTCATCAATCGCCACCTGCCGCACCGTATCAAACCCCGCCGCCCGCACCGCGTCCCAGCCGATATCGCGATTAAAATCGCAGCGATACTTTTTCGACGTGCCCTTGGGGTAAGCAAACCACAAGATCGCATCCCCCTCCGCCTTCGGGCACAGCGCTGCCGCCAGCGCATTCACCTCAGACTGCTGCGTGGCAAACACCAGGGCAAACGTATACGACGACACCGCTGCCAGATCCGTCACCACGGGTGTCTCCCCGAACTCGGCCAGCAGCGCTGCACATGCATCCGGCGCATGCAACACCACCGGCGTGGCCTGCCCTTTGTAATTCAGCTTCTTCAATACGGACATACATTCCCCAATTACACTTTGTTACACATTCCACCGTCAGATTCTGCAATCTCGCCCGACCAATGCATGAGGACGTTTACCTCATTCCACTTTTACAGGAGAGCAACATGAATTCCAAACTGATCATTGGTTCCGCTTTGTCCGCACTCGTGGCTGTGGCAGCCGTTGCACACGCCAACGATACCGCCAAGGCAGACAAGGCCGAAGCCAAGGAGCATTGCTACGGCATCGCCAAGGCGGGTCAGAATGATTGCAAGGCCAATGGTCACGCCTGTGCCGGACAATCCAAGGACGACAACAATAAGGCCGAATTCAAGATTGTGAAGGCCGGCACCTGCACTCAGATGGGTGGCTCCACCACCGCTGGCAAGTAAGGAGCGGCCATGAACGTCACGCTTCCGCGTCTGGCCGGACTGGGCCTGCGCTCGCCGCATGTGCACGAGGTTGAAGCAACCCTGCCTGCGGTGTCGTGGTGGGAAGTCCACAGCGAAAACTACTTTGGTGGTGGCGCACCACTGGCCGCGCTGGAGCGTGTACGGGCCCGTTATCCGGTCAGTCTGCACGGGGTGAGGATGGGGCTGGGCAATGTTCAGCCGCCTGATCCGCATCATCTGGCACAACTGGTGGCACTGGTGCAGCACATTGAACCGGCGGCAGTTTCAGAGCATTTAGCTTGGAATCGCTGCGGGGAACGCTGGTTCAATGATCTGCTGCCAGTACCGGGCATCGAGGCGGCACTCGCCCACCTGTCTGCCCATATCCAGATTGTGCAGGATACGATCAAACGCCCCTTGCTCATCGAAAATGTATCCGCCTACGTCCGCTTTGCCGACGCCGATTACAGCGAAGCGGAAATGCTGGCCGAGCTGGTGGCACGTACCGGCTGCGGGCTGCTACTCGACTTGAATAATCTCTACGTCAATCAACTGAATTTCGGGCTGGATGCCCGTCGTGAATTAGCGCATCTGCCGCTGCATGCAGTGGGTGAAATCCATGTGGCCGGACACGAAACCTTTGGCGCGCAGGTGATCGACACCCATGGCAGCCCGGTCTGTGCTGCCGTGTATGACTTGCTGGCCGACGTGCTCAGGCAAACCGGCCCGCTGCCAGTGCTATTGGAGCGCGACAGCCATTTACCCTCCTTGCCCGAGCTGCTCACCGAGTATCAACAACTGGCAGCGGTTGTCCGTAACGCACTGTCTACCGAGGAGGCCATCGCATGAGCTACGCCGATGTACTGGACGACTTCGCCCGCATCTACCGCGATCCCCTGCACCATCCCGATTGCGTGGCCGATGCAGGATGCGATGGCCTGAATGTGTACCGCCGCAATCATCGCTACAACCGCAGCGATGCTCTGGCCAGCGCCTATCCGACCGTGACGGCGCTGCTAGGAGAAGAAGGCTTTACCGTACTGGCACACCGCTATGGCGATGCATTTCATTCGCCCTCCGCCAATCTGCATGCCGATGGCGAACACCTGCCCGCCTTCATCCTCACCCAGACCGAGCTGGATGATCTGCCCTGGCTCAGCGATGTGGCGACGGTGGACTGGGCGCTGCATCAGGGTCACTACCTACCCGATCAGCCCGGCATCGATGCGCGGGCCTTACTGACGCTGCCCGAGTCCGACTTTGAACAGCAGCGCCTGATCCTCCATCCGGCCATACAGCTGCTTGCCTCGCGCTGGCCGGTCGGCGACATCCTTGCCTTTCATGCGGGCGGCCCAGCACCGACGCTGCCCGGCGAGCCGCAAACGCTGTGGGTCTGGCGCGATCACTATCTACCCGTCACCCCGGCCGAAGCTGCCTGCCTGAGCGCGCTGCTGGCAGGTCGCCCGATTGGAGAGGCGCTGAGCGCGGCAGCCGAAGTGGATTCGACCTTCGATCCTGCGCGCATTTTTACTAACCTGTTTACCTACCACATGGTCATTGCGCTTGTGGGGAACCTGTCATGATTGATTTTCACTGGATTCGACCCATCTGGCAGCGCTGGGAACGCCTGAATGATCTCGCCGCCCATCTCTTCAGTCTGGTGATTCGCCTGTATCTGTTCCGCGTATTTGCGCAATCGGGCTGGCTCAAGCTCAGCAGCTGGGACAGCACACTCTATCTGTTCCGCGAGGAATACCACGTACCGGTGCTACCGCCCGAATTTGCCGCCACACTGGCCACGGCGGGAGAGCTGATCCTGCCGAGCATCCTATTGATCGGCTTCGCGCATCGCTTTGCAGCGCCGGGTCTGTTCATCCTGAATCTGGTGGCCGTGCTGTCGTATCCCGACCTCGGGCCGGTAGAAATCAAAGATCATGTGCTTTGGGGCAGCCTGATTGCCGTGGTATGGTTTCACGGAACGGGCGCGCTATCCCTGGATGGCTGGCTGACGCGCCGCGCCCGATGTCGCCCCATGCCTATACAGGATGCTTGATGAGTCTGAACCCCGCCGATCTGGATGCACACCGTAGCGTACTCCTACGCTATGCGATCTACCGCGTGCGGGATGAAGCCATCGCCGAAGATCTGGTGCATGAGACGCTGATCAGCGCACTGGAAAAGCCGGATAGTTTTGATGGCCGCGCCGCGCTGGGCACCTGGCTCACCAGTATCCTCAAGCACAAGATACTGGACTGGCAGCGCACCGCCGGACGGGAAACCACGGCCAGTGTGTTGAATGAAGAGGATGTCAGCGAGTTTGATGCGCTATTCGAGCACAGTGGCCACTGGGGCAGCGATGCCCCGCGCCGCTGGGCCCAGCCGGAATCGTCGCTGGAAGACCAGCAATTCTGGGCGGTGTTCCGCGATTGCCAGTCACGCATGCCCACCCGCAGCGCGCTGGTGTTTGCGATGCGCGAGGTGCACGACTATGCAGTCACCGACATCGCCAGCGAGCTGGACATCACCCCCGACACCTGCTCCGCCCTGCTCTACCGCGCCCGCATGAGCCTCAGGCTCTGCCTTGAAAAGAACTGGTTTGGACTTGCATCATGATCAGACTCACCTGCCGCCAGGCGTCCAGACTGCTCTCCGACGCCGAAGATCATCCACTTGCCACTAGTTTCAGGCTTCGACTGCGATTGCATTTATTGGCGTGCCAGAATTGCCGGAATTTTAGGGATCAGTTGGGGTTTATGAGGCGGGCGGCAAGGGGCCAGAAATTGGGTGAGTGATATTGATACATTTGGCGCAATGCTCGATGCTTATTTCGCCCTAATAATCCGACTTAAATTAGTCCGAATTTGAGCTCCGATGCCGGACATACCATGACTCCCATTTACCTCCAGCAATCCTTTTTCTTGATAGAAAATGTTTCCGTTGTAACGTTTTCCAAACCGCATCAAACGCAAATTTCGCAATTGGATCCAGCAATCGATCAGGTGCATTCTCGGGATTCCCCGTGAGTGCGCGAATGATGCCACCTTGAACTCGATCAATTGCCAATAGCGCATCCTCTTCTGACAAAGCATATTGCAGAGCAATCTTTTCCTTTAAATGAAAAAGATCAGTCCCAAGCTCAATTTCGCCAAGTAAATATTTAGCCAACTCCGCTTGAGATGCTCCATTTCCGACATGAACGTTCATATCATCTGCACACCCTACTTGTAAATCACATTTCATAATGGAGACCTTTACACATTTTCACTTTTTTATAAATAAATTTATCCGGCATGGCGTAATGCGCGATACTTATTGCGCCCTACCGAGCTGATAGAGCTGTATTACTCTATTGAAGATCCGCTATCTTACCTTTTATTTTATCTTGACTAACAAACCCAGAATAACGACTATCAAAACTTTGATCACGATTATCCCCCAAAACAAAATAATGTCCTTTGGGCACCTTGCAAATCAAATTTTTCTCGACGTATCTGCAGTGCCCTAGCTCTTGCACTCTCTCACGTGCAATATCTGAGACTGCAGGCTCAGTTGTATCAAATTTGTACTCGTGCCAAACACCATTAATGCTTTCAAAGTGAATAGTTTCACCGTTCTTTCCAAGTACATGTTTGATCGGCAGTTCAATGCCATTGATCTGTACTTGCTTTGCGCTTGTGTACGTTACAATTTCGTCTGGCATACCAATAATACGATGAGCGTAAATTCTTCCAGATGAGGACTCAAGGTAAATTACAATATCACCTCGTTGCGGAACTACAACTTGATAAGCGTCTGTATCAACATTGACAATTTCGCCAGATGAAATTGTCGGCTCCATTGACACCCCCGGAACGCGCATATTTTGCTGACCAAATGCCTGATGCATTAGGAAGAATAATATTATTCTACTTAGTTTACGCATTTACTTGTGTACCACCTTAAGAAATCATGACTCATTGGTCAGCCCGTAGGGCGCAATAACCGAGGTGCATTGCGCAAGCACGAACGCCAATATAGCGCAAGTCACAGTTATTATTGATACATAGCGAATGTGCAACGAATGATTACCCGACGATTCGTCGCACTAATAAATCAAGGTCTTCCTTCCACAACACAAACTCGCCAGCTTCTTGCCACAATTCACACAATTCCGAGTCAATCCCAATACGACTCACTACGCCAATTGCCAGCGAATACAGCTCATCTGAGACCGAGCTTTCATGCGTTTGCAGGAAATCTGCAAGCTCTTGCGGAATACTTGCGTGCGGGTTTCCTCTTAGCGCGGCTAAGACTTCGGCTGCTACCAACGCAACCGATGCTACATCAGCATCAAGATATGTGTTTGCTTTAGCCCCTAGTAACTTTTTAAGAAGAGAAGGTTTTTCCGGAAGCGCAGCGCGAATGGCCTTCTCAACTGGCGCGATGTTTCCTGCGTCATATAAGTCAGCTAACCAATCTGATGCAGCATCGTTTTCAAAAGCGCTATGACCCCATGTGCCCATATTATATTCCCCTCCTTAGTTTGAATCTCAAACACCCAACCGTGCTATCACGATAATAATTATTCGAAATTTGTCGGGTCATACTCCGTATGACTTACGCATCTCATTGATCTTGCCCTTACTTCATTATCAAATCCACGATGATTCAGTGCAATTGTACCGTGCCCACCAACACCCCATCCCCCACCCACGCCGCCAACACCTTTTGCAACCTCGGCCCCATCACCTCAAGCATCTCCCAATCCAGCGCCTCTCCCAGCGTCATCCCCGCCTGCAGCCGCCCGGCAAATTCAAACAGCGCCGCATCCATTATCCGCAGTTGAATCCGGTTGCCCTGATCGCGCCAGAGCATGATGTGTTCAGGTTGATCGAGCGTGTCTGGAAACTCGCCGCCGCGATGGTGCGCGAGCCAGATCGTGCCCACAGGATAGGGCGAGGCCAGCAGCGCCAGCGAAGGATGGAAGTGCAGGCGGAGGGTTTCGGGGTCGCTGGCCTGCGCCAGTGTCGCCGGATCAATTGGCGCGGCATCGGCGGCGTAGTAGGCCGCCTGCATGGCCCAGTCCAGACGCGCGACGTCGGCGAGATAGGGCAAATCCTGCGTGTGCTCGAAGGTGACGATGAAGTCGCCAAAGGTAGGATGGTAGAGATTCAGATTGCCGGTGGTACAGGGCGTGTGCCGCGCGAAGATTGAGGTCAGTCCCTCGAAGAAATCCTCGCCCACCAATTCACGCACAGTGGGGAAAATTTCCACCATCGCGCTTTTGCGGTTCATGATCGTATTGTTGGCGTAGACAGCGATGCCAACCGAGGTCTCGCCAAAGCAGTCGCGCGCCAGTGCCGGATCGGATTGCGCCGCCAGAAAGGCGTACAGGATGTCGTCGAGCGATGCCTCAGCCATGCGCGACCTCGCGGCAGCACTGCGCAATGGCCTGATAATCTGCAAACAGCTCATCGAATGCGGGCAGATGCGTATCGCGCTCCAGCAATACCGGCTTGGGGCCGAATTGCGTCAGCACGCGGCGCAATAGATCGAGGCAGGCATCCGACACCGGCGTGCCGTGTGTATCCACCCACAGGCCACTTTCCACCGCCTCGTAACCAGCCACGTGGATTTCGCCGATCATCTCCGGCGTCAGCGCAGCCAGCGTCGCATCGGGCGAACGGCCGATATTGTGTTCAGTGACCAGCAGATTATTCACATCCAGCAGCAGCGTGCAGCCGGTACGGCGCGTGAGTTCGGCGAGAAAGTCGCCCTCCGGCCAGGTATCTGCTTCGAAACGCACATAGCTGCTGACATTTTCGATCATCAGCGTACGGCCGAGTTCGTGCTGCACAGCGTCGATGCGCTCGCAGAGTCTGGCTAGCGCGGCATCGGTGAGCGGCAGAGGCAGTAAATCATTGAAGTAGGCGCCACCCATCGCATTCCAGGCCACATGCTCGGAATAGACAATGGGCTCGATGGTACGGATGAGCGATTTTAGCTGGCGCAGGAATTCGGGCGCAGGCGGCTCGGGCGAACCCAGCCCCAGATTCACGCCATGAAAGGCAATCGGATAATGCTCGCGCACCGCACACAGCGCCGCGAGATTGGCCCCGCCCGCCAGATAGTTTTCCGGATGGACTTCGAACCAAGCCACCTCGGGCCGGTGGGCAATCACATGGCGGATATGCGGCAGGCGCAGTCCTAGTCCCGCACCCAACCATTCTTTAGGACTCACCGGCATCCGCCTGTGCTGGATTATTTAGCTTTTGAGGGGGTGTCCGCCTGAGGCGCAGCATCAGCGGGCTTGTCAGCCGCAGGTGCTGGTTTTTGCCCTGCCTTCAGCGATCCGCCGATCTTTTCGCAGGTGCCCTTGGCCACCATTTTCCAGTCATGCAGGCCGCTATCCACCTTGGATTGCGCATGGCAACCGTGGCTGCCATCGGCTGCGCCACAATCGTTCTGACCGGCTTTGGCCACACCAAAGCACTTTTCCATCTTGGGCTTGCCGCCACCCATGGCGTCATCGGCATGGGCCGTACCTGCCATGCCAGCACCAATCAGACCGGCAATCGCAGCGTGAATCAGCGCGGTTTTGTTTTGCATGGTGAAACCCTCGAATGTGATATGCGCAAAAAAAGAAATGGCGCACGCGCACCATTTCTTAGATTCATCCACTTACTTTCTGTGGGCCGGTTTCTCGGTCGTACCTGCATCCGGAGAAGTCGAGCCGCCCAGCTTGGTACAGGTGCCTTTTGCCACCAGTTTCCAGTCGTTCATCGACCGGTCCTCGGTGGATTGGCCGGAGCAACTGTGGCTGCCATTGGCAGAGGCACAATCATTCTGGCCAGCCTTGGCGACGCCGTAGCATTTTTCCTTGCCAACCTTGTGCGCCGACTTGGCGGCCACATCCGGCGAAACCAGCGTGACAGCCATCAAACCGGCCAGGGCCGAACGTAACATCACTTGCTTGCTTTGCATTGCAACACTCCCGTTTGATCTGGAATGCTGCGGGGAAGCCCCAGTGTACCAGCAGCGCCGGCCAAGTGGAATGACCCGCCGCGCTACTTGTTCTGCCCTTGCAGGAACAGGATTTTGCCAACCAGTGTATCCGTCACTTCCAAAATATGCTCGCTGGTCACAATGACATTACTCACCAGCTCCTGATCATGCATTTTCTGCCCCAGGGCATCCAGCGCACGCTGGAAAAACAGCCACTGATCTTCCATCAGCTGAATCTGTTCCAGCAGTTTGCTATTGCCAGCATATAAAGCGCGCAAATCCTTCATGGATTGCTCGAACTCCGATCGGGCCGCCTGCAAATCCTTGGGCAGAAATGCCGTTTTTACGCCCCCTACCTGTGCCAGATATTGCTTGGCCAGACGCTGCGACGCGGCGGCAATCCCCTCTGTAAGTTGAATCCCGCGCGATGCGCCGAGCTTTTTCTGTTCGATCAGTTTGGTGCCAGACTGGGCAAGCCAGGCCAGATTTTCACTTTCTTCCAGCACCTTTTGCGAGGCTTTTGGCGAGACAGCTGCCGCCAGCGCCATCCGGTAGGCCGGCCATTGGTCTTTCAGCAGCGCTACCTGATCGGACAGCTCGACATCCTTGTGCACCTGTCGCTCCAGCGTGGCAAGTTGCGAGTCAAACTGCTTGATCGTTTTACCGAGGCGCTCGGCGGGCTCCTTTTGCTGAGGCTGCAATGCCTGCCACATATACAGTCTGGCCATCCGTTCGATCAGAACACGCTGTCCCGAGGCCAGTACGCCCGGGGACAATTCGTCAGCGTGGCTGACTGTTAGTAACGCTACACAGAAGAGAAGATGAAAAATGCGCATGACGATTCCTTCACAGTTGTGAAAAGTGAAGTGTTCGCTGCAACCAGCCGCACATGCTGCGGGGAAGGGCAAAGCGCCAGCGCGAGAAAGGTCGAACACGGATTAGCAATAGCGAGTCGAGCATAACGAGGGTACGACCGCCATGCAAGTGCGGACGATGCCACCATTCCGACGTGATTCTGTCCAAATCCTATCCGCTTGCGTTAGCATAGATCACATTAAACTATCGCCACACGCAAGGTGTTAGCCAGGAGAAAGCATGGCATTCACCCTACCGGATCGTTCCCGAATGGATCATCTGACCTTCATCCACTGCGATCCCGACGATGCACGAGCCACGCCGCTACTCGCCCGACTAGGGGAAACATTGGCGCAGATCACCGGCAGCAGCGGCAATGCATCCTTTAGCAACGACGATGTGCGGGTGCCGCGTGCCCAATTTGTGCTGGCGATTGATCCTGTCGCAGGCCCGCTGGGCTGTGGTGCATTCCGCCCGCTCTCGGAGGACATCGCCGAGATCAAGCGCATGTTTGTCATACCGGGTAGTGCAGGCGTAGGCGCGGCGCTGCTCGCCCATCTCGAATCCAAGGCAAGTGCCATCGGGTATCGCACGATCAGGCTGGAAACACGCGCGATCAATACGCGCGCCGTGAATTTTTATCTGCGAAACGGATATGTGCGAATTGATAACTACGGCAAGTATGCAGGGCGACCCGAGGCTGTTTGCTTTGGAAAATCACTGATAAACCCACCTTCTACAACCATTCATCCATCAATTACATAAAACTCACCCACCATGCTCCACGAAATCAAACGTATCAAAGTTCATTCACTCAAGGAATTCATCAAGGAATTCCTGATGATTGTGGTGGGTATTCTCACCGCCCTGGGTCTGGAACACATTGCAGTGTCCATTCATAACAAACACGCCGCCGAAGAGGGACTTCAGCGCGTGCTGGCCGAGCAGAAAGCCAATCTCGCGTATACCGAGCAGTTTTTGCAGGAAGCGCATCGTCGCTGGGACCCGCTGAATGAGGTCATTGCGGCTCTGGACCAGGACATCAGCAACAAGGTAGCCAAAGATAAGATCAATCAGCATTTGAAAGCCATGCTGAAAAGCAGTGGCTATAACCGCGGCACGCCCGGTTTTATCCTCCGGCAGTCATCATGGGAACTCGTCATCGCCAATCAGTCACTTTCGCATATGGACGCACAGCAGGCCTCTGTGCTGGCCAACCAGTACTCCCTGAACAAAATGTATATGACGGGGTTTAATCAAGGCATGCAGGAACTCTACACTGATCGCGAAAATGATATGTACGTCGAACTGTCATACGACCTGGTAGAGCCAATGGAAGCCATCAAGATCCTGAGAAGCAAGCGCAGCACACAGTCGAGCATGATGGCCATTGCCACAGAGGTTAAAGCTCATATTGAAAACACACTGCAGAAAGCTGAAGCACAAGGCAATGGCACGCACTGAACTGACACTTTCGACCGATCCCGCCCAGCTCGATCGCGATCTCATCTATACATTCCTCAGCGAACGTTCCACCTGGGCACGCGGACTGCCACGTGACATATTCGAACGCTCGCTTAAGCATTCACTGTGCTTTGGTGCCTATCTGGATGGCAGGCAGGTAGGCTTTTGCCGGGTGATTACCGATTACGCAACCTTCGCCAATCTGGTCGATGTTTTTGTGCTGGAAGACTGTCGAGGTCGCGGCATTGCCGGCCAGCTGATGGAGGCCGTCAGCAGCCATCCGGATCTGCAGGGACTGCGCCGGTTTACGCTTGCCACGGCAGACAGCCACGGCCTGTACGCCAAATTCGGATTTACCGCCCCGCTCAAACCCGCCACGCTGATGGAACGCTACGTCCCGGATATTTACCAGCGCCCCGCTCAGCCAGCATAATGCGGGCGCAGCGTCTGGCTGCACTTTTCGGACAGTTTCATGTATCAGCTCATCGCCTCCGATCTGGATGGCACCCTGCTCAATGCCGACCACAATGTCGATTCATTTACCGCCGCCACCCTGCAGCAGCTGGACGCGCAGGGCGTGCGGTTTGTGATTGCCACCGGCCGGCATTATCTCGATGTGCGCGGCATCCGGGATGTACTGGGCATCCGAGCCTGGTTGATTTCGTCTAATGGCGCACGGGTGCATGATGGCGAGGATCGGCTGGTATTGTCAGGCGATATCGCGCCGGACATTGCGCGCCAGCTGCTACAGCCTGACATCGCTGCGGGCGCGCATCTGAATGTCTATCTGGATGATGCCTGGCTGGCAGAAGGCCATGGCGACTGGATGGGCGATATGTATGACGATTCCGGCTTTACCTACCAAATTGCCAATCTGCAAGCACATTCCGGCGAAGGCATTGCCAAGGTGCTGTATGTGGGCGATCACGATCACCTGCTCACCATTGAAGCCAAGCTGAATGCTCGATTCGGCGATCAGCTCTATGTCACATTCTCGCTGCATGATTGCCTCGAAGTGATGGCGGCCGGTGTATCCAAGGGCCATGCGCTGAAGGCGGTTCTGAATGCACTGACTATCCACCCGCAACAGTGTGCAGCGTTTGGCGATGGGGCAAACGATATCCACCTGCTTGAAGCAGCAGGCCATCCCTTTGTGATGGCCAATGCAAGCGCGCGGCTGGTTGCTGCCGTGCCGCACGCGCGCCAGATCGGACATCATGCCGAGGCAGGAGTAGCGCATTTTCTGCGTGATGCATTCCGAATGAGCGAGGACATCTGACATGAACGGCCCGGACCCGCGCAATCCCTTTCCCATGCCCGGCTTTCCGCAGGTCTGCTACATCGGCAACCTGACCACCCGTCCGAATATCCAGATCGGGGATTACACCTATTACGATGATCCGGAAGGGCATGAGCAGTTCGAGCGCAACGTGCTCTATCACTTCGATTTCATTGGTGACAAGCTCATCATCGGCAAATTCTGTGCGATTGCCCGACAGGTGAAGTTCATTATGAATGGCGCCAATCATGCCATGAAGGGTGCAAGTACCTATCCCTTCTTCATCTTCGGGCATGGCTGGGAAACCGCTGCGCCTCAACCCGGTGATCTCCCGTTCAAGGGCGATACGGTCATCGGCAACGATGTGTGGATCGGCTATGACAGCCTGATCATGCCCGGGGTTACGATCGGTCATGGCGCCATTGTTTCATCGCGCTCTGTCGTGACGGCGGATGTGCCACCCTACGCCATCGTCGGGGGGAATCCCGCGCGGATCATCCGCATGCGATTCCCTGAAGAAACCATTGCGCAGCTTCAGGAAATCGCCTGGTGGGACTGGCCGGCAGACAAAATCACCGCCCACCTGCCTGCCATCACCCGAGGTGATCTAGCAGCATTGCAACAAGGCCTAGCGCCCGCGCCTCAACCGGCTGCCCAGCCAGATCCCCACTAGCATCGCAGGCAGAAAATACAGTGCCTCAACACCCGGATTGGCCAGCTGCGCAAATGCCGGACCGGGGCAGTAGCCCGACAGTCCCCAGCCTACCCCAAACACAGCCGCCCCGACGATCAGCGGACGGTCGATGCGTGTCTGTGTGGGTAAATGAAAGCGGCTGTCGGTCAGCGGAGCCGGTCGCCGAAGAATCAGGCGGAAGGTGAACAGCGTCACCCCCACTGCGCCCCCCAGTACGAAAAGCAGCGAAGGGTCCCAATGGCCGCGTAGATTCAGGAACCCCAGCACCCTGGCCGGATCAGTCATACCGGACAACGCCAGCCCCGCACCAAAGATCACCCCGGATAACAAGGCAAATAGTAGACGTTTCATGCACCACCTCCGGTCAGTGTAGCGGTAAGCACAGCCACACTTAGAAACACGCACACCGCCACCAGCGACCGCACAGACAATCGTCCCAGCCCGCATACACCGTGGCCGCTGGTGCAGCCATTTGCACACACTGTTCCCAGCCCCACCAGCAGCCCCGCTCCGATAAGCAATAAGGGTGAACGAACCTGAGCAACCACAGGTGCATGGCCGGTAAGCAGATATACCAGCACAGCACCGGCAATCAGCCCCAGTAAAAACAGCAGCCGCCAGCTACGCTCTCCCGGCTCAAGTGCATGTCTGGCGATGCCCGTAATGCCGGCAATCCGGCCATTCGCCCACAGCAGCAATGCAGAAGCAAGCCCGATCAGCACGCCTCCGGCAAGGCTTCGTACGATATCCATCCACTGCACTATGTTTCACTCCGAGGTATGACGGCCCAATTCAACTGGGAGGTTTGAATTTAATCATGCACGCAAACAATGAAAAAATACCGTTTTACCCACGCCTTATTTCGTTTCGCGATATCCATCAGGAATATCCAATTTATCCCATCGGCATGGTATAAAGTCGCCTTGTATCAACGATGTGAGGCTAGGCCTCATATGCCAACTGCGTGGATAGACCAATGTTGCTAGCTAGAAAAACACTGATGACAGGATTGGCGCTTGCCATGAGCCTGGGATTGCTGGGTGGATGTGCCTCGGTGCCAATGGCCGATTCGGCAGCGGACAGCCGCGCCAAGCAGTTTGTCGCCCCCAAGAATGGCAATGCCAGTCTGTACATCTATCGCAACAGTATGCTCGGCGCAGCACTGTCCCGCGAAGTGAAGCTGGATGGCGCCAGTGTAGGGAAAACCGCCAACAAGACATACTTCTACAAAGAAATTGCCCCAGGTAGCCATACCTTAACGTCCGAAGGTGGATCGTCGGATAATCGCGTCATCCTGAACGCCGAGCCCGGTAAAACCTATTTCGTCCGCCAGTTTATTACCATGGGTCTGCTGAGCGGTGGCTCGGGCGTAGAAATGGTAAGTGAAGCAGAAGGACGCAGTGGCGTGGCTGAGTGCAAGCTGGCTCTCGGCGACGGAACGGCGCCTGCGTTGCCCGTGAACGTCACGCCAGTCGCACAACGCCCGGTAAATCAGGCGGCCATCGTGACGGAAATTGTAGCGATGCCGGTTGAGCGTGCCCCGGAGACCATCCGCGCACAAAGTCAGTCTGCCCCCGTACAAGCAGAACCGTCTACAGTTGCTCCTGCTCCCGCGCCTGCTGCCTCACGCCAACCAACCACACCTTTGCCTGCAGCCAGCAAGCGTCAGCGCCCGAGCAAGGGGGGTGATCTGCGCAAGTGTCTGGAGCGAAGCAATAATCTGGACATCGCACGCTGCGCAGGCGAGATGAAGTAAGTCCTGAACATGGCCGGGTATCATTCGCTATCCGGCCAACACGGATACTCACCATGACAACGTCGCGTGCCTTCTACATCAGCCTTGCCATCGCCATCGTCCTGCTTGCCTGGTCTGGCTGGTATCCCTACGATCGCACCACCTGGCTGATGGAAGTGGCGCCTGCGTTGATCGTCTATCCGCTCCTGTGGTTCACGCGATCACGATTCCCGCTCACAACCATGCTGTACGGGTTGATACTGATACATGCCGCCATCCTGATGCTGGGCGGCGCATATACCTACGCCCGCGTCCCGCTTGGCTTTACCTTGCAGGATATCCTGCATCTCGGCCGTAACCCCTACGACAAAATCGGCCATTTCGCGCAGGGTTTTATTCCGGCACTGGCCACCCGCGAGATCCTGCTGCGCGGCGGTCACGTCAAACCCGGCCGCATACTGGGGTTCCTGTGTATTTGCGTGGTGATGTGTGTGAGCGCCAGCTATGAGCTGATCGAATGGGGTGCAGCGGTTGCACTTGGTCAGGGCGCTGATGAATTTCTGGGCACCCAGGGCGATCCATGGGATACCCAGTCCGACATGCTGTTTGCGCTGATTGGCGGGACAGTGGCGATTCTAGGATTCAGCAGGCTACATGATCGGGCTATGCGCCGAATAACTGCCGATCCGGCCGGCAACTGACAACTTCAGTTACTCACACACCCACAGCAACCAGCCCTTACCTTGTGCCTGGGCATTCTCTGCAAACTGATTCAGACCCCGTAGCACATCAATCAGGTCTTCTGCCTGCCAGCGGTCAAGTTTGCACTCAGGTGCCTCTGCCCACGCCTTCGCAACTCGCTCAAATTGAGTGTCAGGCAATGCCGCCAGCACATCAACCAGATCAGCCGGTACACTGTGAATCCACGGCCCATCATCGCCTTCAGTGGCCAGTACCTGAAATTTATCCATCTCATCCGATGCCTGTGCCGCACGCTCCGGCGCGCCCTTCAGTACTTCGCGCAGGGCGCACAATTTGACGGCATCGACGCCACGCATTTCCATGGTCGACCAGATGGTGGCGTGTCCTGTAGCGTGAAGTACTGTATCGGCTTCGTCCGGGCGGGCAATGATGAGATCGGTGAGCATGAAATTCCTTGAAACTGCTTAATCGTTCGAAGCACGCATACTAGCAAAAATGCGCTATCGTATCGGCTAAATCCAATAAGTGCTGCACAAAACGGCATGACCGAATTGAGGAATGAGAATGGAACAGTTTTCAGCCGATATCTACCGCGAGCCCTCACCGATTGATGTCAATACACTCGCCAATCTGGGTCCGCTTACTACGCTGGCAGGCATCTGGCAGGGCGATACCGGGCATGATGTCAAACCAAAGGCAGACGGCCCGCGCGAGCAGGCGTTTGTCGAGCGCATGGAGTTGCAACCGATCGACCCGCAAACCAATGGCCCGCAATTGCTCTACGGCCTGCGCTACCACACGCATATTGTCAAACCCGGCCAGATCAAGACCTACCATGAGCAGGTTGGCTACTGGTTGTGGGAGCCCGCGTCAGGCACGGTCATTCATACCCTGAGTATTCCACGCGGTGTCAATGTTCTGGCATCCGCACACGTCGCCGCAGACGCGCGTCGGTTTGAACTCCTCGCCACCCGCGACGGACAGGGAGGCATCACCGCGGTCCCGTTTCTGGAGCACGCCTTCCGCATCACCGAATTCCGTATCTGCGTCGAGATCGAATCCAACGATATCTGGTCTTACAGCGAAGATACGGTGATGCAGATCAGAGGACGGGATGAGCCCTTCCACCATACTGATCGCAACCGTTTGGTGCGGATTGGCGAGGCGATGCCGAATCCGCTGGCGAGATAATTTACCGCCCCATCCCCACCCACGCCTGCACCGATGGCCGTCGCCATTGGTATTCGGCGTAGTGGCGCATAAAATCAGGTAGATCATCGCCATGCAGCGCCAGTCGCTGAATCATCAGCGCAAGATCGGAATCGGCGATACACCAATCCCCAAATAAATGATCGGCGCCCGGACGAATCAGACTTTTGCAGGCGGCCACCAGTTTATCGCGGGCGTGTACGCCTGCATCAGTCAATGGTGCAAATTTCTGCCCTAGAAATACCGCCTCAGTTGGGCGTTCACTGCGAATCGGCATCAAATCGCTGCGTAACCATGCCTGCACCTGACGTGCACGCGCCTTATCGCGAACATCAATCGGGTAGACATGTGGATGGGGAAAGCGGTCTTCCAGATATTCGCAAATTGCATTGGACTCACTCAGCACAAAATCGCCATCAAACAAGGCAGGTACGCGGCGCGTCATGACTCGCCCTGCATAATCGTCAGCGTGCTGGGCACCTGTTGCCAGATCAACTGTTTTGAGTGCAAAAGGCTGCTGTTTTTCTGTCAGCGCCACATACACAGTCATGGCGTAGGGGCTTAGATAATGATTATCTACATAGAGCTGCATCATGATGTTCCTCCTAGTGCACGGCACAGCCACGTGTCATGGCCTGATTGAACTGTTTGATCATGCGCGAATGATCGGCCATCTGTTTGGGTATGGCGAAGTACTGGACATCCACATAGAGGGGTTTTTCCAGTACCACAAAGTCACGCTGGGATAGGTGCGACTCGGTGTGATGACTCACAATATCCTGCATCCATTCACGCGCATTCATCATGGCTGCGACATCGATCCGGCCAGCCAGTAATTTGCGAAGCCGTTCGTCCCGGCCACTATCAGCGTCGATTTGCAGCTTGCCATTCCGCTGAGCCGCCAAGATATCATCTGGCAAGTAGTTACCCAACTCAACCCCGAGCCGTTGACCATACAGATCCTGAATGCGGGTAAATGTCATTGCATGCGAACGCAACACGACCAGATTCACTTCATCGCGGTGGATTGGCTGGCTAAAGGAGAAACGAGCCCTTCGTGCCGGATTCATGGATAAACCGATCACGGCCGCGCTACCCGCAGCAGAGGTAGCAAAGGCACGATTCCACGGCATGAGCGTTGTATGAAAGCGCAGCGAACTCTTGCTTTCAATACACGCTAAAAAATTGATCAGCTTACCCTTAGGCTGCCCCGCTTCAAGATACAGCATGGGCCGGAAATTATCTGCGCCCACGACTTCGATAGGTTCGTCACGGGCTGTCGCGTACACACACGACACCACCAGAGGCACTGCACTAAGTTGACGGAACCAACGGGACATTCGGTCTTCGCAATCGATCATGCTATTTCGACTGAGTATAGCGACAGCCTATGAAGCGCGCATCCATGTTATGCGCTCAGCCCGACATGATCCAAGCAAACGACCTCAAACAGTCGGCCATCAGCCAAACTGCCGTCTGAATCGATACAGCCCCAGCGCAAACATGCCTGCACCGATTCCCACCAGCCACATTACGGGCCGCAGTAGTTCGCCCGCCCCCTGCCCCTTCAGCAAGATGCCAAAGGCAATATCCAGATAATGATGCAAGGGCGAGATCACCATGCCATGTGCCAGCCAGCCCGGCAGCGCTTCGGGTGGCGTCCATGCGCCTGACAGGAACAGCATCGGTGCCAGAATCAGAATGGTGAGCATGCCCACCTGCGCCAGATTGCGGGCAATGGTGGCCACGAACAAGCCGAGTCCTGCTGTCGAAAAAATGTACAGCGTGGTCACGGCAAAGAAGAGGCCAAGGCTACCGCGACAGGGCACGCCGAAAATCGGCCACAGCACCAGATTCAGCGACAGCATCACCGTGAGCAGAATCACGCCGCCCATAGCCAGCAATTTAGGCAGCACAATCTGCAGCGGCGTCAGCGGCGAGACGAGTAATTGCTCCACGGTGCCACGCTCTTTCTCGCGCACGGCAGCAGCGGCAGGCAACAGAATGGCAAATACGGTGATGATGTTGAGCAGCTGGGAAATCGCCATAAACCAGGCATCATTCTGATCGGCGTTGTACCAGGCACGAATACGATTCTGCACCATGGGCAAGGTCATGCCATTGCCCCCGCCTAGTTGCGCCAGTCCGGTCTGGATACCGAATTCACTGACAATCCGGGTGACGTAGCTCGCCCCCAGAAAACCTTGCACGGAATTCGAGGTATCGACATTCAAGCCCACAGTGACTTCACGGCCAGCAGCCAGATCCGCCGTCATGCGCGGTTGCAGGTCGAGCGCCAGCATGGCTTCGCCGCGATCCAGCGCACGCATCGCATCGCGCTCGTTCACATGGCCGGGCTGAACATTAAAGGAAGGCTCAACCAGTCGTGCACGTAATTCCCGCGCTGCTGCGCCGCGATCGGCATCGGTAATGACTGTCGCTGCGTGGCTTACCTGCAGCGTCACGCCGGAACCGGCCAGATAGATGTCGCAAGTAAACGCATACACCATGAACACCAGCAGAATACGGTCGCGCCACAGCTGCAGCAGTTCCTTGCGGGTGAGCGCGGCCAGCGGGCGCAGCCAGAGTCGCATCGAGGTCAGCATCTTCATCATCCTTACTGCGCCGGGCGCTTGCTCATCAGGCGGTAGCCTGCGGTAAACAGGGCCAGCGCATAGGCGGCCAGCACCGCCAGTTCGCGCCACATCTCGGCCAATCCGCTACCTTTGAGGAAGCAGCCGGTGACGATATCGGTGTAATACATGGCGGGCAGCGCATGGGCGATCCACTGCCCTGCGCCACTGAGCGAGGGCACCGGAATCAGCACGCCGGAATACAGCACGGCAGGCACCACCGTCACAATGGTGGTCACAATCATCGCGGCGATCTGGGTACGGGTCAGCACGGATACCAGTAGCCCGATCCCGGTGGTACACAGCACATACACCGCCGTCGCCACCGTAAAGAACACGATCTCGCCCCGGAAAGGCACACCGAATCCCAGCACCACAATCGCCCACAGCACCCAGGCATTAAGGAAGGAAATCCCAACATAGGGCGCCAGCTTGCCCAGCAGATATTCGCCGCGACTGAGATTAGAGGCATAGAGATTGAAAATCGCCCCGCTTTCCTTTTCGCGCACCACGCCCAGCGCGGTGAGAAACGGCGGCGAAATCATCAGGATCACCATGATGAGCTTGGGTCCGATCGACCAGATCGATTTCACGGCTTCGTTGTAGAGATAGCGCACCGAGAGACGGATCGGCGTCAGTCGCTTGCGGGCTTGCACCTCGGTCATCCCGGCTTGCTCGGACACTGTTTTGCTGATGCGGGCCAGATTAGCGTCGGCATTGATAGCGTCCACATAGCCCTGCGTGGTGAGGGCACGCGAGGGAAAGCTGCCATCGATCAGGGTCTGTACCGTGGTGGGTTTGCCTGCGGCCAGATGCGCTGCAAAGCCATGCGGGATAATGACAGCCGCGCGGATTTCGCCACTGGCCATGCGCCGTGCGAGTTCGTCGGCGTGTGCAATCGCACCGTGATCATCAAACATCACCCCGCTGGAAAAGCGCGCCAGATAGTCGCGGCTCTCGGCGCTGTGATCCTCATCTACCCAGGCAAAGGGAATGTGCTCGACATCCAGCGACAGCCCCGCACCAAACAACAGGATCAGCAGCGGCGGGACAATAAACGCCAGACTGAAAAACAGACGGTCGCGGGTGATTTCGCGCCATTCTTTGACGGCGTAGGCCATGATGCGCTGGATATTCATGCGCTGTGCTCCAGTTCGGTCATCAATGCCACAAATACGTCTTCCATGCTCACCGGACGGGCTTCCCAGCGTTCCACCGCCATGCCCGCACCGGACAGTAGCGCCGTGACATCAACACGTACCGCCTCGGGATCAGGCGCAAACAGATGCAGCTTGCGGCCATGCAGGGCGATGTCGAGGTCGCTGTCGCGCAGCAGGCTCAACGCCTTGCGCGGATCGCTACAGTCAAAGGACATCAGCGCGCCACGCCGGGCGATCAGCTCGGATTTCAGCTTGGCGGGGGAACCACTGGCCACCACCTTCCCCGCAAACATCAACGCCAGATCGTCGCAACGCTCGGCTTCGCTCATGTAGTGCGTCGTGACCAGCACAGCCACCTGATCCTCGCGCGCCAGACGGAACAGGATGTCCCAGAACTGGCGACGGCCAATCGGATCGACACCGGAAGTGGGTTCGTCGAGAAACAGCACGCGCGGCGAATGCACCAGCGCACAACCCAGTGCCAGCCGCTGGCGCAAGCCCATGGGCAGACTGGCAGCCAGCGCCTGCTCGTGTCCAGCCAGCCCGGCCATCTGCACGATCCAGTCGACGCGCTCGCGGGTACGTGCTGCGTCCAGCCCGTAAATGGCAGCGTAGAGACGGATGTTTTCGATGGCGGTCAGATCGGTGTACAGCGAAAACGCCTGCGACATATAGCCGATCCGTGATTTGATCTCGCGTCCGGCCGTGCGCATATCGGCACCCGCCACGTGGCCCATGCCTTCGCTGGGTTGCAGAATGCCGGTGAGCATCTTGATCACGGTCGTCTTGCCTGCACCATTGGCACCCAGCAAGCCGAACACCTCGCCCGGCATCACCTTGAAGGTGGCATTATCCACCGCGCGGAATGCACCAAACGTGCGGGTCAGGCCGTCGGCCACAATCAGCGGCTCGGCTACATCGGATTGATCTGCCTGCGCGGTCACCGGCAAGCCGACCTGTGCCTCGCCCACACGGGCAATAAAGGCATCTTCTAGATCCGGTTCGGCCACGGTTGCCTGCACCGGCCGCTTCAGCACACCGCCTATTTTGAGCGTCGCCGCTGCACCACTGACTTCCGGTACATACAGTCGCCACTCACTGCCGCGTGGCTCCATATAGCCAATCTCGCGCGCCAGTGTCTGTACTTCATCGCCGCTCAGATCCGGCAGGGTCAGCACGGCGCCGGGTTGCGCCAGCCGGATGGCATCCGGTGTGCCCATGGCGAGGATGCGGCCTTCGTGCATCAGCGCGACGCGGTCGAATGCGCTCGCCTCGTCCATATAGGCCGTGGACACCAGCGCGGTGGAACGGGTTTCCTGTAACAACTCGGACAGAATCGCCCAGAAATCGCGTCGCGACACCGGATCGACACCGGTGGTCGGTTCGTCCAGTACGATCAGTTCGGGTGCATGAATCAGCGTACAGACAAGTCCCAGCTTCTGCTTCATCCCGCCTGAAAGCTGCTTCATCGGACGCGAACGGAAGGCGGCCAGACGCGTCATCGCCAGCAGCTGCTCCTTGCGTTCGGCGGCGACATCAGCAGGCACCAGACGTAGACGCGCAAAGAAATCGACATTCTCTTCGATGCTTAGCTCGGGATAGAGATTCTGGCCCAGCCCTTGCGGCATCAGCCCGAGCTTGCCCTTGACCGATTCAGTCGCGGCTTCGGTCTGCATGTCGGTGCCGAACACCTTAAGCGTGCCGACTTCATAGGACAGCACGCCCGCCACAGTCTTCATCAGGCTGGATTTACCCGCACCATCCGGCCCGATCAGGCCGAACATCTCGCCCGGCTGCACCGACAGGTCGAGCGCATCCAGCGCCATGACTGCGCCATAGCGTTTGCACAGACCACGCGCTTCGATCAGCGGGTTGCTCACTGCGGCGACTTCCATGCGGCATCCTCGCGATAGCGAATGGCAGCATCGGCCGGCAGACCAGGCGCCAGACGCACATCTTTTTCCGGCACCAGCAGCAATTTCACGGCAAACACCTGCTTCACGCGCTCGTTATGGGTCTGCACTTCCTTGGGTGTGAATTCGGCACGATTGGCGATATGGGTCAGCGAGGCGGTATAGGGATGATCCGGCGCGGCATCGATCCACACCCGTGCAGCCAGCCCGAGCTTCAACTTGCCGATCTCGGTTTCCGGTACATAGGCGCGCAGATACAGCTGCGCTGGATCGTACAACTCGAATAAGGTGCCACCCGCCCCCACCACTTCACCCGCTTCACGCGCACGCACGGCAATCACACCTTTCACGGGCGCCTTGACGCGGGTTTCATCCAGCGCAGCCTGTGCCTCGGCCAATTGCGCCTTTGCCGCATCCAGCTGCCCTTGCAGCGCTTTCAACGCCGTTTCGCTGGCGGCAACCTTGTCATGTCCGAGTCTGGCGCTGGCCAGTTGTTTGTCGGCCTGATCGCGCTGGGTGACAGCCGCCACTGCCGCCAGTGTGGCCTGTTCGGCATGGTGTGCGTCGATTACGCCCTGCTCGCGCAGACGAGCCATGCGATCCGCATCGCGTCGGGTTTGTTCAGCCTGTGCACGGGCGCGTGCCAGTTGATCCTCGCTGGCGGCAATCCCCAGTGGAACTTCCTTGCGTGCGACCGCAACCTCAGCGGTTTTAGCAGCCAGTTGCGCGGTCAGGGCGTCAACCTGCGCACGGGCGGCATCCACTTTCGGGCGAATCTGGCTATCGTCCAATTCTGCCAGCAGCGTCCCCGCTTCAACCAGTTCGCCTTCCTGATGCAGCATGGTGGCAATGCGGCCCGGCACTTTGCTGGCCACTGCAATGCGGTCACTTTCCAGACGGCCATTGGTAAATACCAGCCCCTCCGGTGCCTTGCCTTCATCACGATGCAGCAGCACCCCCGCCACCAGCGCGGCCAGCAACAGGCCACCTGCAACGGGCGCCAGCGATTTCAGGTTCAGTTTTGCGGTCATATCGGTCTCTCTTACAGATCACCCACGGCCTTCAGCAGGCGCATGCGGGCGAGTTGCAGGTCGAAATCCGCATTGAGGCGGGTCCGGCGTGCATCGTTGAGTCGGGTCTGCGCCGCCAGCCATTCGGTCTGGTTTGCCAGTCCGTTGTGGTAGCGTGCATCGGTGAGTTTCAGGGCTTCTTCGGCGAGGGTGCCGCTATCGGCGGCCACCTGCAGCCGGGCGCGTGCGTTTCGCAAGGCGGTTTCGCTGTGCTGGACGTCCAGCGCAATGGCAGACTCGGCATCGCGCTGCTGCTCGGCCACCGCATCGGCTTGTGCACGCAGCGCACCGGCCTTATTGCGATTCACGCCGCCATCAAACAGCGACCAGTTCATCACCACACCAATTGCAGTGGTCCGGTTGCTGGTGGTCGGCAGGCCATTCCAGTTCAGCTGCATAGCTTGCAGTGCGATTTGCGGCTTATCTTCGCCGCGCACGGCAGTGGCCTGCGCACGCAAGGCGGTTTGCCCGGCATTCAGCCCCTGCAATTCGGGGCGCTGTGCGCGGGCGCGATTCAGCAAATCAGCATGAGGTAGATCATCCCGTGCTGGCCATTGCACGGGCGCCAGTGTGACCGTGACATCCAGCGGACGACCCAGCAGCTGGTTGTAGGCGCTACAGGCCATCTCCAGCGCCTGCTGCGCTTCGATGTGCTTGGCCGATGCATCGGAGCGGGCCACTTGCGCAGTCAGGCGTTCTACCGGCGCGGCCAGCCCTTCGGCCTCCAGCTTGATGACATCATCGAGATGGCGCTGCACGGTAGCGAGTGCCTGCTGTGCAACCTGTTCGGCTGCCTGCGCACGCAAGACATTCAGATAGGCCTCGGCGACACTTAGCTTGATCGTCAGCCGCAGCGAGCGCCCTTGTGCTGCCACCAGATCCTGCTGTGCGCCTGCCGCATCCTGCGCGGCGCGAATCCGGCCGCCGGTATAGAGGGAGTAGGTCAGCGACAAACTCGCCAGCTGCACATTGCGCTCGGACAGTGGCATCGCCAGGGAAGACGGCAGCAGCCCGGCAAACGGCGTATGCGCCAGTTTTCCGGCCAGCGGACTGGTATCCACACTGGCCTCGGGTGGTCCACCCAGATGCTGCGACGTGGCCAGCAGATTCACACTCGGCACATCCAGCGATTTCGCTGCACGGACCTGCAGCGCAGCCGCATCATCCTGATACGCAGCGGCTTTGACGCGGCCATTACTCGCCAATGCAGCCTGCCAGGCTTCATCAAGCGTCTCGGCCTGAACATTTGCCGCCAGCATGCTGGTCAACACCCATAGGGGGCGCAGATGCTTCATTGCACTCACCATAACTGAACAATTAGTCAGTTATAAGTGTAGTGCAAACCAATTTTGTACATTTGATCCTGATCAAGAATCATGTCCGATGATCTAGGCAGCGGATAAACGAACAGCCGGAACATGTCCGGCTGCCTCGATCAAACACAGAGAAAAGCGGATCAGCCCGCCGCGACAATCTGCCGCAGCGCGTTGACATAGGCCTCAACAGGCTGGCCGCCCTGAATCAGATGCCGCTCGTTCACAATCACTGATGGCACGGCGCTGATACCCGCCTGCTGGAAGAATGCCTCCTCCTGGCGCACCGCCTCAGCATGCGCGTCACTCGCCAGCACCTCCTGCATGCTTGCACGATCCAGCCCAACCGAATCCGCCACATCCAGCAGAACCGCATGATCAGAGATATTCTGGCCTTCGGTGAAATAAGCTGCCAGCAAGGCCAGCTTCAGCGGCAACTGCTTGCCGGCTAGCCCCGCTGCATGCAGCAGGCGGTGTGCGTCGAAGGTGTTATAGATCCGGCTTCGCTTGCTCAGGTCGAACACAAACCCCAGCTCTTCGCCACGCGCCTTCAGCATATCGTGCGTACGCGCAAACTGCTCCGGCCCCGCACCATATTTCCCGGCCAGATGCGCAGCCAGATCTTCGCCTTCCGGCACCATCGCCGGATTCAGCTCGAACGCGCGGATATGGAGATCAACCGAGACTTCGTCGCGCAGCATCTCCAGCGCACGCAACAGGGAATGCATGCCGATGGCACACCACGGGCAGACAACGTCGGATACAAAATCGATGCGGATGGGAGTGGTCATTTAACCTTCCTTGTACACAATATCAATCGCCAGCGCCGCCGCCAGCAGGAGCGGAGTCTGTGCTTCATAACCTGCACCAATCGACACGACGTAATTGTCGGCAGAGGTAAACAGCTCCTTGGCCAGACCCGCCCACTTTTTGCTGACTGAACCCATTTCCAGACCGTTACCGCTGAGGAATGTGAAATTCCAGCCCTTCCAGTCGCCCTTTACTTCGGCGATCTGCTGATCACGTGCATCGAACACGTAAAACCCGCCGCCGATCGACAACAACTTGGATTTGAAATAGCCGAGCAATTTGCCATGACCATCTTCCACTTCCACACGGGAACGCAGCAAGGAAAAGCCACGCTTGATCACCAGCACTGGCAGGCCACCTTCGCGCTCGCTGATCTCCACCTTGGTTGGCAGCATTTGCTTGTTTATAAGCAGACGCAGGATATGAATCAGTGTGCCCGGGTCTTCTTTGGCTACACCGATAATGGCTTGCGATTCCGGATCCATGATGTCGTATGCACCATTGAATTTGAATGCACCGACATGTTCTTTGATCAGATACAGATTGCGATTCAGCACGCTTGTAACCTTTTTTAATGAAATTGCGCCCTCGGATGGGCGCAGTATGCCGCATATTGCCTACAGATTAAATCGGGGCAACTTTGCCATGATTACCTGACCAGATCAGGCTCATCCATGAGCCTCTACGCCAAGCCAACCGGCTCGCATGGCGATATACATACGCGCCAGCAAGGCACACACGGTCGGGTTTTCAATCATCGCATGCTCGTGGGTGCACTCCCCGATCAGGGGGAACGTCAGTGAGGCGGGCTCGATTAACTGCAGGGACATGGTACGTAAAACTTCGCACATCGCGAGCCAGGCATGCGATGCACGCGGTGCCGTATTCACGAGCACAACCGGCTTATATGCTGCAGGTTCGAATGAAACCAACCAGTCCAGTGCATTCTTCATTACCCCGGACAGACCATGCGCGTATTCAGGGCTGGCGATCAGGAGTACATCCGACGCCGCGACAGCCTGCCGCCATGCCTGCACCGTAGGCGGCACAGCCGACTCCAGATCGGGATTAAACAGGGGCAAGGCGGCCATGCCATCAAATACGGTAACCGCAGCGGAGGACGGCGCAAGGCGGGCTGCGGCCCGACAGAACGCCGAGTTGATCGAGACCGCACGCAAACTGCCGCTGACTGCCAGCACCCGCATGACCGGAAGACTATTTACCGGCATCGGGGGACCTGCGCTGCGGCTCTGCCTGATGCAGAAAACGTGTGTAGATGTCACGCGGCGGTGCCATCCCCATGCCGCGCAGAATCTGCCCGACATTGCCGCGATGATAGCCACCATGCGTGATGATGTGCAGCAGCATTTCTTCTCGGGTCAGGGTGCCACGATCGCCATCTGTAAATTCGAACGTCACCGGCTCTGCCAGACTTGCCTCTGAAAGCGATTGCACATAAGCCAGATACCAAGCGTCTACCTCACTTACCGCAGCATCCAGTTCGGCGAGCGCGGGCGTCTCTTTGGTATTGGTTGCGTCATAACCGTGCGGGACCGCCTGCAGGTGTGCCTGGAATATCCGGTCAACCACATAAATATGATTGAGAAAACGGATCGCCTGATGGCGAGCATCAGCCTGGGCATCCGGCACGGTTGCCATCAGCGAAAGGAGTTCGCGATTCGCCCAGTTTTTGTATTGAAACAGCGAGAAAAGCGAAGACACGGACATGGTGCGGCCCTCATGCGGGGAAAACGCATACCATGTCATATTTTCACCGGATATGAACAGAGACAGTTCACATACACCGGCGTCAAGGCAGGTTGGCGGTCGTCCAGTAGGTAAACCAGCCCCGGTTTCGCACACGGGCAGAGGCAGGCACTTGCTGCCAGATGAGCCATGATCCGTACAGGTCGGCAGCCGCACTGATACCGTTTAAGCAGGCGTACCAGGCCAGATACATGAACAATATCGGCGGTACCGTGAAATGCCATACCAGTAGCAACGGAAACAGCGTGATGACACAGAAGGGCGCCAGCAAGATCATTAACAGTCGATTGCGACTCAGCTCCCCCTCGTAGAACGCGTACACAAAGCCCTCTTTGCGCATCACGCCGTAGACGGTCTGATCAGACACACCCCAGCCAGGCTGGCATACGCCATGAATCATTTCGTGCACGACCACCATACCGAGAAATGAAATGAACATGATCGGCACATGGAACGCGAGGGTTGGCTCGTTCATTAACTGCTGCCACGCCCCCCGCTTCAGCCCAATGCACCCCCAGATGATGGGAAGTGTCACCACTGCCACGATCATGAGTGGCAGCAGATGGCGCATTAAGGCCTGTGGCTCTGGCTCATCCAGTCGCCGCCATTGCTCGCCTGGCGCGAATGTCTCAGGCGGGGAGCCAGATACGAATTTCAATGTCGCTTGTTCCGGAGTTGCTGCCTGGCCGCCTGCACAAATTCATCCTCCTCAAGATCATCGGTATGAATTGCAATGGTGGCGGCTTTCACAAAATCAGGGGGCGCTGCATGGGTCAACGCCCAGCGCGGTGCCAGCCATGTCCCCACCCACGCAAGCAATAGCGCAAGCGCCAGTCCGATTGCGACCACCGATAAACCACCGGCTGACCAGACAAAACAGGCAACTGTTCCACCTAACCAGCCAACAAACGCACCTATAGAGACGCCATGCCAGGGATTGAGCACCAGACGCGCGCACATCCGGTTCGCCAGCAAGGCCACTCCATAAGCAAGGATCACGCATACAGCGAGCATGCCAAACATCAGCACAAATGACTCCGTCATATTTTTACTTCAAAGAGGATGCACTATACCGTGAACTGCCTTGCTCGTGCAGAGGGCAACCGCGCAGCGGTAGGCATTATTCGAGTACAAGCAGGCCATCGGACACGCGTTTCAATTCGGAGGCGGTTTCCGCTAGCAGGCGCATCGTCTCGGACGCCTGTCCCGCCCTGCACGAAGCTTCCAATTGTTCGGCCAGATCGCCCAGCTGCATGGCGCCCAGCGTTCGGGCTACGCCCTTGAGTGAGTGAGCCAGCCGGATCTGCTCGTCTTGTTGCTGCGCCAGCCGCGCGCGCTCGAAATCGGGAACAAATGTAATGCCATGGCGACTACGAAACTTACCCAGCACCCGCAAATACAAGGGCACTTTGCCTACATATGCGAGCCCCTTTTCCACGTCGATTCCGGGCAGATGGAGATCAGGCATCTGCTCGACCGATTCGGCAGATGCGGTGCTTGCACTACTTCGTTTACCCACGCAAGCCAGCATCGTATCCCGTAATACATCCAGCTTGACCGGCTTGGTGACATGGGCATTCATGCCCGCCTCAAAGCACTTGTCACGCTCCTCGTGCAGCGCATTTGCAGTCAGCGCGATGATAGGCAAATCCCTGAATTCCGGGCGCGCTCGCAGATGCCGTGTTGCCGTATAGCCATCCATCACCGGCATCTGAATATCCATCAAGATCAGATCAGGGCGGCGCATCTCCACTGCCTCCAGCGCCTCCCGGCCATTTCGAGCCAGACGGGTACACACCCCTGCCTGCTGAAGCAACTCGCAAATGATTTCCTGATTGATGTCGATATCTTCTACCACCAGTACGTCCACACCTACCAGTTGCGCCCATTCCGGATTATCCAGCCCGGATAGCGGGGCAATCGCTGTGCGCACAACCTCGTAAGCGGCCCCGTCCCGGCTCTGCACAGGCAAGGAGACGACAAAGCTGAACTCGCTGCCTCGCCCCAGATCAGACTCAACCCGGATGGTTCCGCCCATCAACTCGACCAGCTGCCGGCAGATAGAGAGACCCAGTCCAGATCCCCCGTATTTGCGCGTGGTAGAGGAGTCAGCCTGCGAAAAAGGCTGAAACAGCAATGCCTGCTGTTCGACTGACATGCCAATTCCATGATCCGCAACCGCAAAGCGAAGCCCCGCGCTTTCCCCTGCTTCGTCGATGACCTTCACCGACAACACCACCTCACCGGCAGGAGAAAACTTGATCGCATTGCTGCCCAGATTGATGAGCACCTGAGCCAGCCTGAGCGGATCCCCCGCAAGCATCCAGTCCCCTGCTTGCCCGAGCTCGACACGGAGTCGAATACCGGCCTGCTCAGCCTGTAATCCGATCACCCCCGTCACGCGTTCAAACAATGAATTCAGGGTAAACGATGTTGACTCCAGCGCAATCCGACCCGCCTCGACGCGGCTGAAATCCAGAATATCATTCAGAATCACCATCAGCGCTTCTGCGGCCGACCTGATCCGGCTGATCTGCTCGACCGCTCTGGGTGGCAGTTCGGTATTCAGCGCCAATTCTGCCATTCCGATCATGGCATGCATGGGGGTGCGGATTTCATGGCTCATATTGGCGAGAAATGCACTTTTGGCACGATTAGCCGCATCGGCTTCATCCCGCGCCTGAGCCAGCGCGTCCATCAAGGTGTGCAGACGCGTCATGTCACGCGCTACGCCCATGATCCCGATCAGTCGGCCATCAGGTGCACGCACAGCCGTCCGGATCGTCTCGAAGCGGCGCTCCTCGCACTCGGTCCCATGCAGGCACTCCTCCACCACGACAGGCGTGGTCTGGATTGCTGCCTGCTTATCTTCATGCTCTCGAGATTGCGCGACAGCAGATGAAAAGAGTGCTGCATCACGTTGGCCCACAACCGCTTCAGATGGTTTACCCAGCAGACGCGCAAACGCCGGATTACAGGATAGATACACCCCCGTTGCATCCTTCATCCAGACCAGATCGGACATGGCTGCCAACAGTGCGGTGAGTTCGCCGCGCTGTCGCTCGGAGGTATCCAGCGCGGAGTTAAGCGTCTGCGTGAGTTCGAGAATGCGCAACTCGTCACGCTTTTTGTCTGTCACGTCGAAAAAGGAACCAATAATCCCCGCAACTTCTCCATGTTCATCCCGGAACACGGACTTGCCGTAAATGACATCGCGCAGTTCACCATGACGATCCTTGATGCGGAACTCATAGCGCTGGACGGCCGGGTTGGCCATCAGTTCGAGATCTTTCTGGTGGTAGGTCGCGGCCAGATCACTCGGCCAGAGATCCATCACGGTCTTGCCGCGAATCGAGACATCGGTCACACCCATGATATCGGCAAAGAGCGTGTTGCAGCCAAGGTACCGACCTTCACGATCCTTGAAGAACACCGCAACGGGCAGTGAATCCAGCAATGTCTTGCTGAATGCATCGGTGCGTTTCTGAAATGCCTGCAACTGCTCGCGATGACGGGCTGCATGCCGGAAATACAGGTCGGCAGCGAACGCCGCCAGACAGGAGGTGAGGAAGATGGTGATCCCGTGCGATTCCCAGCGCGTCAGTCTTTCGGCGACGAGATGCTCCTTGATGAGCTCGTACACGAGCGCCACCATTGTGCTGAGCATGAACACACCCAGCAGCCGGATCAAATGTTTTGCGTGCTTATTCATCGGCAATGCCTGCTACACATGGCAAAAAGCCAGCCTCCTGTTCACAGCAGTTGATTGCAGCACGTGTCGTCAGCGGCCGCCAATCAGACGGGATGGTAAACGCAGTATGGCACCCAGCAGGTCGAAAATCGCATCGAATGTAATACCAACCAGCCGGAAGGGTAACGAGATCAGCCAGATCACCGGCCATAGCACCAGTACGGCAATCGCCAATGGCCAGCACAATACAAACAGGATGCACCAGGCAATGAGTTTCAGCATGTCATCCTTCCCCCAGGTCAACGGACTATTCTGACAGTTGCACACGATTTGTGCTTGGTTTTTGACAGGAATGGGCATAACAGCAACGTCGAGCGCACATTCTAAAAATCAGACTAACGCACTGTATTTAAAGAGACTTAGTGTAGACGCTATACTTTACACCGTGAATATCGGGGGTATTTGCCGCCCACTCGAATCCCATCCGTAGATACATGGGCAAAGCGATTTGCATCAGCTCGCTGGTATGTAGCGCAA
Organism: Burkholderiaceae bacterium DAT-1; assembly: GCA_019084025.1. Classification (NCBI taxonomy): domain Bacteria; kingdom Pseudomonadati; phylum Pseudomonadota; class Betaproteobacteria; order Burkholderiales; family Burkholderiaceae; species Burkholderiaceae bacterium DAT-1. The sequence continues at coordinate 123,455 of JAHRBI010000003.1, forward strand.
ACATCGTGGCACCATCCCGCCGTGCACGTGCCAGACATGCCTCCGCCAGCGCCCGACCAATGCCTTGCCCGCGTGCCGCAGGCGATACAACCAGCATCCGCATGATCGGCCATTCCGGCCGGAAAAAAGCAGGCTTTGCAGCATGCGCGCCGATATAGGCCACCGCCCCCACGATCACGCCTTCCACTTCGGCAATGATGATCTCCCCGGTGTCCGCCAACCCAGCCATATTGCCGATCCGGGTACGAAATCCCGGCCAGTCTTCATAGCGATCCTTGAATTGATCAAATGCCAGCAAGGCCAGCGCATTGATCTCCGGGGCATCGTCGGGTTTGAAATTACGGATGTTCACAACGTGCTTCCTGCCTGTTTTTTACAGAAGAATTGGATGAGTCGGACGCTGCTGGACGATTCACATCTGTTGAATAGGCTGTATCACAAAGTCGCTACCCGCCACCTCTCCATTCACCGCCCACATGTCATCTACCTGACCCGTCTCATGCTTGCCATCCAGCCGCCAGCGATAGGTTTGCCTCTGCCACGCATCAAGATCGTTGTCTTTGCACTCAATCGTACCGGCGCCGAAGTCTGGTTCAAATCGTTTGCACACCGGACCGGGACGCCACCAGTGGATGTCGGGCATTACATGCAGCCCATCCCTGACAGGCACCCGCCACACACTCAGCGATCCGTCTTTCCGTTTAATCAGCAACAGATCAGCCGGACGATGATCAAGCGCGGCCGGATCAGGAACATAGGCAAATGATTCAGGCTGCAGATTAGCAATACTGACGCGCGCCAGCGTCGCGTATGCATTTTCGCTGGGTTTTAGGGATGATGCGAATAAACTGATCACCCCGGCCAATGCGATCAGGGCAAGCAAACTTGTTATTAAAATAAGTGCACGACGACTCATCAAATAAATCCCGCAGCCCGCAGAGAAAACCATACAGAATAAGTTTTAATTTACTCGCATCAAAACCACACAACCTTCAGCACCTCTACCTTACAAAGCAAATTTGCATTTCAGGTAAAAATTATTCAGATTTCAAGCAAGCAATAACATTCTCATTATTAACAATTTGATCGTTTAACTCCCGTTTATCACTAGGGGAGCCTATCTCTTTACGAGCCACACAATCACAAAAATCCACCATCCTTTGAAGTCCACCTTTTAATACAGTCTGACTTTTTAATACTGAATCAGTACAACCCGCAAAAAAATTAATCCAAACTTGCTTATCTTTTTGATCAATATCTGCAGGGCTCATTGCGGCACGCTTCTCTGCTTGGCCAAGTCGATCCCGCAGCATTTTTAACCCAACAATATCTCCCGAGAGCATTAATTCAATACCTGCGCGCTCGAAAGCACAGGAGTGCTGACTTGGATAAAATGTAAACTCAATACCTTTTGCTCTATTTTGCATAATGTAACCGGGGATAACCCTAATATCCCTTGATATATCAAACTCAAGCCCGGTCGCCCTTTCCAGATTATCCCAGACTTCATCAATAGTTTTCTCTGTTCGCCTTTCACAATTAGAAACTTGCTTTCCGGTAACGCTATACGCCCACACTTCAGCATGAACATTTGAATAGAAAAAGCACAATGAAATAACAATTAAATGCAAAAACTTCATTTAAATCGCCTTTAAGTTTTTATATCAAGTTGTTTACTGAATTGCAGAAATTCAACCTAGATCGATACCCGCACCAATCATGCCAGACCCACATCCTCCCCACAACACACCCCCTTGACCCCAGCCTCCACTGCATGCCACACTGCCCCCTCACTTTTCGTTCAACCCCACTGCACAGGAGGAAATCATCATGTCCCGTTCCCTTTCTCTTCCTTGCAGATCCTGCCTGGGTTGAGCGTCTTGCCGGAACATGTTCCGGCGCTACGTCGCATTCGCATTCGTGCTGCTGATTGCAGCACCTGAAGCACGCTGACTGACGTCTCTTTGCTCGCGTTCGTGCGCCTGTGCGCATCGCCCTGCCCCGGGCCGGATCTGCCATTTCATTTTTTCTTGAATCTGGCTTTTCATACGGAACCTTATGGGCAATTCCATACAGACACTTTCTGATGGTGTGACGCTGATTGCGCGCGCTGACACCTGGATCGAAGGACTGGCGATCCAGCAACTACAACACACCGCCGCACTGCCCGGCATGCGCCGCGTGGCCGGGATGCCGGATCTGCACCCCGGTCGCGGGCATCCGGTGGGGGCAGCTTTTTTCTCGACGGGGCTGATTTACCCGGCGCTGATCGGTAGCGATATCGGCTGCGGCATGGCGCTGTGGCAAACGGAATTGGAGGCGCATTCAGTCAAGCTTTCCAAGCTGAATGAACGACTGGGCAATCTCGATGGCCCGCTGGATGAAGACTGGCTGCCGCGCATCGCCGAGCTACTGCCGGAGGCAGCGGGCTATGCCGGTGCGCTGGGCACCATTGGCGGCGGCAATCATTTTGCCGAAATCCAGTGTCTCGACGAGATTTACGACGCGGAAGGCGTGGCGACGCTGGGGCTATCCAAGCGGCATCTGCAGTTGCTGGTGCATAGCGGCTCGCGCGGACTGGGGCAGGCGATTCTCGATGAACACATGCGCCTGCACGGACATGCCGGACTGGATGTGGCATCCAAGGCTGCGCGTCATTATCTGGCGCGGCATGATCATGCGCTCGCCTTTGCCGATGCCAACCGCATCCTGATCGCCGAACGCATGCTGGCGCGACTGCGCACCAGCGGCCAGCGCGTGCTCGATATTCACCACAATCTGATGACCCCCGCGACGATTGCCGGCGAGTCTGGCTGGATGCATCGCAAGGGTGCGACGCCTGCTGATCAGGGACCAGTGGTGATCCCCGGTTCGCGGGGGGATTACAGCTATCTGGTGCACCCGACAGGCACGCTGGCGAGCCTGTATTCGCTGGCGCATGGGGCGGGGCGACGCTGGATGCGCAGCGAATGCAAGGCGCGGGTCAGCAAGCGGCATACGCACGCGCAACTGAGCCGTACCCGACTCGGCAGCGAGGTGATCTGCGAAGATCGCTTTCTGATCTACGAGGAAGCGCCCGAAGCCTATAAGCCTATTGATTCGGTGATTGCGGCGATGGTCGATGCAGGCGTGGTCCGCGTGATGGCGCGCCTCAAGCCAGTGCTCACCTACAAGACCCGAGGGGAGTGCTGCGAATGAGGTTGCTACAAATCAGCGCAGCGCAGGGACCGGCGGAATGCTGTCTGGCGGTGGTCAAAGCCGCTGCCCGTTTGATGGCGGAGGCGCGGGCGATGAATGTGCGCGTGGCGGAAATCGAGCAGCTGGCAGGCCCCGAACGGGGCACCTTGCGCTCATTGCTGCTGAGTCTGGAAGGCGAACAGGCTGCGGCACTGGCGGCAAGCTGGGTCGGCACGGTGCAATGGACCTGCCCCAGCCCATTCCGGCCGCGTCATCCGCGCAAAAACTGGTTTATCGGCATCACCCAATGGGCGGTCGCAAGTGAAAGCAGTGACGATGCGCAGATTGCCGATATTCGTTTCGAGGCCACGCGCGCATCCGGCCCCGGCGGGCAGCATGTGAACAAAACCTCGTCGGCCATTCGCGCCACGCACGTCGCTTCCGGCATCAGCGTACGGGTGGAAAGCGAGCGTAGCCAGCATGCCAACAAGCGTCTGGCCATCGCGCTGATTCACCTGAAACTGAGTGAGCGTGCCGCCGATATTCAGGCGCAGCAACGCAGCGACCGGCGACTGGAACACCACCAGCTGGAAAGGGGTAACGCGGCGCGGATGTTCAAAGGGCCGGACTTCACCCCGGCCTGATCCCACCGTCTATCGGGCTGCGCACGGCCAGGTTTCGCCATGCATGCGGGTGTTCCACAATGAAGTGCGGCACCCCTTGCATGGAGACTTGCTGGCATGGCCAATCTCGACTGGGTGGTTCCCAGAATCGGCAAACTGGAAACCCTGACCGCCCAATATCGCGGCCCGAAATACCTAAGCGCGCTGGTGCTGTGTCTGACACGGCTACTGGAGGTGCGCTATGCCTTCATTGCCGAGCAGCTCGCCGATCAACCCGATAGTGCCCGCGCTATCGTGATTGCCGATGCCCAGAATCTAAAAGAATCGTTCACCTACAAACTGGCAGGGGTGCCCTGTCAAACTGTGCTGAGCGGCAAACCCGTGACCATTGACTGCAAGATCAACGAGAAATTTCCATCGGTGCGGTCCATCGATGCCTATTGCGGCCATCCGCTCATGGCGATCGATGGCCATGCCCTCGGCCTGATCGCCATCGAGCACACCAGCCAGATTGCACATCCGCATGAAATTGCTCTGATTCTGCAGTTTCTGTCGGGTCGCGTCGCGGCAGAATTAGAGTGCGAACAATTGCGCTCGCAAGCCAAACGCTGAAGCAGTTTTCCGTCATCGCCTCATTGCACTTTATCCGCCTATTTCCCGCTTGATCAGTACCTTAAGCATTCTGTCACCACAAGATTGACGTCAGATTCGACATCCCGCATTGTGCCCTCACATTAACGGGGGAATAGACATGAAAAAATGGATGGTCGCACTGGCTTTTCTGGGGGTCACACTGGGTAGCGTGCAGGCTGAACCTGTGCGCGTGCTGGTCTATGGCGATTCGAATACCTACGGCTGGCAATCTGCACAGGATGATCAGGAATTACCCCGTTTTGGTGATGCGGTTCGCTGGCCCGGTGTAATGAAAGCTGCGCTGGGCAGGGATTATCAGGTCAGCGTCAACGGTTTGCCGGGGCGCACGCTGGATACGGATTTCCCCAAAGGGATTGGCACGCTGGATGCGCTCGACCTGAATGGCAAACGCCGCCTGCCACTGGCAATGCATGTCGAAGGCCCCGTGAACGTGCTGGTGCTTTCGCTCGGCACGAATGATCTGATTGATCATTTCCACAAATCCAACACCGATATCGCGGCCTCCTTAAAAAGCGTGCTGGAACTCGCCAAGCAGGACCTTGTGCCCCATGTAGCTTGGAAAGCACCACGCATTCTAGTGATTGCACCTGCACCAATCGGCGACACCAGCAAAACGGACTTCCGCGATGATTTTGGCGCCCATGCCGCCGCGCAATCGCCGCAGCTCGGTTCGCTGATGTGCAAGGTCGCGATTGAGCAGGGTGCCGCCTGCCTGAACGCTGGCGACGTCATCAAGGTAGACGGACTGGACGGCCTGCATTACTCACCCGCCACCCACGCCAGACTTGGCCGAGCGGTTGCCAAGAAAATCAGGCAACTGGCTTCAACGCCCGCACATTGAGCCACGAAGCCGAGGCGTTACATGACAAATGTCACCCGCAAGTCCTGATACCTGACACTACTGCCGCAGCTGTCCTTTGGTGAAAATGCACACATCCAAACACACACCAGAGGACAGCATCATGAACAACACTTGGAACAAAATCGCCCGCCATTACTCAATCGCAGCCGGCTTTGCAGGTGTTGCGTTTACCTTCGGATTTGCATGGGTGGTCAGCCATCCGGGGTCGCGACTGTATGCCGTGCTCGGCCCGGTGGTGGCAGCGATCTTCTTTTTGATCAGCGGCGTGTTTGCTGATCATGCCAAATCTGAAGACGGCGAGCAGACTGCGCCCGTCGAACCCATGAATTTCAACGCTCGACTGTTTCAGGTTGGCGTAACCGTGATGTGCGCGGCCGGTGCAGTGCTGGGCCTGGCTAAGATGCTGGGAGAGTGGTGAACGTCATCCAAGTTTGTCAGACTAGCGCCATCGATACATTCCACAAGGTCGGCCGCACTGCGATTCTCCCTGCGGTCGATCCACGCATATGACATTTTTCACGATCCGGCTGCGCAGCCCTTGCCTGTCCAGCCTGCTGCTCGCAGTGCATACCTACCTCTGTCTGGCCGCCTGCATGGCCGCTCCGCTGCTCATCGGGCCTGCCGGGATGGATGCCATTAAGGGCAATAATGCGCGAAACGCACCGTTGCTCAAGCGCTGCGAAAAAGAGTTAGCGCATGCTGCCTCACCGGTTGCCGACTTTTCGCCGCCCCCCCACTACACGGATACCGGCTCGGTGATGACGGATATTTCCAAGCAGTTCGATAAAGATGGTGCGGTGGCCTACCGTGCCGGACTCTGCTTTGCGCTCACCCATCAGCCTCGCTTTGCTGCACAGACCACGCGCATACTGGATGCTTGGGCCACCACGCTGCAGACCGTCGGTTCCAAGCAGGGTGGCACCGAAATGAATTTCTTTATCCCGCAGATGGTGCTGGCCGCCGGCTTTGTGCGCGGCCACACAGACTGGGACGATCACGCATTCCGTGCATTGCTCGTTCAGCATGCCCTGCCGCACTCGCATGCCAGCTACAAAAACAATCACGCCAACTGGGGCATCTGGATGGAATCGGTGATTGCCGCCTATCTGGGCGACGAGACACTGCTCAACCGAAATCGCGATCGCTGGCTGACCCTGTTACCCCGCCAGATTGCCGACGATGGCAGCCTGCCACTGGAAATCTGTCGCAGCGATACCAACAACTATTGCGATGGCCCGCACAAAGGTAAAAGCGGCCTTGCCTACACGCATTACACGCTGTTACCCAGCGCGCTGGCAGCCCAGCTCTTCGCAACTGCAGGTCAACCCGTCTGGGATACCCCTGCCGGTACACTGCTGGGTCGCGCCTATGCCCGCGCCGCTAACTGGACCCTGCACCCGGAGACCTTTCCGTACTTCGAAGCCAATCAGGGTCAACTGAATGGCATTCGCAATGCAGCCTATTTTTCGCTCCTGCAACGCCATTACCCGAATGCGGAGGCCGCGCAGGTACTGAATTCAATGCAGTTGTCGCATAACGGACTGGAATTCGGGGTGTTGTTTGGGGAAATCGCCCAATAATTGTGGACACATTTCATGTCAATTAAGCTGCAAAAAAACCGATTCCCTCAATCATTCGCAACTCAGGAAAGTGCTCTGCCAGCTTGAGCGCCAAAGCAGGACTGGCAAAGAAATTCCCATTCCCCATAACCAATATGCGGTCACCTTCCAGATTCAAATCATGAATTTGATCCTGCTGAAAATATTGTCCCACTTCCACATTGAAATAGTCAGACCATGTCTTTCCGGTACCACGATGGAAGACGGTTACCGGATGCATCGTGATGCGTTGAATAGCAAGCGATTGCAGGTATTCAGCCAAGACCCGAGACATGACGAGGTAGTCAAATCCCGGCATGAACAAGGTCGGCTCTGCTCCGTCCACTAATTGGAAACGCCCATCAGCCAGCTTGAAAAGGCTTGGCGATGGGCGCTGAGTCTGGATGAAATAAGGAAGTGGCATGTATCGATTTATAAACAGTCATCAATCAACACATGCTATCACTCTAGTGCCTGATCAAATAATCAAACGCCGACAAACTCGCCTTCGCCCCTTCACCCATCGCAATGATGATCTGCTTGTAGGGCACAGTCGTGGCATCGCCTGCTGCGAAAATTCCGGGCACAGAGGTTTCGCCGCGATCGTTGATGATGATTTCGCCGCGCGGTGACAATTCGGCAGTGCCCTTCAAGAAATCGCTATTGGGCACGAGGCCGATCTGGACGAAGATGCCTTCGAGTTCGATGGCCTTATCTTCGCCGCTGACGCGATCCTTGTAGCGCAGTCCGTTCACCTTTTGACCATCACCTGTCACTTCAGTGGTCTGGGCGTTCATGATGGTGGTCACGTTCGGCAGGCTCAGCAGCTTCTTTTGCAGCACGGCGTCGGCGCGCATGCTGTCGCCAAACTCCAGCAGGGTGACGTGGGCGACGATACCGGCGAGGTCAATCGCGGCTTCCACGCCGGAATTGCCACCACCAATCACGGCCACGCGCTTGCCCTTGAACAGCGGGCCATCGCAATGCGGGCAGAAGGCCACGCCACGGGTTTTGTATTCTTGCTCGCCCGGCACATTCATTTCGCGCCAGCGTGCGCCAGTGGCGACGATCAGCGCCTTGGCCTTGAGTGTGGCGCCGCTTTCAGTGATCACGGTATGCAGGCCGCCGGTTTGCGCAGCAGGTTCGATCTTGCTGACGCGCTGGCCGCTCATGATGTCGACTTCGTAATCCTTGACGTGCTGCTCCAGCGCCATGGCCAGTTTCGGGCCTTCGGTGGCCTTCACCGAGATGAAGTTCTCGATGCCGAGCGTATCGAGCACCTGACCACCAAATCGATCTGCGACCACGCCGGTGCGGATGCCTTTGCGTGCGGCATAAATCGCTGCAGATGCGCCGGACGGACCACCACCCACCACCAGCACGTCGAATGCATCCTTGGTCGACAGGGCGGCGGCTTCGCGTGCCGCTGCGCCGGTATCCACCTTGGCGAGTATCTCTTCGAGACTCATGCGGCCATTGCCGAAAGGCTGACCATTCAGATACACCGACGGCACGCCCATGATCTGGCGATCTTCGATTTCCTGCTGGAACAGACCGCCATCAATCATCGTGGCTTCGAAGGCCGGATTCAGCACGGCCATGGTGTTCAGCGCCTGTACCACGTCCGGGCAATTGTGGCAGGTCAGCGAAATAAAGGTCTCGAACTTGAATTCGCCGGAAATAGCGCGAATCTGCTCGATCTGGCTGGCATCCAGCTTGGGCGGATGGCCGCCGGTTTGCAGCAGCGCCAGCACAAGCGAAGTAAATTCGTGGCCCATCGGCAGACCGGCAAAATGAATGCGCGGCGTTTCACCGGTGCGGGCAATCGCGAAGGATGGACGGCGGCTATGCACGCCATCAAAACGGGCACTCACCAGCGGCGACAGTTGGGCGATTTCACCCAGCAATTCGCGCATATCAGCAGATGCAGCGGATTCATCGAGCGAGGCGATCAGTTCGATCGGCTGGCTGACGCGTTCGAGGTAGGCTTTGAGTTGGGCGGCAATGGATGAGTCGAGCATGATGGTTCTCCAGAACGAGCGGACCCGACGGCATGCGACGAGGCCGGTGTAGTATTTACCGATGTCGCAGAGAAGAATCGTCGCGATGCAACTGCTCTTCACTGGACACCGTCAGAATTGCCGCAGGGAAACAGGGCTGTCGCCCTGCGGCAGGAAATGCGTCAGGCAGATTAGATCTTGCCGACCAGGTCCAGCGACGGTGTCAGCGTCTTGGCACCTTCGTTCCACTTGGCCGGGCACACTTGACCCGGGTTGTTGGCAACGAACTGGGCAGCCTTCAGCTTACGCAGGGTTTCCTTCATGTCACGGGCAATGGCGTTGTCGTGCACTTCGGCAGTCTTGATCACCAGATCCGGATTGATCACGAAGGTGCCGCGCAGGGCCAGGCCGGCTTCTTCGATGTGTACGCCGAAAGCACGGGTCAGGGCGTGAGTCGGGTCACCCACCAGCGGGAACTTTGCCTTGCCCACTGCCGGGGAGGTTTCGTGCCACACCTTGTGCGAGAAATGGGTATCGGTGGTGACGATGTAGATTTCAGCGCCAGCCTTCTGGAATTCTGCGTATTGTTCAGCTGCATCTTCCACTTCGGTCGGGCAGTTGAATGTAAACGCAGCCGGCATGAACACCAGCACGGACCACTTGCCCTTCAGTGATGCTTCGGTCACTTCAACGAACTGACCATTGTGGAATGCCTGGGTCTTGAACGGTTGGACTTGGGTATTGATCAACGACATGGTGGTGCTCCTGTTGAGAAGTAAGTTGTCTACGGAATGCATAGTAGGCGCTACATCAAAATAGGTCTAATTGATTTTATTAAGCCAGTCGATAGCTAAAATTTTATGAAGGAAGTTACCTATCGTCAGGATAGATGACCCACTCGCCCTGGTAGGCAAATCGGGTCATCTCACTGGGTTTCAAGCACTCAATCTGCCGATGCAGCTTGCCAGCCACGACGCCATGCCAGCTGATACAGCATCGGCAACACCAGCAGGGTTAGCGCTGTAGACGACACAATCCCGCCAATGACCACGGTTGCCAGCGGCCGCTGCACTTCGGCACCTGTTCCGGTTGCCAGCGCCATCGGCACAAAGCCGAGCGACGCCACCAGCGCGGTCATCAGCACAGGTCGCAGTCGAGCCAGTGCGCCTTCGCGCACGGCGTCCGCAAGCGACATGCCCGCTTCGCCCAGGCTGCGTACATGCGAAATCATCACCAGCCCGTTCAGCACCGCCACGCCGGAGAGCGCAATCAGGCCAATGGCCGCCGAAATCGACCACGGCATATCGCGCAACCAGAGCGCCAGCACACCGCCGGTGAGTGCAAAGGGAATGCCTGTGAACACCAGCGCCCCATCCCGCATGCGACCGAACATGGCGTACAGCAGCACAAATACGGCCGCCAGCGCCGCCGGCACCACGATTTGCAGACGCTGCGAAGCCGATTGCAGGTTCTCGTACGTCCCGCCCCAGCTCAGCCAGTAGCCGGGCGGCAGGCTGACCTTATTCAGCGCACGCTGCGCATCCGCCACAAAGCTACCGATATCACGTCCGCGCACATTGGCACTCACCACCACGCGGCGTTTGCCTTGCTCGCGACTCACCTGATTGGGCCCCTGAGCTTGCTCGATGGTGGCAACTTCGCTCAGCGGAATAAAACGCGTCTGCTTGCCAACACCGTCGTGGCCGCCACCGGGTATGGCGATCGGCAGGCGACTCATGCGCTCGATATGGTTGCGATCTGCATCGGCCAGCCGCACGGTCAGCGTGACGCGCTTATCACCTTCCATCAGCACACCGGCGTCGCGGCCACCGTAAGCGGTTGCCACTGCCTCCTGAATATCCGCCACATTGAGCCCGTAGCGCGCTGCCTGCTGGCGATTGACCTGAACAGTGAGCATGGGCAGACCGGTGGTTTGTTCGACCGCCACTTCGGCCGCCCCCGGAATGCGGCGGATTGCATCGGCAATGGCGTCTGCCCGCGCATTGAGCACGTTCATATCATCACCAAACAGTTTCACCGCCACATCGCTACGCACGCCTGACAACAGCTCATTGAATCGCAACTGGATGGGCTGGGAAAACTCGTACTGGCTACCGGGTTGTTCCGCCACAAAATGCTGGATGTCCGCCAGCAAATCAGCACGTAACTTGCGCGGTGCGGGCCAGTCACTTTCCGGCTTCAGCATGATGTAGCCATCGGAGATACTCGGCGGCATCGGGTCTGACGCAATTTCTGCGGTGCCGGTACGGGCAAATACCCGTTCGATTTCGGGGAAACGCTGCTTCAAGGCAGCTTCCAGCCGCTGCTGCATGTCCAGCGATTGGGTCAAGCTCGTCCCGGGCAAACGCATCACCTGCAGCGCTATATCGCCCTCGTTGAGACTCGGCACAAACTCGCTGCCCATACGCGTCGCCAGCAAACCCGTCAGCGCGACCACCAGCCCGGCGCCGGTCAGCGTCACCGCCCTGGCATCCATCACCCGGTCGAGGATGCGTGCATAGGCCAGACGCAAGCGTGCCAGCCATTTCGCATCATGATCGCCCGCTGGCGCGCGCATCCAGATCGCCACGGCCGCCGGCACAAAGGTCAGCGACAGCACCATGGCGCCCGCCAGCGCCATCACCACGGTCAGCGCCATGGGATGGAACATTTTGCCTTCTACCCCCGACAGCGCAAAAATCGGCAGATACACCACCATGATGATGAGCTGGCCGTACACCAGCGCCCGTCGCGAAGCAGACGCTGCCGCAAATACCGTACGCAATCGCTCGTGACGACTCAATTCGCGTCCTGCCACCGCTTGTGCCTGCGCCAGCTGCAGCACGCAGTTTTCCACGATCACCACCGCGCCATCGACGATAATGCCGAAGTCGAGCGCCCCTAGACTCATTAGATTGGCGCTCACCTTGAACGTCGCCATGCCAGTCAGCGTAAACAGCATCGACAAGGGGATGATCAGGGCGGTAATCAGCGCCGCCCGCAGATTGCCGAGAAACACAAACAGCACCGCCACCACCAGCGCTGCGCCTTCGAGCAGATTCTTCTGCACGGTGGCAATCGCTTTATCGACCAGACGGGTGCGGTCATACACTGGCACAGCTTGCACCCCTTCAGGCAGCGTGCGGTTGATCTCGGTCATTTTGCGATTCACCGCCTGCGCCACGCGCTTGCTGTTTTCACCCATCAGCATGAACACTGTCCCCAGCACGATTTCGTGGCCATTGAGCGTGGCCGCGCCGCTGCGCAACTCGCGCCCAAGCCCCACGCTGGCCACATCCTGCACGCGAATCGGCACGTCGCCCGCCTGCTTGACGATCACGTTGCCGATATCCAGCGGTGATTGCAGCTGCCCCGGCGCACGGATGAGGAATTGCTCGCCCGTCCGCTCGATAAAGCCCGCGCCAGCCAGTCCGTTGTTGCGCTCGATGGCGGCGACAATCTCCTGCATAGTGATACCGAGTGCAGCCAGCTTTTCCGGCTGCGGTGCGATCTGGTATTCACGCCGGAAGCCGCCGATGGTGTTGATCTCGGTGACGCCGGGCACCGTGCGCAATTGCGGCTTGATGATCCAGTCCTGTATCTCGCGCAGATCGGTGGCGGAATAGGCGCTGCCATCCGGTTTGCGCGCATCAGGTCTGGCTTCCACCGTCCATAGATAGATCTCGCCTAAGCCGGTCGAGATCGGTCCCATGGCAGGCATCACACCTTTGGGCAGACGATCCCGCGCTTCCTGTAGTCGCTCGCTCACCAGCTGGCGGGCGCGATAGATATCGACGCCCTCTTTAAAAATCACGGTCACTTGCGACAGCCCATAGCGCGACAGCGAGCGCGTCATGTCCAGATCAGGCAAGCCGGCCATCACCGTTTCCAGCGGCCAGGTCACGCCCTGTTCGACCTCCAGCGGCGCGTAGCCAGGTACGGAAGTATTGATCTGTACCTGGACGTTGGTGATATCGGGCACCGCATCAATCGGCACGCGCTGAAAACTGTAGATGCCAATGGCAGCCATGATCAGGGTCGCCAGCATCACCCCCCAGCGTGTGTCGATCGCCAGTTGTATCAATCGGTTCAACATCATTGGCTCCTCTCAATGCGCGTGCGCCGCGCTGGATTTACCCAGCTCGGACTTCAACACAAAGCTGCCTGCTGCCGCATATGCCGCACCTGCCTGCAAGCCCGCCAGAATCTCTACCCGACCATTCGCACGGATACCCGGCTTGATCGTCTGAGCGATAAACCCGGTTTTAGTCCGCACAAACACCACCGACTGTTCACTCAGCTGATGCACCGCATCAGCCGCCACGGTAACAGGCCGGTTTCTCGTTTCACCCGCCACCTCAGCACTGACAAACAACCCCGGCCGCCAGTGCCCATCCGGGTTATCCAGCACGACACGGGCGATGGCCGTGCGCGATTGCTCGCCCACCAGCGCACCCACAAAGGTCACCCGTCCCTGTGCGTCAGCGGCCAGTCCACTGGCACGGATGCTGACCGGTGAACCTTCACGAATCAGCGCCAGATCCTTGGCTGCCACATTCAGCTCCACCCAGACTTGCTTCAGATCCGCCACCGTAAACGCTGCCGCATCCGCCTGAACCGCCTCGCCCGCGGATAGATGCTTTTCGATGACCGTACCGCTCATGGGCGCCCGCAAGGCCACTCGGCTCAGATCACCCGTGCGTCCCTCGTCCAGCCCCTGTGCGACCAGCTTTTGCAGCGCATTCTGCTGGGTGAGTTCGGCTTCGCGCAGCGCTTGGGACGCTTGCAGATAATCCTGCTCGGCAGACACGCCCTGCTCCCACAGTCGTTTCTCTCGGTCATGGGTGGTTCGGGCCAAAGCCAGCCGCTGCCGAGCTGTCCGCAACTCGCTGCGCAACTCAGCCACCTGCGGGCTGGTAATCACTGCCAGCACGTCACCCTGTTTGACCTGTTTGCCCAACGAGACCAGTACGCGTTCCACCACACCTCCTACACGCGGTACCACGTGCGCAGTACGATCGTCATTGAGACGGACTTCACCCGTCAGCGACACGGCATCAGCCATTTCCATGGCACGCGCCGTATCAAGCTGAATCGCATTGGCCTGAATATCCTGCGAGTTCATGGTCACGACCGAACCGGCTACCTCGTGCTCGTCCTCTGCTTCCGCCACGATTGCAGGCTTGCCCTTGAACACAATCCATCCGGCTAGCAGCAGGGCGACCACCAGCATCGCCACGATGATGCGTGCCTGTGTTTGATATTGATGCCAAAACAGTTTGATCGCGGTCATTGCGCCTGCTCCTGTTGATTGAGAACAGCCATTACCGCTGTCCAGCCTATGTGTTTGCTCATGTCTGCGAGTGCGCTGGCTTCGCTTTGCCAGGCTGCGAGGTAGCGCGATTGCGCCATCAGATACGTGCGCTGGCCATCCAGCACATCCAGTAATGAAAATTTGCCGAAGGTGTAGCCAGTCTGTGCGGCTTCCCATGCCTTGCGGGCTTCGGGCAGCACTACACGCCCGTACAGGATGCGTTCGGCACGAGCCTGACGGAGTGTTTCCCTGACACGTGCGACATCGGTGCGCAGACGTTTCTCCACCTGGCTTACTTGCTCGCGTGCCATGTCCTCCCGACGCATTGCCTCCAGCACATTGCCCTGACTACGGTCGAATACGGGCAAGGGCACCGATACCGACAGCAGCAGCTGATTGCGCTGTAGTTCGCCGCCGCGCTTCATACCGACGCCAACAGTAAGGTCAGGATTCGCTCGGGTGCGCTCCAAACGAGCCTGCGCCTGCCGCTGCTGCCACTCGGATTGTGCTGCGTGCAACGCAGGTGCGCTCGCAAGCCCAGAGAGAAATGCCTCACTCGATGGCACGTCAGCGTGCGTATCCGACCAGTCTGCGCTCGCGGCAAACTCGGCATCTGTCCGTCCGATCAGACGCGCCAGCTCCATCCTCGCCATGCGCCACTCGCTGTGCGCGCGCTGCCAGTCGGCCTCGATACTGGCAGCTTCGATCCGCGCTTTGCTGCCATCCACCGGCGAGACTTTACCTGCAGCAACGCGTCGATCAATCGCCTCCAGCGACTTGCGCACCAGCGTACGACTCTCCTCGGCGAGCGTCAGATGGGCTTGCGTTGCCAGCGTCGCAAAAAAGGCGCTGGCAACTTCACTTTCAACCTGTACAGTGCTCAACGCCAGATTGGCCTGCTGCACCGCCGCGCTGCGCTCGGCCAGCTGCATGCGTGCATCGCGCTTGCCACCTGTTTCGATGGGCAGATTGATCTGCACGCTCTGGGTGCGCGTGGCGGCGCGTGTATCTTCCTGCGTCCAGACCAGCTCCGGATTGGGACGCGCCTGGCTCTGCAGGCTGACACCTGCCTGCGCGGCCAGTGCAAGCCTGCCGACTTTCAGATCAGGATGCTGTTGATAGGCCTGGGCAAGTGCATCGGCCAGCGTGAGCAGCGGTAAAGATGTCCGTGCCGCATCAGACGTCGCAGGGACCGGCAAGGTTGGCAGAACATATCCGCCAGCGTCGGCCCAGCAAACAGGCGCGACAAATAGCGCACAGGCTAGACCCGTGCGGGCGCGGGCAAAGATGAACCCGCTTATTGTTGACATGAAAATTGTCATGTCTGTTCTCCGATTGAATGTGAATACACATCGGCGGAAAACAGGCATTCGACCCGGATCAATACGCGTGCAGCATCACGCCCGGTCAGGCGGATGAACCACAGTTGAATTCAGGGAGAGGAGATTGCCCGTTCCGCCGCTCAGCGGAGAACAGGCCAATTGGGGCGATCGATCGCGTCGCAAGGGGGAGGTGCTTGATACATGGTGTAGACCGGAAATTCACCGGGACACATCATGTCAGGCAGGGACTGCGGTACAAGCTCGTGAATCACCACCGCCATCACATGACAGGCCGCGCAATCGCCATCAATGACGTCAGTGACATTGAGTTGCTGAGCGGAAAGCTGACCCAGCGCATGCGGATCGGCATGATGCCCAAAATGGAGCGCTGATGCGCCAGACTCATGCTGACAATAGCGGCTCGCTGCGGCCCAGGTGAGCTGCAGCGGCATAAAGATCAGCAGGAAGATCAGAGTCCATTTGCGCATAGCAGACTGAGTATAGGGAGTGACTGGCGTACTGTCCATGTACGGCGCACATGTCCGGACAGACGCACCCCTTCTGCAAACTTGCTACAATCGCCGCCACCCAATATGACAGCGCAGCGACCCTCTGTTCAGAGACTGCGCCTCCCGAGGAACTCATCCGTGAAGCCAATTCCCATGCGTGCCGCCATGCTCGGTATGACCCTGATCGCAGCGAGCCTGAGTCGCATGCCCGCCCATGCCGCCGACATGCCGCCAGTCGCAGCAGTCCGTCCCGTTACAGCCAATTTCTACGGTACCGAGGTCGTTGACCGCTACCGTTATCTGGAAGACCTGCAATCGCCGGAAGTTAAAGCCTGGATGCAGGCACAAGCAGATTACACCCGCACCCTTCTCGACCAGTTGCCCGGCAAGGATGCGCTGGCCAAGCGCATCGAATCATTGATGAACAGCGATGTCAGTCGCAGCGGCCTGACCCGCCGGGGCGAGCGCTATTTCTATCTGCTGCATACGCCGGGCGCACAGCAGCCGCGCCTCTATTACCGCGACGGCCTGAGTGGTGAGGAGCATCTGCTGGTTGATCCCGATGCGCTCGGTAAAGGCAGCCCCAACCATTTCGCTCTGGATTTCTACCAACCCTCCGGCGATGGCAAGCTGGTCGCTTATGGATTATCGCAGGGCGGTTCCGAGCAAAGTACGCTGCACGTCATGGAGGTCAGCACGGGCAAGGTACTGGACGAAGCCATCGACCGGACAGCAAGCAGCGTGGTGGCCTGGCGTAGCGACAATCGCTCCTTTTTCTACATGCGATTCCCCAAGCCCGGCCCCAATACGCCGCCCGCCGAGATCCGCTACAACGCGCGCACCCACCTGCACATGGTCGGTAAACATGCCGATGGCGAGGCCGATCCGGCCGTATTCGGCCGCGGCGTGAATCCGCGTGTCGAGGTTCCGGAAGGCGAAGGTGCCTACATCCGCCTAGGCGTCGATTCGCGCTTCGCCATCGCCAAGGCCGACCACAATATGGATAGCAATCCCGGCACGCTGTATATCGCGCCGGTAGACAGCATCAAGGACAGCCGTACTCCCTGGCGTAAATGGGCCGACGCTGCCGATGGTGTGGTTCAATATGCGCTCAAGGGCGACAAGCTGTATTTCCTGACGCAGAAAGATGCGCCACGTTTCAAGCTGATGGTCACTTCCGCTAGCCGACCCGACATTCAGCATGCCAAGGTTGTAGTACCCGAAGGCGAAGGCGTCATCACCCACTTTTCGCTGGCGAAAGACGGCATTTATCTGCGGATTCGCGAAGGTGCACCATCATCCCTGTTCCGTGTCAGCGAATCGGGCGGACCACTCAAGCGCATTCCGCTGCCGTTCGAAGGCGCAGCCTTCGCCCCTGTAACCGATGCGCATAGCAATGGCGCGGTGTACACCCTGCAAAGCTGGGTACGCGCCCCGAAAATGTTTGCCTACGATCCTGCCAGCGATAGCAATCGCGATACCGGCATGCTGCCCGATTCCAGCGTCGATACCTCGGCCTATGAATCAAAAGAAGGCTTCGCCATTGGCCACGATGGCACACGCATTCCGCTGTCCATCATGTACAAGAAGGGCATCGCCCTCGATGGCAGCCATCCCACTATCCTGAGCGGATATGGCGGCTATGCGATTTCCCGCGAACCGGCATTCAGCGCTACCCGCCTGGCCTGGCTGGAGCGCGGCGGCATTCTCGCCGAAGCGCATATCCGGGGTGGCGGCGAATACGGCGAAGCCTGGCATCAGGCCGGCATGAAGCTCAACAAGCTGAATACGATTTTTGACTTTATCGCTTGCGGCCAGTATCTGGTGGATCAGCGCTACACCTCGCCGCAGTATCTGGCGGCTTCAGGCGGCAGCGCAGGCGGCATCACGGTTGGCCGCGCCATGACCTTCCGCCCGGATCTGTTCGCCGTCATTCTCGATTCGGTGGGCGTATCCGACACCTTGCGCTTCGAAACCGAACCGAATGGTCCGCCCAATGCGGTGGAAATGGGCAACACCAGCACAGAGCCCGGCTTCCGTGGCTTGTTTGCCATGAGCCCCTACCAGCATATCCGCGACGGGGTCGCCTATCCGTCCGTGCTGTTCATGACGGGAGCCAATGATCCCCGCGTCGCGCCATGGCATATGGCCAAGATGACCGCCCGCCTGCAGGCGGCCACCGGCAGTGCCAATCCGGTGCTGCTGCGTGTCGATTACCATGCCGGACACGGCATGGGTTCCAGTGCATCGCAGCGAGCGCACACTCTGGCGGATCAGTGGGCATTTGCGCTTTGGCGCTTCGGTGATGCTGCGTTCCAGCCAGCCCGGAAGTAAGCGGGTCTGAAACGACACAAGGCCGCGCGATGCGCGGCCTTGTTGTTTTGGCTCATGCAATCCGACATTCAGTCCTTGAATGGCTTCAGCTCACCCGGACGGCGCAGCATCTTGTTCACTTCATCCAGATGCATTTCCTCGTTGACGATCATCTCGCGGGCGTACTCTTCCAGCAGCACCGATTTGCCTTCCACCAGCTTCAGCAGCTCGTAATAATGGTTCAGCGCATTCTGCTCATGCGCCAGACTTTCGCGCAGTAAATCAGCAATATCGTGCTGCTCGGTTTCCAGCAAGGGCCCGATACCCAGCGACGGATGACCACCCATCTGTGTCACCAGTTCCCCGGCGCGCTGCGCGTGGTCGAGGCTTTCGGTGGCGTTGCCCTTCAGCCACGACACAATCGGAATCCGGCTAAAGCCATACACCATCAGCGAATAATGCGTGTAGCGCACCACGCCTGATAGCTCGGTTTCCATGATGGTGTTCAGTTTGTCGATCACTTCCTTGCGTTCTTTGTCTTTCAGCTTGGTCATGTCTGCGTCTCCCTGAAAAGGTGTGCTTACCAGTATTAACCAATCTGCTGCATTGTCCAATCACAAAAACAAACAGCCCTGCGCAAGCAGGGCTGTCAGCTGACAATCAATGGGTTATTTCTTCACATAAATCTGATCAAACACGCCACCATCTTCGAAATGCGTTTTCTGGGCCTTGCGCCAGCTACCGAATACTTCATCCACCGTAAACAGCTTCACGGTCGGGAACTGTGTGGCATATTTCTTGAAGACAGCCGGATCTTGCGGGCGCAGATAATTCTGTGCAGCAATTTCCTGACCTTCCGGTGTCCACAGGAACTTCAGGTAATCCTCAGCTACCTTGCGGGTGCCCTTCTTGTCGACCACGCTGTCCACAATTGACACCGGCAGTTCGGCCTTGATCGACTGCGACGGGTACACCACTTCGAACTGGCCACGACCAAATTCACGGGCGATCATTTCTGCTTCGTTTTCAAAGGTCAGCAGCACATCGCCCATCTGACGCTGGATAAAGGTTGTCGTAGCGGCACGGCCACCGGCGTCCAGTACTGGCACATTGCGGAACAATGCACCCACAAATTCGCGCGCCTTCTGCTCATTGCCACCGGCCTGTTTCAGGGCAAAACCCCACGCGGCCAGATAGCTGTAGCGGCCATTGCCCGATACCTTGGGATTGGGAATCACCACCTGCACACCCGGCTTGACCAGATCGCCCCAGTCCTTGATTTGCTTGGGATTCCCCTTGCGCACGATCAGCACCTGCAGGCTGGAAAACGGCTGGCTAGCATTCGGCAAGCGGGTCGCCCAGTTTTCCGGAATCAGCTTGGCCTTGTCGTACAGTACATCAATGTCCGGCGGCATATTCATGGTCACCACATCGGCCTGCAGTCCATCGATCACTGCGCGCGCCTGCTTGGTGCTACCACCATGTGACTGATTCACCGTCACATCCACGCCTTTGGCCTTTGCCGCCTTGATAAAGGCTGGATTCAAATCCTTGTAGAAATCGCGCATGACGTCATACGAGGCATTCAGCAGCTCGGTTCCGGCAGAGGCAGTCAGCGAGGCACCGGCAAACAGGGTGGCCAGCAAAACGCGGATGGATGGTTTCATGAAACACTCCGGCTCAGGATCATTTGAACAGCGCACAGCTTACAAGTGTCAGTTTATGCCGGAAAAGAATGCTTCGTTTGTGCTTTATGCATTTTCAGGACGAACGTCCCGCCCCAGCCATGCGCCGCCCAGAATCAGTCCAAGCGCAGACACGGTATAAATATTGAGCTTGCCGTTGGCAAACACCGCCAGCATCACCGTAGACAACACAGGCGTCAGATAGGCTAGCGTGCCGATGGTGCGCGCGTCACCACGCTTCAATGCCGCATCCCAGCAATAAAACGCGATCCCCATCGGTCCCAGCCCTAGCAATAGCACCATCCCCCACTGACTGATTGTCAGTGAGAACGCTGGCTCGATCAGCGCATGAGTCATCAGCGCCAGCACGCCGGACATCAGGCAGAATCCCCCCACCGCTGCCGATGGAAACGCAGGCAGACGTCTGGTCAGCAGTGAATACAGCGCCCACAGCACGGCTGCAGCCATCGCCAGCCCGTAACCTGCACCATACTGACCCGCAAAACCGAACTCGCCCTTCCCCAGCATCACCAGCGCACACCCCGCAAAGCCCGCTATCCCGCCTGCGATATGGCGCGCCTGCAGCCTCACGCCGCTCAGCACAAGCGGCGACAGCAGCACAATCAGCAGTGGCCACAGGTAATTGATGAGCATCGCATCCAGCGGCGGCGCGCTGCGCAGTGCCAGAAACAGGCACAGGTGATACCCGAAAATCCCGCCTGTCCCCACGGCAAATGTGCGCACCGGCACCCGCCACGCGCGCCAGCTTGGCAAGCAGGTCAGGCTGCCCACGCACAAGGTCAGCCCTAGCAGCAAAAAGGGCGGCACGCTGGCCAGATGCACGGTCAGCGCGGCCAGCGACCCCCATTGCAAGATGGCGGCGAGGGCGAGGAGGTTGGGGTGGCGGTTCATACGTATCCTGCAAACAAAATCAATGTTGTCAAAAGACCAGTATCGCAAGTCTACCGTGATGCCCTTATCTCTGCGTGTTGCAATGAAATGCTATAGTCGCGGCCGCATAAATACATCCACTCTCATCCTTTTCATTCAATTTCATTATTTATATTGCAGGATAAATATGGATCAAGCTATTTATCACGTGAGCTATGCCACTTTGGCATGTTTGATTGCACTATCATTCAACGCTATCGACAAACGAATATCATTGATCAGCGCATCATACTTCTCGTTATTTATCGGACTTGATGCAGTTATTACTAACCTGCCCAATATCATTCCTGCGTGTGTACTCTGGCATGGCGATTGGAATTGGAGTGGTAAGCTCTACAGCCTCATCTGGTCTATTCTTGCGCTTCGGGTATTCGGACTATCTGCAGTATCTGCAGGATTAACATTCAGGCAACGCAATATCCGAGCAAGCCTGATCACACTGGCGATCTCGGTGCCGTGGGGGCTCAGCCTTGGCTGGCTATTTAACCCGAGCAGGTCACTGGAAACATTGATATTTCAAGCTACCATGCCCGGT
The DNA here is from genome assembly GCA_019084025.1 of Burkholderiaceae bacterium DAT-1. NCBI lineage: Bacteria > Pseudomonadati > Pseudomonadota > Betaproteobacteria > Burkholderiales > Burkholderiaceae > Burkholderiaceae bacterium DAT-1. The sequence goes on from JAHRBI010000003.1 coordinate 144,998, forward strand.
ATTGCTGAAGAAATTGCACTAAGGGGTATTGCGCCAGCGTTGCTACTTGGGCTGTTTAGACAACATGATCCAAGCGATAAAATGCCATGGATCGCAATTCTTATCAGTGCAATCATGTTCGGATGCTGGCATGCACTTGGGTATGCAAATGGATCATTCTCATTCGAGATCATGGCATTTGCATTTACCACGATTGGGAGCATTCCATTGGGCTGGTTGCGATTCAAGAGCGGCAGTGTCCTTTTTCCCATTCTCGTTCACGGGACGGCCACTGTTGCCTTCCACCTCGCACCGATGCTGAAAAGTTAATTTAGATTTACCGCCCCATCATTCTCAGCCTCGCCACCGCTGAACCCGAGAGACGCGCAGCAACCAGCAACGTGTCTTTTGGGTAAAGTGCCTTGCCGCGCCAAATCGTCTCCTCTTAACCACACTTAAGTGGTACAAGCCCCGCACTGGTATTAGGGTTCACCCTCATACATCTTCATTCAAGCAATCTGCTAATACAGCCATCCCTTGTTAGCACCGCGTTTCCCGCGCTTCCTGTCCTTGCCAAGCTGCAAAATCTAACAGGTTCTCTCATGAGGGCTGTCTCGCCATAGTGTGCGGGCATCCGCTGCATACACCGTATGCGCCGTGATGTGGTGGGTGACGTCGGTCATACAAGGTACCGAACTCAGTCACCTGCTCTCTACATTGAACTCACCAAAAGGAGATAACGACATGGATCGCCAAATCGACACCATGATTGAAGCCACCGACGCAAAGCCGGTTGAACTGAACGAAGACCAACTGGAAACCACCGGCGGCCGTCCGTGCAGCTGGACCTGCGCCTGGACCTGCGGCTGGACTTCCCTGTCGCAAGAATAAGGCACGGAAAACGACCAGCATTTATGCTGGTCGTTTTTTTTCGCCGCATTTTCATTGGAATAGCTGGGAACTGACATGAACCAAGATTCAAAACTCGATTCCATGCTCAGCACAACCGAAATCAAGCCAATCGAGCTGAATGAGGACGAGCTGGAATCCACAGGTGGTCTGCCGTGCTTGTGGTCTTGCTGGTGGACGTGCTGGTGGACAGGTGATGAGCAGCAGTTTTAATTAACTGCCGCAGGCATCCTGGTACATGCGGGATGCCGCTCCCCCTCCAGACGCGTGCAGTCCGACTTGTAGCCGAATATGAACACACACACCTCTCGCCATCCTTTCAGCCTGTTCGAAACTACTGAGCCTGTCCCGGCCTCCGAGACAAGCGCTCCGGCTGCCCAGTCGCATCCGTCAATCAACGAACTGGCGACATTACTAGGCAATAGTGTGTATTCACTTGATTACACCACCAGCCTGAACAACCGCAGCCAGCATTTGGCCGCATACAACGAACGGATGCTGGCACAACTGGCCTGCGCCCAACCGAGCAAGTGGCTTGATCGCCTTGCCGGGGACGCATTACAGATGTGCGTCGCGAAGCTAATCGACCGCCTGGGTATGCCGGCTGTATCGACCCTCCGTGAACAATGCGTTCAGCAGGCGCGGCAAACACAGTTGATTGATCCTGATTATCTTGCATCATGCATGGCGGCTGCCTTGCTGCAAGCAGGTTGCAGTCAGCTGGGACATGTCCTTGCATTCGAGATCAATATCGCAGCCCAGTCTGGCTTGATCAGGACGGATAGCGAACAGCACCAGCTCGGCGACTACGCACACCAGCTGCAGGATGCACGCTACATTGGCTACCTGATCAAAAAATATCCCGTCATGATGATGCGGCTAGCCACTCGCCTGCAAGCCATTGGCGAGTCGATGCTGCGCCTGATCCAGCGTGCGCACGCGGATCGCCACGAGCTGGCAGGCATGTTACAGGCTGACCCCGCAACACTGCAGATTAGCGCCCTTAAGCCCGGAGCAGGAGATCATCATAATGGTGGCGACACCGTTACCATCCTCGAGTGGCGTGCAGCAGGTGTGCCATGTGGCACGCTGGTTTACAAACCCAGAAGTCTGGACTGCGAACAGGCATTTGCCGGACTGATTGACTGGCTCAACTCCAAACAGGGTGATTCGGAACTGAGACTGCTGGCCGCCCCCTGTCTCACCCGTCCAGCGTACGGCTGGATGGGTTTCATCAAGCCTACCCCCGTTCCAGATACCGATCCGCCAGAACGTTATTTCCGCCGTTACGGTGCGCTGATGGCGATCATGGACTGCTTATCTGCCACAGATATGCATTTTGAAAATGTCATTACTTCGGCGGGCTATCCGGTTGCGATTGATCTGGAAACCATCCTGCAGCCCTTGCATGTCGTTACCACGCAGGAACGTGCGACACCTGTTTCCATGCTCAATGTCGATGACATCGCAAACAGCATCTATTTCACGGCCATGGTCGATCCGGTGCAGTACCATGCCTCCCGCGAGGGTTCTCCGCTGGCAGGCCCCGTGCAGCAACCCGCCAATGAGTGGCAACTGGTCTACGATCCCATCAAGCGAACCTTTGCTCTATCACCCAAAGCAATCGTCACGTTGACTGCGCACTGCCCGATGCAGCATGAGGCTCGACTGCTTGCCTCAGCGCATGCGGATGCAATCGTAGATGGATTCAAACGCACTTACGCCCTGATCCTGGCCAATAAGCAGTCACTGATCACACAGGTATTACCGCGCCTGTTTGCGGACTGCACCATTCGCCTGCTGTTCAAGCCGACGGGAAGATACGGCAGCATTATTCAATCCAGTCACCGTCCCTATTGTCTGCAGTCTCTGGCGAATATGGACGAGTTTCTGTGCAAACTGATGCCGTCCAGAGCAGAAAAACGCGCTTTGCAAAGTGCATTCCAGCATGAGTACGAAGCCTGTCTGGGTGGCGATATTCCCTATTTTTACGCACGCGCACACCAGACCGACATTCACGCCTGTACGGGGCCATTGACGGATATCCGTCTGACCCAATCAGGCCTGCAGCGCACGCTGGCGCGACTGCTCGGCTATACGCAAACGGATATCGACACTGCCGCACACTGCATTGCCTATGCCCTGCACGCCAGAGTAATTGACGCTCAAGCCCCTGCCAAATCATACACCTCGTCGCCATCGTCTGCTGACCCCATGGCGATGGATGTCGATACCATTCTCGACGTACTGGATCGCCGCATCCTGTTCGACGGCGAAGATCTGCTCACAGTTGATCTGACCCTGGGCAAAGACATGTCCACCGGATACCGTCGCCTAGATCATCATCTCTACCTAGGACTGCCAGGTGTATTGCTGGCCATGTCCGCAGGTGCGCACCGCCGACCAGGCTTGCGCGAAAAGACCGACTTGTTTGCTCGCCACTACTTCAACCAGCTCGATCCCGAGGCATTCGATAAAGTGGGTGCATGCGTCGGACTGGCAGGACCTGCCTATCTCGCACAACATCTGGCTCGAGCAACTCAGCAATCCTACTACCTGGATCTGGCCGCGCAATACGTCCATTACACCGCTCAGCGCGCATACATGGATCGCCATTTTGATGTGTTCTCGGGTTCGGCGGGTGCCTTGCTGGTCGCCGCATCGCTGCATGCCATTTACCCGGATCAACAGGTCTATCGCGATCTGGTGCGACTGGCCGACAATCTGCTGACGCATGCTGACGCGCGAGGCAACACACTGAGCTGGAAGTCCAGCACCCCGTCAGCAGGCCCCACAACAGGGTATGCGCACGGGATGGCGGGTATCGGGAGCGCCCTGATTCGAGCCTATCGTCAGACGGGCTCCGAGCGTTATCTGAATGCCGCACTCAGCATCCACCGCTTCATTCAGCAACATCGCCTGCCGGACGGTCGCTGGGCCGAGGACGATTCACCCCGTCCAGCCCATATCGAGGCGTGGTGCCATGGTGCGCCGGGCATCGGCCTGTTTTATCTGGATCTGCTGGATATGACTCAGGACAAGTCCTATGTCGACGAACTGGCGCATGCAGTCGATATCATGATCAGCAGCCCTCCAGCAGACAATGACTCCCTGTGCCATGGCACGCTGGGCAATCTGGATCTACTGATCAGCTTGACGACTCGCACGCATCTGCCAAAGGCAGCAATCGAAGCCTGCCTGGCTGACCGCACACAGGTCATCAGGCAATCTCCCATTCGCTGTGGCAACAAACAGAATCACTACAGCTTTTCACTGTTTACCGGCATTTCCGGCATGGCCTATCAATTGATGCGCCTGGACAATCCCGATGCATTTCCATCGTTACTGACTTTTGATATCTGACCACCATGATCGAACAATACTACCGTCAGGAAGCCTTAACGTTTTACCGCAATAACGGTGACTTCGAACTTACGGTCAAAGACATCCCCCGCCGACACGTGTGGATCGCTATCGTGACTGTGCTGAGCTGCATCATTGCCAGTGGGCTGATCGCGTGGCGAATGCTGCCCATTGCGCATCAGGCAAACATGCGCTGTGACTCCGGGCAATTAATGGAGCCACTCGCAGCCGTTCACCACGGCCCCGTTATCATCAAGGTAAACGACCGTGTCATCCATACCCGTCTTACGGGAAGTGATCAGGACGGACAGCGCATCCAGCTGGAGAAGGAGCTGGTTCAACAATGCTCGGCATCAGCCGTAAATGGCGCACTCGCATTGCGCGTGCTTGTGCCTTAAGCATCCGTCCCGCAAAAAGAACAAGAAAGCCCCCCATGTCTACCATGCTGACCAGACTCAAACAGCGCTTCACATCAACCAAGGTGCCACTTCGCCAGCAAATGGCGGATGTCGATTGCGGAGTCACCTGCCTCGCAATGATTCTTGAATACTTTGGAGCCGATTATCCGGTCAATGTCATCCGGTTGCGCTGCGAGCAATTTGGCCCGGCACAAACCACCACGGCGATCATCAAGGGCGCGCGGTCACTGGGGCTGGAAGCCAAAATGCTGGCGGTAGACTTTCCGACCCTGGGTCAGCTTCGACTGCCCGCTATCCTGCACTGGAACTTCAATCACTTTGTCGTACTGGAACGCATCCAGGGCGATACGTTTACGATTGCCGATCCCGCCCTCGGTAGAAGTACCCTGAGTCGGGACGAGTTTGGCAAATGCTTTACCGGCATTGCGATCTCCCTCTCTCCGGGCGCAGCCTTCGTACCGGAAAAGCAGGATAAAACGCTTGAATTCAAGCGCTATCTTAAAGAAAACCTGCTGACCCCTGCCTGCGTACGCCAAGTCGGCAAGGTGATGTTTTTCTCGCTATGTATTCAGCTGCTTGCATTGGCCTACCCACTATTTAGCCATTACCTTGTTGACGTCATTTTGCCCATTCGCCAAGCCGACCTGATGTCGGTATTACTCCTGATGATCGGCATGTTTTTTGTCAGTGTAGTGATGACCGCGTGGCTCAGAGGCATTGCTATTGCCCAGCTCCACAAACAGATCGATACTGCCTTGCTCAATGGTTTTGTCTGCAAACTACTGCGATTACCCACCAATTTCTTTCTTGAGCGCTCTTCCGGGGAGATCAACAGTCGCGCCATGTCCAATAGCGTGATCCGCGACACGCTGTCCAACGCTACCTTGTCGGCTTCACTTGATACCATCATGCTGCTGTTTAATCTGGGTACCTTGTTCTGGCTCAACATGCATTTTGCACTGGTGACAATTGGCCTATCCCTGATACAAGTGGTGAGCTATGTCGTTTATGCACGATCGCTACGTGATCCGGTGGCCGCAGAAACCAAGGCTCAGGCGGTCTATTTCTCGTACCTGAACGAAATGATTCACGGTATTCTGACCATCAAGGCCAACGCGGCAGAATCCCATGTCGAGCATAAATGGGGCGTCAAACTCGGCCACTATATGAGCCGGATCAACTTGCGCAATCAGGTCGAAGCGACCCATACCGCTATTTCCAATGGCCTGCGGCTCTCGATCCCGGCATTCCTCCTGTGGTATTCGGGCACGCTGTATATTCAAGGGGCGTGTACGCTGGGCGAGATTCTGGCCATGAACGCGATTGCCGCAATGGTCTTTGGCCCGTTATCGAGTCTGGCTAATCTGGTACGCAGCTATCAGGACTTCCGGATTCATGGCGAACGAATGGGCGAGCTATGGCAGTATGCGAACGAGCAGACTGAGTCTCACACCGAGGAAATTCAGGCATTCGGCGATATCTCGCTGGAGAACGTCGCATTTCGCTATCGCACATCCTCGCAAACCATTCTGAATGGCTGCTCGCTCACCATTCATCAAGGTTCCCACTGCGCAATCGTCGGCCCTAGCGGATCGGGCAAGACCACCCTCGTCTCCCTTTTACTGGGCTTCCAGTTACCGACAGAAGGAACCGTGCGATATAACGGCATCCCACTGGATTCAATCAGACTCGACTCTCTGCGCTCACGCATTGGCTATGTAACGCAGCAGAACTATCTGTTTAATGGCTCCATCAGGAGCAATATTGCCCTCGCCCGTCCCGATGCGCCCCTATCCGAAATCGAATGGGCTGCGGAGGTGGCCGGACTGCTACAGGATATCCGGCATATGCCGCTCGGCTTTGATACCAACGTAGGCGAAGGCGGCGCAGCACTGTCGGGTGGACAAAAACAAAGACTGGCCATTGCGCGCGCGATTTTGAGCCGTCCCGAAATCCTGATCCTCGATGAGGCTACAAGCAATCTGGACGCCGAAACCGAGGCGAGGGTGATTGATGCGCTTGCCAGTATTTCGGCCACCCAAATCTGGATTACCCATCGCCTGTCATCGCTCAAGCACTGCGATCAAATCTACATCATGAATCAGGGACGCATTGTCGCATCAGGCACCAGCCACGAACTGGCTGAAAGCAATGACTTTTTCAAGAACTGGCGGAAGCGGGAACTGAGCAATCAGGAAACAACTGCCTGAGTCTTCGCGCCAGATGGTCGCGCCTTGCCCGGTCAGCGAGATTCGGGCAAGACGCGCTGCTGCGATTGAACCGTCTTTCGTGGACGACACGCGAACGCACTACTGCCCAACGAAATGCTCCAGCTCCTGAGCCCAGGTTTTTTTGCCATGCAGATGATGGTGGGTGATGGTTCGGTAGAAATGCGACAAGCCCAGTAAAAACAATGCCAGCAGTACAACAATCGTCCCGGCAAGGGCCGCAATCAGCATATCCATGTCCCGTATCCTTTTAATGTGGCAGAAGCCGTAGTCTGTGCAATCGCCGCCCGCAGTTCAAATGACACTGCCAGATGGTCACTTGTGCGCTGGCGCAATTGCGACAGACAAACGATCATTTGAGGCACCTGCCCCCGTCAGGATGATGAAGGAAAATCGGATACCGCGAACGTGATGACGTCCCGATAGCGGGCAGTGTAGGATGGGCTATCCAGAACGAGGGTACAGTCCAACATGGCGCAGCATCCATCTCATACGTGGCGTTTTTTCCGCGCAGGCGGATTCGATCAGGTTCGCATCGACACGGTTGCGGATCTTTTATCTATTGGCGAACTCGACCAGAAGTTGTGGATGGCGCTGTCCTGCCCGGTCAAAGGGATTGAATTCGACACTCGCACCCTGTCCCTGATTGATACGGATCAGGATGGTCACATTCGTCCGCCTGAACTCATTGCAGCCGTCGAATGGGCCGCCAGCCACCTCATCGACCACAGTGCGCTGCTGATGGGTCATCAAGGTCTGCCGCTCGCAGCCATTGCCAAAGATCAGCCCGCCAGTACACCTATTTATCAGGCAGGACAACTGCTTGCGCAGCAGGCTGGTCTGACCGAGGATGCCCGCATTACCGTCGAAATGGCCAGTAGCGGTCTGGCAGTACACCTCGAGGAGGCGATGAGTCGCTGGGCGCATGAAGGTGGCGCCTATCAGGTTTTGGGCGAGCAGACAGAGGCCGCGTGGCAGGCCATGAGTGCGGTTTCCGCCAAAATCGACGACTTTTTTGTTCGCTGCAAACTGGCCGCCTATCAAGCCAGTGCCAGTGAAGCATTCAATGCCAGCGCCGACGATTTCCGCGCGCTGGCGGGACTGTCATTGCAAACCGATCAGTCCGAATTGCTGCGCCTACCCATGGCTCGAATCGATGCTCACGCATCCCTGCCACTGCTAGAAGGCTGCAACCCGGCCTGGGCAGACTTGCTGGCGGCATTCAATGCAACGGTCGTCTCACCCTTGCTGGGTGAGCGCACCCATTTAAGCTATCCGGAGTGGTTGGACATCACGGCAAAACTGGCCCCTTATGGTCAGTGGTTAATGAGTAAACCTGACCCGGCCACCATGGGCGATGGCGTCCGGGATCTGGAAAAACTGGTGCGATACGCACGTGATCTGCTGCCGCTCGCTAACAACTTCGTGGCGTTCAAGGATTTTTACACCCGTCAGGGTCAGGCAACATTCCAGCTCGGTACGCTGTATCTGGACGGACGCTCGTGCGAACTGTGTGTCGCCGCCGACGACGTCACGCGACATGCAAGCCTCGCCAGCCTGTCGCGTATGTGTCTCGTTTACTGTGAATGTACGCGCGGAGCCGACAAGATGCAGATCGCGGCTGCGTTTACTGCAGGCGATTCTGACCAGCTAATCGTGGGACGCAATGGCGTGTTCTACGACCGCCAAGGCCGCGACTGGCGTGCAACCATTGTCCGCATGTTGGATAATCCCATCAGCCTGAAACAGGCATTCTGGTTCCCGTACAAGCAGGCAGGCCGTTTAATGGGTGAGCAGATCGCCAAGATTGCCGCCAATAAAGCCAAATCGTCGCAGGATGGTGTCGCCTCTGTCGTCACGCAGGCCTCGACCAAAATCGATGTCGCGGTACCTCACGGCAAAACACATCCCCCTCATCATCCCGCGCCGGCACAACCTTTCGATGCTGGGCGATTTGCAGGTATTTTTGCGGCAATCGGTCTGGCAGTCGGTGCGCTGGGCACCGCAATCGCCTCGATCATCTCGGGCTTGCTGGCTCTGCACTGGTGGCAATTGCCGCTTGCCATTGCCGGTGTGATGCTGATCATCTCCGGCCCGTCCGTGGTCATGGCATGGTTCAAATTACGCAGCCGCAATCTCGGCCCGATTCTCGATGCCAATGGCTGGGCCATCAATGCCCGCGCGCGTATCAACATTCCATTTGGCACAGCCTTGACGCGGGTCGCGCAACTGCCTGCAGATGCGCAACGGTCGCTCACCGACCCGTATGCCGAAAAGCCCAGTAAGTGGCCGTGGGTGGTCGGCGTATCCATTCTGGCGGGCGCTGCCATTGCTGTCTGGTGGCTGATGAAGCACGGACATTAATACGTCGGAGCCCATGCGGATGGATGGGAAAAGGATGAGTGCGTCGATGTTGTCGGCGCACTCCCGCTGTATGGCGGCATGCAAGAAACGATCAGCGGTTGGCTACCAGTCCAATGCCCATCGCGATCATGGTGAGCGCCACAAAGGAATCCAGTACACGCCAGGCAAACGCCCGACGGAAGAATGGCGCCAGTAAGCGCGCACCATACCCCAGCAGCACAAACCAGGTCAGACTGGCGGTACACGCCCCCAGCCAGAACAGCCAGCGGCCGCCCTCGCCCGCTTGATTACCAAGCGCCCCCAGCAGAATCACGGTGTCGAGGTACACATGAGGATTCAGAAAGGTGAACCCCGCGCAGGCTAACAATGCGGCCTTCAAACCCGTCCCCTGCGATCCGTCGACCTCCATGCTGCTATCGTTCAAGGCGCGCAATGCAGCCTTGCCACCGTAAACAAACATAAATACCGCACCCGCCCAGGTCGCCACTACCAGCGCTTGCGGCCAGGCCTCAATCACTACCCCCAGACCCGCAATCCCGGCGCCGATCAAAATCGCATCAGCCGTCACACAGAATGCAACGAGTGGCAGCACATGTTCGCCGCGAATCCCTTGCCGCAAGATAAACGCATTCTGTGTACCAATTGCGGCAATCAGCACCAGACAAGACATCAGACCCGTAAAATATGCAGTCCACATGATTGAATCCATTCAGTTATTTCCTTAACACCTCGCCATGTTGCCTTGGCCAACCAGATCAAACCAGCTAATATTTCTTATCTTGGATTAATTTTTCTTAATATATGAAATTGGACAGCGGGCAACTGGCTGCATTTTCTGCCGTACTGAATGAGGGTAGCTTCGAGCGCGCAGCGGCGCGTCTGCATGTCACACCTTCAGCCGTTAGTCAGCGGGTGAAGCAACTGGAAGAGCGCATCGGTCAGATCCTGATTCAGCGCACCACACCGTGCGCGCCAACAGAGGCGGGGCAGCGCCTGCTGCGACACGCCGAACAGCTCGCCTTGCTCGAAAGTGAAACGCTGCTTGCGCTGGGCTTAAATGATGACGGCAGCACCCTGCGTCCGCGCCTGTCTCTGGCCGTCAATGCAGATTCGCTGGATACCTGGTTTGCCGATGTCTTTGCCAGTGTGGCGCAAGATGGACGCTTTAGCGTGGATATTCGGGTGGAAGATCAGGATCATTCGCTGGCTCTGTTACGTGACGGCTCAGTCATGGCTGCGATTTCAGCCAGCGCTGATGCCATTCAAGGCTGTCATGCAGAGCAGCTGGGTGTCATGCCCTATGTGTCTACCGCCTCTGCGACGTTTCATCAGCGGTATTTTCCGGATGGGGTGACGATGTCAGGCCTCAGCCAGGCGCCCATGCTGACCTTCAATCGCAAAGATGCCCTGCAGCTCGTCTACCTGAGCCAGCTTGCCCCGGACGCCCCTGCCCCGCCTACGCATTATGTTCCCTCTGTCACCGGCTTTTTCCATGCAGCCCGCCACGGGCTTGGCTGGGGCATGATGCCGGAGCCACTGGCCCGTGAGGCACTGCAATCGGGGGAATTGGTAGAGTTGCTACCCGGTATGCGGCTGGATGTGCCGCTGTACTGGCATCGGTGGCGGATTCGTTCACCCATGCTCGATAGCCTCAGCCAGATTATCCGTCAGGCGGCGCTCGCGCATCTGCTCCCGGCTGTCCACTCACCCAAAGACACTTAACCACAGGCCGGACAGTTTTACGTCATTCAACGAGGCTGCTCATGCCATCATGCACCCACCTGCGCTAAGGTGCGACATTTAAACGACTTGAGGATATTCATGTGATGCGGTTTATCAATTCCCTATATGCAGGCTGTGCGGCGCTTGGCGGCCTGCTGGCCACAATGCCGGTCTACGCTGATGCCTTTGACGACTGGGCGAATCGGCTTGCCGAGCAACGTATGCTCGTCAATCCCGAGGGCGCCACGGCGCAACAATATTTTCAGGGCGATATTCAAGCCAAACTCGACGCGCAACTGACCCGCCGCGACTACGCGTACCGGCAACAGCGTGTCAAAGAGGCACACGAGACCCTGCAGGCATTGCAGGGATTCAAGCCCGACCAACTCAGTCCGCAACAGCGCATCAGCGCAGGCATCATTGCTTTTTCGGCACAGGGCACTGTGGACGCCGATCGCTTTGCCGACTATGACTTTGTTTTCAATCAATTCAATGGCCTACATGTCAGACTGGTAAACTTTCTCAGCCAGACTCACCCCATTAGAAATAAGCGTGATATTGAGCATTATCTGAGCAGGTTACATCAGGTGGCAGAGGTCATGGATGTTGGCATCGCACGTGCCCAGGAGCAGGACAAGCGTGGCATTCTGATGCCGCGTTTTATCACTACTGCAGCCATCGGCCAGTTCGACCGTTTTCTGGAGGGCGAGGAAGCGGCCAATATCCTTGTGACCAGCCTAAAGCAGCGCATGAGCTTGCTCACAGATATCCCGCAAACAGAACAGACAAGTACATTGATAGCAGCGGAACGCGGCGTCGCAAACGAAATCCTGCCAGCATTCCGCCGGGCAAAAGCATTGCTGACGGAGCAACTCCCGCACACCACGGACGATACCGGCCTGTGGCGCTTCCCGGATGGGAAAGCAGCCTATGCCGTCTATCTGCACCGCATGACAACCACGTCAATGGACGCAGAAGAGATTCATGCCTTGGGACTCAAGGAAGTAGCACGCATCGAAGCACAGATGGATGGCTTGCTGAACTCGCTGGGCTATCGCGAAGGCACCATTCAGGCACGCATGAGTCAGCTCAGCCAGGCGCTGCAACCCATGGGTGAAGCTCCGCAACAGCAGCTGCTTGATCGCTATAGCGAGATCGTCAAGGATGCACTGGTACGTGCTACGCCCCTGTTTGACACGATGCCCAAAGCGCCCGTGGTCGTTAAACGCGAACCGGTCTTTACCGAAAAGACCGCCGCTGCGCATTACTCCGCGCCCTCAGAAGATGGGTCGCGTCCTGGCATTTTCTGGGTGCCCTTGCCCGGCCCCAGCTTCCGTGTGATCAGCATGCGCTCGCTGGCTTACCACGAAGCCATTCCGGGTCATCACTTCCAGATTGCCCTGCAGCAGGAAAACCCTTCATTGCCCGATTTCCGCCGCAAACGCGTATTTGGCGAGGGCTCTGCCTATGTAGAAGGCTGGGCACTGTATGCCGAACAACTGGCTGAAGAAAACGGCTGGTATGAAGGAGATACGGTGGGACTGCTAGGCAAGCTGGAGTCTGAACTCTTCCGGGCAAGACGCCTGGTTGTGGATACCGGCTTGCATGCAATGAAGTGGACACGTCAGCAGGCCATCGACTACGGCATTACGCCCGTTGAAGTAGATCGATATGTGGTGAATCCGGGGCAAGCATGCGCCTACAAAATCGGCATGCTGAAACTGCTGGCCTTGCGCCATCTGGCTCAGGAAAAGCTGGGTGAACGCTTTTCGATCAAGGCTTTCCACCAGTTAATTCTCACGACTGGCGATGTGCCCCTTGATGTACTGGAAACCGTGGTCAATGACTGGATTAGCCAGCAGAAGTCTGCAGCTCGCTAATCTGTCCGCGCGCCACTGTTTTCGACACCACCTGTGCCGGGGCAAACACCTGGCGCAGGTGGGCAAGCGCTGCATCGAGCTGCGGTTGCCCGCACATGAATAGGTCGAGCGCTGCATAGCCATGCTCGGGCCAGGTGTGGATACTCAGGTGCGATTCTTTTAGCAGCAGCACGCCTGTCACACCCATGCCCTCACCGAAATGATGAACATGGCCACCAATCACGGTGGCGCCCGCCAACCGGGCGGCCTCGCGCAAAGCCGCTTCCACCCGCTCGGGTTGCATCAGCACGTTGAGCGGGCAACCATAAAAATCCGCCAGCACATGGCGTCCCAGCACCTGCGTCATTTATGCCCGCCAGAACTCCAGCCGGAACTATGGCCACTGCCCCAGCCGCGTGAATAGCCGCTGCTACTGCTGCTTCCCGGCCCGGAAAACAGATTGATCAGGGTCGCCAGCCCGACGACCACGACGCAATACATCAGATAGGTGCGTGGCGTCATCAATCCTCTCCTTCCGACATCAGGGGCAAGGCCACAATCAGCGCGGCAATCAGGCACACCATCATGCGCTTGCCAAACCCGCCCTGAATCAGCGCGATGGGCAGATTGAATGCAAACATCAGGGCAACGGCGGTAAACGCAATCTTGCGTTTACCTTCGCGATCCAGCGCGGGTACAAAATGGCTCGATTGCACTTCGGCTTTACCAAACCACTGGCCAATTGCGGAATCAGGTACCAGGCGTGCACGCGTCCAGATCAGTTCGTGTGCATTCAGCTCGGATGCCAGCCGTTCCGATCGGTCGCTCGCCACATAATCGCGCAGACGCATGCGGTCACCCACCTGCGCACGGAACGGAAAAGCGCCTGCGGCGTAGATCACGCGGGCGGTATATTCGGGATATTGCGGGGTAAATTTACGACCATCTGCCAGCACGTTATTGGGGTCCGTCGCATCCGCCCACACATCCATCAGGCTACCCAGCGTCCAGCCATCCTGCGCCTCCACTAGCCAGCGGAAGCCTTTTTCCAGATTGAAGAGCAGATATTCGGTCCACTGTCCCGGCTCGCCATCCTCCTGCCAGATCATCGCCCCACTCACCGTCCACGGTGCGCCCTCGATCTGCGCCACACTGCCCAGTTCCAGCGTGACGCGTGGAATGGTCTGCTGATTTCGGTGGGTATTGAGAACGGTCGCCACATCGCCAGTCATATCCGACTGGGTACCGCAGGTACCGCAGGTAATCTGAGTGGCCACACCAGCACGATATTGCAGCGAAGCCCCGCAGCCCGGGCAGGTCAGCGCAGCAATGCTGCCCTTGAGCTTGCCGGTCTTTTCCATGACGACACGCGCATCGCGCAACAGCTGCATGTCCAGTTGTGCCAGCGTCACCGCTTCGCCGAGAAACAGCTCGGGGGGACTCGCATCTTCGGAGTAGTCCAGCGTCAGGAATTGCTTGGCGCAACGGGCATCAGCGACCTTGGCCTGCCAGCCCTCACCCACGCGGAAGGGCAGTTCACCCTGACCGCCAATACAGCGCGCCTCTCGCACATCGGAAAAGGTAAAACGCGCCCCCGAGTAGCGATAGGGCTGGCCGGGCGCCAGCTTGTCGAAGAGCGGCGGATCATCCAGTTTGCCCATTGAACGAGTGAGCACATACTGCCCCACGCTTTCCGAGAGCCAGCCAGTGCCGCCATCGTCAAACCAGATATACCACTCGTTCCACACCCCTGCGTCGTAGCGCAGCTGGATGCGGCCAATGATGGAAAACTGGACACCCTGATAACGACCGGTACTGGTGATCTGTAGCGGCGAGTAATCGTCCAGCGTCTCGGACATCTTGCCGATGTCGCGCACGCTGTCGGCATCGCGCACGAGTGTACTGTTGCAATACTCGCACACCGCCAGCACCGAACTCGCAGATCGGAAGCTGACGGTTGCGCCACATGAAGGGCAGGCAGTGCTGAACATGAAGCGGCTTAGCCCACCAGTTTCTTCAGCACTTCAGCCTTGGCGGTATCGTAATCGCCCTGCGTGATCAGGCCCTGATCCAGCAAGCCTTTGAGCTGCGCCAGACGCACTTGCGGGCCATCCGCAACAGGTGCGGCAGCGGCCGCTGCTGCCGGAGCGCCACCTTGCAGGCTCTGGGTCATGGCTTGCGCGATGCTGGCCCCGGCTGCGAGGCTTGCGCCCAATCCGGCCAGTCCACCTTCGTTTTGTGCAGCCAGCGGAATGGCTTCTGCTGCCTGATAGCGGGTGTACTGGTTCAGATCACCCGCCATCCCGATGGCAATCCGCTTGTCGATGGCAGTTTGCAGCTCTTCCGGCAGGGAGACGTTTTCTACTGCAAAGGTATCCAGCGCCAGCCCCAGCTTCTGGAACACCGGCACCAGTGCCTCGCGAATCTTGTCGGCCATCAGCCCCTGATTGCCGGCCATATCAAGGAACGGAATACCGCTACCACCCAGCGTGCTGGTCATGGTGGCCACGACCTGATTGCGCAGCTGCTGCTCCAGATCGTCTACGGTATAGGTGCCGCGTGTGCCGCTGACTTCGGTATAGAACTGACGCGGATCGGCAATCCGGTAGGAATAAATACCGAATGCACGCAGACGCACCATGCCGAAATCATTGTCACGGATGGTGACAGGCTGTGCGGTGCCCCACTTGCGACCCAGCTGCAGACGGGTGCTGAAAAAGTACACATCCGACTTGAAAGGCGACTGGAACAGCTTGTCCCAGTTTTTCAGATTGGTCAGCAGCGGCATCGTCTGGGTGGTCAGCGTATGACGGCCGGGGCCAAAAACGTCGGCAATCTTGCCTTCATCCACAAAGACAGCCATCTGCGACTCGCGCACAGTGAGCTGTCCGCCGTACTGGATTTCGTTGTCTTCCATCGGATAGCGCCAGGACAGCACGCCATCGCCGCTTTCCTGCCACTCCAGTACGTCAATAAACTGCTTCTTGATAAACGACATCAGGCTCATCTTGATTCCTCCTCAGGATTCAATTCGATCAGGACAGGGCACCGGCATTGATCAGACCGGCCGCGAGCTGGATCGCCCCCGCCAGAATGCCCATGGCCACATTGTTTTCGTTTAAAGCAAGGGTCAGGTCTTTCAGGAAACGCGAGACGGCAATGTGCACCAGAATCTGCACCAGCATGGCCAGCACGCCCCACAGCATGAAGCTGTCCCAGTGATCGAGGTGCAAGGCACTGGCGGTCAGCGCCAGCGCAAAGCCCAGCAAGGCACCGGCAAACGAAATCGCTGCGGCATGGCCGTTTTCGCGGATCAGCTTCAGTTCGTCGATCGGCGTGGCCCAGCAATAGAGCTTGGCAAACACAGCCAGCAAGACCAGACCACTACCCAGATAAGTGATGTACGCCACAAAGGCGGGAAGCAAACCTGCAAACATGTCGAAATCCTTGCGGGCGTCAGGCATATAATGGCGCCCATTCTACCCACAGCCTACCCGAGATGCGCAATCGATTATTGATCCTGTCGGTGTTTATCGTCGCATCCTGCGGCCTTGCCTACGAACTGATTACCGGTGCACTGGCCAGTTACCTGCTCGGCGATACGGTGTTTCAGTTTTCCTCCATCATCGGCTGCTATCTGTTTGCCATGGGTGTGGGGTCACATGTCTCGAAATATGTGAAGGACGAGCACCTGCTGGCAGCCTTTGTCGACATCGAATTGCTGGTGGGCCTGATTGGCGGCTTGTCGGCATCCATCCTCTTCGTGGTATTTGCCTGGGCGGGCGAGCCTTTCCGCATGGTGCTGTATGCGCTGGTGTTCGCCATCGGCGTGCTGGTCGGCATGGAGATTCCGCTGGTGATGCGGATCATGAACCAGCGTCAAACTGCGTTTGCCGATCTGGTCAGCAAGGTGCTGACCTTTGATTATCTGGGCGCGCTGGTGGTGTCGCTGCTGTTTCCGCTGCTGCTTGCGCCCAAGCTGGGGCTGGCGCGCAGTGCGCTGTTGTTCGGTTTGCTGAATGCAGGTGTGGCGCTGTGGGCCTGCCATAGTTTCCGCCGCGAACTGATCAAACCGGCGATGCAGATGGCGCGCAGCGGCATTGTGCTGCTGGTGCTGAGTGCCTGCTTTATTGGCTCGGATCGACTCACCGAATGGAGCGAAAAAGCCATTTACGGCGAAGAAATCATCCACGCCGAAACCACGCCCTATCAGCGTCTGGTACTGACCAAATGGAAAGACACCCTGCGGCTGTTCATTAATGGCAATCTGCAATTTTCCAGCCGCGACGAATACCGTTACCACGAAGCGCTGGTGCATCCGGTGCTGGCGAAGCTGCCGTGGGCCAAACATGTGCTGGTACTGGGCGGCGGCGACGGGCTGGCGGTACGGGAAATCCTCAAATATCCGCAGATCGAACACATTACGCTGGTCGACCTTGATCCGGCCATGACCCAGCTGTTCAGTCACTCCGCCCCTTTGCAGGCCCTGAATCACGGCTCACTGACAGACAAGCGCGTCACTGTCGTCAATGAAGACGCAATGCGCTGGCTGGAACAGCATACCGACAGCTTTGATGCCATCATCGTCGATTTTCCCGACCCGTCCAATTTCGCGCTGGGCAAACTCTATTCGGTGCCGGTGTATCGTCTGTTGTCGCGGCATCTCTCGGAAAACGGGCTGGCCGTGGTGCAATCTACCTCACCTTTCAATGCGCCGCGTTCCTACTGGTGCGTGGATGCTACCCTGCGAGCAGCCGGTTTCCACACCTCACCCTATCATGCCTATGTGCCTTCGTTTGGCGAGTGGGGCTTTATTTTGGCGGCCAAACAGCCGGGTTACACCCCGCCCGAATCCTACCCTGTGCCAATGAAGTTTCTCGATCGCGAGTCCACACGGCAGATGTTTTTCTTTCCGCCGGACATGCGTCGCTGGGACGTGAAACCCAATGAGCTGAACAACCAGCAGTTGGTGCATTATTTCGATCAGGACTGGTCGCAGGTGCTGCACTAATGGACCGGCGGACGCTGCTCAAACGGGCTGCCCTGCTTGCAGGCTTACCCGTACTGCAAAGCTGCGAGCGGGTGCTGAGCTGGGGCTTGCCGGTGCGCGTGAATCGCCCCGGTATGGCGGCGGGGCATCAATTGCGCAACGGGATGCAGCCACCCGCCCCCATCCAGACGCATCGATGCGATGTTGCCATTATCGGCAGTGGTGCAGCTGGGCTGTTTGCAGGCTGGCGACTGGCCAAGTCCGGCCTCACCGATGTGGTGATCCTCAATGGCCCGGAACCCGATGGCAATGCGGCAGGCGGCGCATTCGGCGACTATCGCTACCCGACTGGCGCGCACTACCTGCCCCTGCCCTCTGCCGAATCCACCCATGTTCGCGAATTACTGGCCGACATGGGCGTGATCGAGGGCGATCCCTTTACTACGCGACCGGTCTACGACGAGCGCGTGCTGGTGCATGCACCGGATGAGCGCCTGTGGGTGGACGGCCAGTGGCAATCCGGGCTGATGCCGCACCTCGGGCAGGATGCGACAGCGCTCGCGGAACAAGCCCGATTTCTGGCGGAAGTCGCCCACCTGCGCAGTAAACGTGGCTCAGATGGGCGCAAGGTATTCTGTATACCATTGGCGCTATCATCCACAGACCCGGCCTATACCCGACTCGATCAGATGAGCTTTGCTGTCTGGCTGGATACGCGCGGTTATCGTTCGGCGGGGCTGCGCTGGTATCTCGACTATTGCTGCCGCGACGACTACGGCAGCGATCTGGCGCACACCTCTGCGTGGGCGGGATTGCACTATTTCTGCAGCCGCCATGGTCAGGCCGCTAACGCCGAGGACGGCGCGGTGCTGACGTGGCCGGACGGACTGAGTCCGCTGATTCGCCATATGCGCAGCCGGATAGGTACTGCACGGCAATGGCCGGGGATGGCCTGGCGCGTGCAGGATAGCGCGCAGGGCGTATCCGTCGATTTTCTGGACGATCGCGGTCAGAGTCAGCGCCTCATCGCGCGCAAGGTGATTCTGGCGGTGCCCTTGCACGTGGCACTGCATCTGTATCCGCAGATGGCTGACATCGGATTCACCCGCGACCATCTCCCTCCGCGCGCACCGTGGCTGGTGGGCAATTTCCTGATCGATCAGTTCCCGTACGAGCCCATCGACATGCCGCTGGCCTGGGACAATGTGGTCTATGGCAGCCACAGCCTCGGCTATGTAGTGTCCACGCACCAGATGATCCTGCAGGGTAAACCGCCGATGAGCGTGTTCACTGCCTACCATGCCTTTGCCGATGCAGATCCGCTTGCTACCCGCCGCTGGCTGGAGCATGCCCCGGACGATGCGTTATTTGATGTGATCTCGGATGATCTGCATACCGTGTACGGCTGGCGATTCAGACAGAATCTGACCAAAGCCGAGCTGACGGTGCGTGCACATGCGATGGCCAGTCCCTCACCCGGCTTTCTGGCAAACACGGGCTTGCATGCACTGCGTAATCACGATGGCGCGGTCCTGTTTGCACATTCGGATTTGAGTGGGCTATCGCTGTTTGAAGAGGCAAGCTGGTGGGGTGAACAGGCCGCGCAGCGCATCCTGCAGTCATCGCACGTCGCTTGAAACTCCCCTCTGTTGGGCTACATTTAGCGATGTACCCCACCTCAGGTTGCCGTCATGTTCAAGGGTCATTGCGCCTGCTTGCTGATCTGCTTAAGCGCCCTCCCGGCGTTTGCGGCATCACCCACTCGACCTGCCATTACCCTGATCGTCAAATCCCGGCTGAATGCCTATTTCAAAGACATGATGGCTGTGGCCGAAGCGCATGCGCGTTCCCATGCAAATGAGTATTCACTCAAGATTCGCGGCGTTCCCTGGGAAACGGATCTTGAACTGCAGAAGCAGCAACTTGAACAGGCGCTGCAGGATCGCCCAGACGCCATTGTCATCGCTCCGATTGATACCTCGGCGCTGGTGCCACTACTCAAAAAAGCCATCAAACAGGGCATTATCGTCATCGATATCGACAACAAACTGGATGATCAGGCGCTGGCGCAGGCTGGCATCCAGATCCCGTTTGTGGGTCCATCGAACCGCGCGGGCACCCGGCTGGCAGGCGAATATGTGGCCCGTCAATTAAGGCCTGATGACGAAGTAGCCATCATGGAAGGCGTGGTGAGTGCCGTGAATAGCCAGTCCCGCACCGCAGGTTACGAAGACGCCATGCAAACACAGGGCATGCGGATTGTGGCGCAGCCCTCCGGAGAATGGGAAATTGCGCCGGCGGAAAAGGTCGCCAGTGAGCTGATCAGCGCCCACCCCAAGTTGAAAGCCATCCTGTGCGATAACGACAATATGGCGATCGGCACAGTTCAGGCACTGCGCAAAGCCGGCAAAATCGGCAAGATTCTGGTCACCGGTTATGATCACACACTCCAGATTCGTCCCTATATCGAGCGAGGCGAAGTGCTGGCGACAGTCGACCAATTTGGCGGGCAGCAAGCCGTCGCGGGCATCGAACTTGCATTGCGGTCACTCAAACAGCGCATCCCGCAAAACAGCCTGCCTGCTATCCAGCAGACACCCGTGAAACTGGTGACGCGCGATGCCGCAAAATAATCGGATGCCCCGTCATGCTCACTAAAGGCCGCTTTGTTCGGATCTGCCTGCTCGGCCTGTGCGTCGTGCGCACTCACGCATTGACCTTGCTGGTGGAGGACAAGCGTCCCTATGCCTATCAGGACGGTACGCAGATCACCGGGGCGCTGGTCGAATTGGCGCGACAGCGGCTGGAGCGGGAAAAAATACCGGTCACGTTCAATGTCCTGCCCTCCCGTCGTGCGCTGGCCGCCATCAACGACACCCCTGATACCTGTGCACTCGGCGTCCCCTACAATGGCGCACTGGCCGAAACCGTTACCTTCGTGCAGCCCCTGGCCCCCATTTTCATGGTGGTTCTGTCACGCAAGGAAGACCACCTCGCCTTGCATCAGATTGAGGACCTGCGGTCGCACCGTACAGCGGTAGGCGAGGTGCCGGAAATCATTCGCCTGCTTAAGCGCAACGCGCTCCCGCACACGGTATTGCCCGCAGGCAAAGCCGCCACCGAGATGCTCTCCGCTGGCAGATTTGATGCACTGATTGCTGATTACGGCACGCTGCCTGCGGCAGTCACTGCGGAGCGATTTGAAATCGGCTTTCTATTTGAACCGACCGATATGTGGCTCGCCTGCAGCCGGGGGCTGCCGCAAACCATGCAGCAACAACTGAAGGGAATCTTTGCCGAGCATTTGCTGGGAGAGCAGAGCAAGGATATTTGGGCACGCTTCGGGCTAGACGCCTATCGCTCACGGGCGAATGAACAGTGGGCTGCTGCACATCAAAGCGGGCGCACACCAACAGGCAAGTCCAAGCACTGAACAAGTGTCTGAACCAAGCACATGATCAAATATAAATCCGCGTTACATTGATCACGAGCCCGATAGGCTCCTACAATCGGGCGTTACCCTATCAGCAGCGTTCCAGCATGCGTCCAGCAATCAAGCGTCTTATCGGTATGGTTGTTCTTGCCGCCATTGCAGGTGGAGCCTATATCCAGCTCAACCGGCCGGTCGTGGTCGACACCACCCTGCCCACCGTCGGCCCAGCCGTGGATGCGGTCTACGCCACCGGAATCGTCGAACCCGGCACCAGCCTGCCCATCGCACCCAAAACGGGTGGCCGCCTGACCGCGATTCAGGTTGATCAGGGCTTCAAGGTTAAACGCGGGCAGATTCTGGCCACGCTGGATGATCGCGAATTGAATCACTCGGAAGAAGAGCAGGCCGCACGCGCCACCGTCGCCAAGCAAAATTACGAGCGTGCCCGCGTGCTGGTAGACAAAGGCTTTCTCTCGGCTTCCGAACGCGATCGCACTCGCGCCGACATGGATGCGGCGCAAGCCAGCCTCACCCGCATCCGCACCCAGCGCGGCGATCTGGTGCTACGTGCGCCGGCAGATGGACTGATTCTCAGCAAGCAGGCCGAACTGGGGCAATTCGTGCAGGCAGGACAAGCCGTGTTCCAGTATGCCTGCTGCACGCCGCTGCGTGTTACCGCCGAAGTCGACGAAGAAGATGTGCCACGCGTGAAGATTGGCCAGCCGGTACTGATGCGCACCGATGCCCTACCCGGCCAGATTCTGCGTGGTCAGGTCAGCGATATTGCGCCAGTGGGCGACAGCGTGGCGCGTTCCACCCGCGTGCGCATCAAGCTCGACGAACCCGATCGCCTGCGCCCCGGCATGACCGTGGACACCAATCTGATTATCGAAGAACGTCCCAAAGCGCTCCTGATTCCCACCGCTGCGGTGAAGGACAATAGTGTCTGGGTTTTGCACGAACAGACGCTGGCCAAGCAAGCAGTGACAACGGGGGTACGCGGCGCCAAGCTGGTGGAAATCCGCTCGGGGCTGAGCGCGACTACGTCCGTGGTGACCGGCCCTGAAGCCGCACTGAAAGAGGGCCGCACCGTGGAAGCACGCCCAGCGCCGACCACCAGCAAAGCACAGTAAACATCCATATGGGCACTACACTGGCCGTCGCCAAAGCGCATCTTTTGGGTAGAAAACGACAGACACTGGTTTCGCTGTCCGGCGTAGTACTGGGCGTTGCCTTCTTTCTGGCAGTGTCGTCGCTGATGCGCGGCTCGGAAAAAGACTTCATCAAACGCCTGATCGACAACAGTCCGCATATCACGGTTTCCGACGAATTCCGCCAGCCGCCCCCGCAACCGGCAGTGGAGGCCTATACCGATGGCGCGGTGGCAGTGGGTCATGTGAAGCCGCTGAACGAAACACGCGGCATTCGCGGCTGGAAACGCCATCTCGCCGATATCGAAGCCCTGCCCGGCCTGCGGGTCGCCCCTGTGCTGACCGGATCAGCCGTGCTGGTGTTTGCAGGTAGGCAACAGGGCGTCTCGCTCAGCGGCGTGGTGCCCGACAAAATGCGCCGCGTCACCACCATCGAAGAAAAGATGGTGAAGGGCAGCCTCGATGCGCTCAACACCAACGCCAATGGCATCATCATCGGGCAGGGTCTGGCCGACAAATTTTCGCTGCGCATGGGCAGCGCCGTGAATGTGATCGCCGCCGGTGAAAGCGGCAGCAAATCGCTCACCGTGGTCGGCATCTTCAAAAGCGGCAACGCCAGCTACGACGAGGGGCAGACCTATGTCTCGCTAAAGCGC
This sequence comes from Burkholderiaceae bacterium DAT-1, assembly GCA_019084025.1. Lineage (NCBI taxonomy): Bacteria > Pseudomonadati > Pseudomonadota > Betaproteobacteria > Burkholderiales > Burkholderiaceae > Burkholderiaceae bacterium DAT-1. The sequence goes on from JAHRBI010000003.1 coordinate 168,071, forward strand.
GCGCAAAGCCTGCTCGGACGCCCGGAGCGCGTGAACCGCTTCATTCTGCAACTGGACGATGCCAATACGGCGCGTGCGCTGGCCAGCCGCATCGAAGCCGCCTCCGGCTACAAATCGGTGAGCTGGTCGGAAGCCAGCGAGGACATTCTCGCGCTCTTGCTGGTGCGCAATATCATCATGTACAGCGTGGTGTCGGCGATTCTGCTGGTGGCGTCCTTCGGCATCTACAACACGCTATCGACCATCGTCATGGAAAAAACCCGCGACATCGCCATCATGAAATCCATGGGCTTTCAGGCCGCCGACATCCGCCGGATTTTCGTAGTGGAAGGCGCCATTATCGGCACCATCGGCAGCGCACTCGGGACGCTACTCGGCATCGGATTGATGCAGGTACTGGGCACCATCGAGATCAAGCCACCCGGCGCGACCGAGGTCACCCATCTGCCGCTGTGGTGGGGGGCGGAACAATTCGCGCTGGCTGCGGCCTTTGCCTTTGCATCCTGTCTGCTGGCAGCCTGGTTGCCCGCGCGCAAGGCGGGTCGATTGCATCCGGTCGATATTCTGCGAGGGGCGGGCGGATGAGCGATACCCTGAACGATATCCAGAACCGGCCCGTCATTCTCTCAGGCGAACACCTCTACCGCGTACTGCCCGGCGAAGTGGAAACCACCCTGGTCAACGATGTCAGCGTCGAGATGCGTGCGGGCGAGTTTGTCTGCATCATGGGGCCATCCGGCTCCGGCAAATCCTCGCTGCTGTACCTGCTCGGCCTGCTCGATCCGCCAACTTCCGGGCGCATCATCGTGGATGGCGTGGACACCAGCCGTTTCAACGACAGCCAGCTCACCGAACTGCGGCTGGCCAAGCTGGGGTATGTATTCCAGTTCCACTTTCTGCTCGCCGAATTCACCTGCCTGCAGAACGTGCTGCTACCAATGCAGAAACTCGGCAAACTCGGCAATGATGCGATGCAGACTCGCGCACTCGCGCTGCTGGATGATCTCGGCCTCAAAGGCCATGCGAACAAGCTGCCGCACCAGATTTCCGGCGGCCAGCGCCAGCGTGTCGCCATTGCCCGCGCACTGGCCAACGATCCGCCCCTGATTCTCGCCGACGAACCCACCGGCAATCTCGACACCAGCAGCAGTCAGAACGTGCGGCAGATTCTGCGCGAGCTCTGCGACAGCCGCCACAAAACCATCGTGGCAGTCACCCATGAGCGTGCGTTTTCAGCAGCGGCGGATAGGATCGTGAATATTGTGGATGGCAAGGTGAGTGAAAGCTGGCAAGCATAAACCCGCCAGCCCCTTCATCAGCCCAGATGCTTGGCAAGAAAGGCCAGCGTGCGTGCCCAGGCCAGCTCCGACGCTGCCGGGTCAAATACTTCCGGACGCAGCTGGTTGAAGAAAGCATGCTGCGCATCGTAGCGGTAGAAGTCAGGCGTCTGTCCGGCTGCGCGCATGGCTACTTCGGTTTCGTTCACCAGCTCGGGCGATACCCAGTCGTCCTGATTGGCGAAGTGTCCCTGAAATGGCACGCGAATTTGCGCCGGATCGGCAAAGGCTTTGGGCGGCATGCCATAAAAGCACACGCCTGCAGCGACATCCGGCACATGTACGGCACTCGCCACCGTCAGCGCACCGCCCATGCAAAAGCCCATCACTGCGACTTTCTTTGCGCCGCACACGCTGTGCAAATGCTGTACCGCGCCGCGAATGTCCTGAAACGTCGCCCCGGCAAAATCCAGCCCATTCATCATATGACTGGCTTCATCGGCATCCTGCGCTACGCGTCCCTTGTAGAGATCAGGTGCCAGCGCGGCATAACCCGCCGCCGCAAAGCGATCCGCCACACTGCGAATCTGGCCGTTCAGCCCCCACCATTCCTGAATCACAATCACGCCGGGCTTGCCCTGCCCGGCATCGGCCAGATACCCGCCGCACAGGCTGCCATCCGGACGTGCAAATTCCATCATTGCCATGCTTGTCTCCTCTATTCACCCAATAGTCCAAGGCGTTCACCGCCTGCCGGTTGCGCCGATCAGATGCAGCATAAGTGAAACACCCGGCACCGCATAGAATCAAGTCATCCGGGCTCAGTCAAAAGATTGCATTAATTGAAATTTGACTTTCGATTGACCGAAAAAATATGATGCCAGCCATACCCCCTACAATAGCCACGCCAAGGCAACAAGCACCCGGGAGACACCATGCGAACCACCCGTTTGAACCTCGCCATCTTGATCATGACGGTCTCGCTCTCCAGTGCATGGGCAGCCAGTGTCATGTCTGCGGAAGCAGTCAAATACGAGAACAGCTGCAAGCAGGCAGGCGGATACTTTCAGTACGGCACCGTCAATGCCCCGCCCAACAGCGATTATCGGGATGTGGTCAACTTCAAACGGGGAAAGCCCCTAAAGGGTATCCCGCTGTCGCATACCCATATCGAGATCACTTCCGGATTGGATGGTCAGGTCTACGATGTGGCCATCGACAATGTCTTCGCCAGCGATTACAACCCGCGTCGCCGCGACATCCCTGCCAGCTATCGTCAGGCCATCACAGCGGGGAGTACCCTGTATTTCTGTGGTGGCAATCCCGGCAAGGAACCGTACTCAACGAAAGGCGAACACCACGCAAAACAGGGATTTGACTGGGTGCACACCAATTGTGAATCACCCGGCTCCAAGTTTGCAGATGGCTGGATCTACACGGATACTGGCGTCAATCTAACCAATAGTCATACCTACTGCTATCTCTGGAAATAACGCATCACCCATGCAGTTCCCCCGCCTGAGGCCGCCTTGCGTGGCCTTTTTGCACATCAAATGGTGAGCCATAGGATTAACGATATGATCAAGTTTTCTTCCCTGCTGACTGCGAGCCTGTTGCTCTCGACCTCGGTCGGCCAGACCGCCTTCGCCGCATCCGCAGCCGACAATGCCGCGCTCACAGCCCGCTTCTATGACTCGCTGATCAAGGGTACACCCAAGGCCTCGACCCTCAATCTGTTTGTGACACGGATGCCCAAGGGCGGCGATCTGCACCATCATTTTTCCGGCGCGATCTATGTGGAAAACTATCTCGACTGGCTGGCCGCCAATAACGGAAAGATCGACAGCTGCACCTACCGCATCGTGCAAGCCAATACGCCACCCAGCGCGCCAGGTTGCAGCCAGCTCACCGTCGCCGAACTGAAGCAGGACAACCCCACCTACCGCAAGCTGCTCACGGTATGGTCAGATGCGGACTATGGCAATCATGTCCACCTGCAGCCGCCGCCCGATAGCAATTTCTTCAATACATTCGGCTACTTCAGCAGTCTGGCCGCCCCCAACGCGGCCAAAGGCATGGCGCAGCTCAAGCAGCGCGCACTGGATGAGCAGGTCAGCTACATCGAAACCATGTTTGCGTCGGTGGGGTTCAAGGAAGCACAGCTCTACGATCAACCCAATCAGATCAATGACATCAATACCGCCCTGCGCGCCGCCCGCACTCAGGATGAAGTGAATAGCGTACTGGCGAAAGTGGTAGCCGACGCGCAGCAATCTGACGCCTTCCGCAACAAGCTGGCCGCCTATGTGAGCTATCTGGAACAGGCGCATGCCGGCATCGATGACGATCAGTTCATGATGCGCTACCAGACCTACGCCGGCCGGACACAAGACCCGCTGCAGGTGTTCCTTGACCTTTATTCAGGCTTCCGCGTGGCTTACAAAACGCCGCTGGTGGTGGGCGTGAATATCGTCGCGCCGGAAAATAATTACGTCTCTCTGGCCGATTACACCCTGCACATGCGCATGTTCAACTTTCTGAACCACCATGTGAAAGCCGAACAAGGTGAAACCGCGCGCACCATCAAACTGGCGCTGCACGCGGGCGAGCTGACGCTGGGCATGGTGACGCCGGAAGACCTGCAATTCCACATCGGCGAAGCGGTGAAGATTGCCGGCGCCAACCGCATCGGCCACGCCGTGGACATCAGCTACGAGCGCGATTCGGTAGCATTGCTGCAGACCATGAAAGCGAAGCAGGTTGCCGTGGAAATCAACCTCACCAGCAACGAGTTCATCCTCGGCGTAAAGGGCAACGAGCATCCCTATCTGCTGTACTCGGCTTATGGCGTGCCCATGGTCATTTCCACGGATGACGCGGGCGTCTCGCGCAACAATCTGTCCAGCCAGTATCTGCTGCTGGCCACACGCTATGCCCCGTCCTACCGCACCCTGAAATCTTATGCCTACAACAGCATCACCTATTCATTCCTGAACGATGCAGACAAAGCCCGCGCTCGCACGCGCCTAGATAAGCAGTTCACAGGATTTGAGGCGGAGATGGCGAAGCTGTATGGGGTGGTGAAGGGGAAGTGAGCGCCTGAACCTGCGCGGCTGCCACGTCGGACACTCATGATGTGGCAGCGTATGTATTCGCACCAACCCGAGCCATTGCTGATGATATCGCAAGTCAACGGGCAACCGTTACCTGGATTCAGACCCCATGCATCGGCGTCAGCAACTGCTGCAGAAACTGCTTGGCTCGCTCGGTCTTGGGGTTGCTGAAGAATTCAGCAGGCGGGGCATCTTCCAGCAATACACCGTGATCAAGGAACACCACGCGGTCGGCCACTTCGCGGGCGAAGCCCATTTCGTGGGTGACCACCATCATGGTCATGCCGGACTCGGCCAGATCCTTCATCACTTTCAGCACTTCGCCGATCATTTCCGGATCAAGCGCCGAGGTCGGTTCATCGAACAGCATCACGCGTGGCTGCATGGCCAGACCACGGGAGATGGCTACGCGCTGCTGCTGACCTCCGGAGAGCTGCGAAGGCAGTGCATCGCGCTTGTGGGCCAGCCCCACCTTTTCCAGCAGCGCCATCGCTCGCGCTTCGGCATCGGCCTTGCTCAGGCCGCGCACCTTGATTGGCGCCAGCGTGATGTTGTCCAGCACCGACATGTGCGGGTAAAGATTGAAATGCTGGAACACAAAGCCGACGTCGGCACGGATGCGATTGATGTCGGCCTTGGGATCGTGCACCGCTTCGCCGTTTACCAGAATCTCGCCGCTACTGATTTCTTCCAGACGATTCACCGTGCGGATCAGGGTGGATTTGCCCGAGCCAGACGGCCCGCACACCACCACCACTTCACCCTGCTTGACCTCAAGGTTGATGTCCTTGAGCACATGCAGGTCCTTGAACCACTTGTTCACACCGGTAAAACGGATCATAACGTTGAATATCCAGCGAATTCGGTTATCAGACGACTCGGATGCATACGGGCCAATCGGCTTAGCTTACTTGACCAGATGATTACTCAGGCGCACGTAATCGGCAACCGAGATATTTTCCGGGCGCAGGGTGGAATCTATGCCCACTGCCTCGAAGTCCGCATCGCTCACGATGCCTTTCAGATTATTGCGCAGCGTCTTGCGGCGCTGCGAGAAGGCCTGCGCCACCAGCTCTTCCAGTCTGGCGGTATCGCGAGCCTGAATTTCGAAGGGGCGCGGAATCATGCGCACAATGGCCGAATCGACCTTGGGCGGCGGATAGAATGCCTCGGGCGGTACATCCAGCAGCTTTTCCATATAGAACCAGTACTGCAGCATCACGCTGAGCCGTCCGTAATCCGCACAGCCCGGCTCGGCCACCATGCGCAGGATCACTTCGTTCTGCAGCATGAAGTGGCAATCAATCACGCGCTCTTTGGCAGCGGTGAGATGGAAAAGCAACGGCGTGGAGATGTTGTAGGGCAGATTGCCCACCAGACGGATGCCCTTCTCCGGCGAAATCTCGGCAGCCAGCGCGGCAAAGTCGAACTTCAGCGCATCGAAATTGTGAATAATCAGCCGGTCCGGCGCAAAGCGCTTGGTCAGCTGCGCCACGATGTCGCGGTCAATCTCCACGGCATGCATGGATGGCAGCCGTTGCAGCAGCGGGAAGGTCAGCGCCGCCAGACCGGGTCCGATTTCGACCACCACATCGTCGGATTGCGGCCCGACCAGAGTGACGATATCTGTAATAATCCCCTGATCCTGCAGGAAATTCTGTCCAAAGCGTTTACGCGGAATATGACTTGCCATAGTGGGGTGCCTGTTGATTCAGGCCGTATTGTAGGCGGAAACCGCCCTTGCGCGCATGTGCATTCCACAGGCGGTCATCATCGCAACGATACTTGTCTTTGCAATTTCGATACTGCAGCGCAACAAATGCAGGCTAGTATAGAGTTATTCTCCCTTCACTTCACTGGTGCGCCGCATGCCCAACTCGCAGGCAGCCCCGCCGTTCTCCCCACGCTGCATCCTGCCCACGTGCAGACGGTATGCCGCCGCTCGCTTAAACGTCCTGCCCTGGATGTCGCCCCTTGCGTTGGCCAGAGATGACGAGGATTGCCACGCGCATTTCTGCTTCGACTGCGCGCGGCGCTTTTGCCTCGGCGAATGGACTGCCTGGGAAGTGCTGCGATGGAAAGCAACCCTAAGTGTTCTGGAAGGCGCATCCACATTATTGGCGGGCTCATCACTACGCTGAGTAGAAATTCCCGTGGAAACAATGCGGCGTCCAGTACGGGAGGTGCGCCAGTGCAACGGGTCCATCTGCGAGCCGTTGCCCATCAAACACGGATGCAAAACTGGTCTGCCTAGCCACATCAAATCCCACCCCCACCACCCAGACCTGATCTTCGCGCTGCTGATTCGCCTTTGGCACGATGACATGCTCCTCCAGCGTGCACGCCCCACCAAAGTTGAATGTATCTGTTTTGCCTGTGTCCCGATCAATACGGATGAGCCCGTTCAGATGCCCCGCGCCGGATGGGCCGGAAGCATATGGGTAGAAGGTATGCTGATTTTTTAAGCCAACAAGCCGGGGGTCGATCCGGGGAAACTCCACATTTTCCGTGCGCGTCTCCATCTCGATCCGGCCTCGCGACAGATCGATGGTCAGGCATGCCGGGCAGCTTGGCGTCGCTGTCACATGCTCGCCACGCATCATGGCCGGAATCACCGTTTGCAACTCATCGATATTGTCGTACTTCACAAAATCGAGATGAATCACTTGATTGTGTTCCCATGCATTGCCAATGTGGAACAGCATACAAGCAGGCATCTCCAGCATTCGCTGCTGCGAAAAATCATCTTTTTCAACAATCAGCACCTTGACTGATTCCTGAGGTCGCCAGACCATCGACTCCACCATGCTTTGCCCTTGCATCAGCCGATCATGATCGGTGAATACGGGGGGCAATAGAAAAACCAGATGCTTGTGGGTGATCGCAAAATCATGAACCAATGCACTGGCCGGGATATCTAGAACCGCATGCTTGACCAGCGTGCCGCTGGGGGCAATGTGATAGAGCACAAGTTTGCCGTTGAAGGTGCCAAAGTTCCATAGCGTCCCATTCGCCTCGACCTTGGGATGCGCCGAGAAGGGTATGCCTGCTAACGCCTTGTCCCAGATGACGCTACCGTGGGTTGCTAACGTAGTCGGGTCGAGCGCATAGGTGGATCCACCTTCCCACATGGCTAGCAAACGATCATTCAGCTTAATGACATTGGTGTTGGCCGTATTCATGATTTCATTACTCAGCGACACGCCTTTTGGTCGAATCGCCGTTCCAAACCCCGGCACCATGAATTCACCGTGCGCAGACTCCAGCTGCCATTTGCGCGTCTGCACGAATCGGCCCCGATGGGAGACACCCTTGTCGCTGAACCGCCACGCATGCACCATGCCATCGCCGTCGAACCAATGCTGATACCGCTTTCCACCCCGTTCGAATAGTGCAGGCCCATTGCGATAGAACACTCCCCGCAAATCATCTGGCAAGGTGCCTTCGATCCATGCTGCGTCACATGACAGGTCCTGGCCCTGATAACCCGCGAGATAACTCGTGAGTGGAGTCCCCTTGAAGAGGGGTTGTTCAAACGTTAATTTGGCCAGGGCGTCAGGGGCAGCGCTCGAAAGTGCTGCCAAGCCCAATGCATGCAAAAACTGTCGGCGCTGCATGGTGTGCTCCTGTATACCGAACTTAATTCAGGTTGATGCGGATGGCTGTTTCTTTGCCTTCCACTTTGAATTTGGCATCCTCAAACTTGGCGGGCCCGAACATACCCTTTGCGTCATTGCTAAACCCATAGGGTTCGCTTGGCATGCCAATGAAATTGCTATCCAGCTTTCCATTCCCGTTGACATCGTGATACACAGAAATAGCGTAATCGCCCATCGGTATATCCTTGAATGTCACGGATACAGTGCCCTTCCGAGCGGATGCCGACATACTGGTGAACCGTTTGTTCAGCCACGTACCTTCACTATTAAACAGCGCAACCTGCACCATACCCGACGCCTCCTCGACGCCCTTCACTTCAACCTGCAATTCTGCCCCCTGCACTTGCACGCAGACTGCCGTTGCCAACATCGCCGCTATCTGTCCAAGCTTCATACGCTACTCCCGTCGTTGATTAATCACACCATCGGCACTCTACTGCCACGGAAAAGTGCTGCGACGGCGACGCGACCAATTGACGGGATTGCGTCGCGAAGTGCCTGCCTTCCTTCGCCAAATGAACAACAGGCCAGCTGATGCTGGCCTGATATCTTCGCCTGACGCTGATTGCTTACTTAACGGTACCTTGTGCTTCGGGTTCAAGCTGGGTGATATGCCACTCGCCATTTTGCATACTGGCCTTTAACGCGACTTTGGCCTGGCCCTTATCACCACTCAGGGTAATGCTGCCATCTGCAGCTCCCTCGTTCGCAGATTGCTCATTCTTGCGGGTCAGATGACTGGTGATGTGGCTGGCCGTCACGGATATGCGGCCTTCACCGGTCAGTGCAATCACCATCGGGTTGGCGGATGCCATGGCCACAGCTTGATTGATCAGCACGCTGATATATTTAGGACTGGCCGGTGCAGGCGGGGCAGGTGGCGCTGGCGGTGTGGGTAAATCAGCCGGTGGCGTCGGTGCCGCAGGTACAGGTGGTGCCGGCGGAACGCTAGGGATCTGCTTAAGGTTCACGGCGACCTTCTTAAGCACCTTGCTTGTCTCTGCGAGACGTTTTTCCAGATCCTTGTTCAGTTTCAGCTCGTCCAGCTCCTTTAAGGCCTGTTCAAGTGCCTTCGAGTCTGCCTGATCCATTTTGAGGATGATTGTTCTGCTTTCCTTGCCATCATGCTGCTTGGCAACCTTTGCAATGGCTTTGTCATGCGCCTGTATGTGTTCTTGCACTTCCTGCTCGATTTCGCGCGCAGCTTCTTCGGCCGAGTGTCGCGCAACCTCCGCTTCCCGCTTCAGATCGCTGGCATGCTGCTTCGCCAGTTCGGCATCTTTCATGGCATTCTTTGCAGCAACACGGGCTTGCAGCGCACTGGCTTGCGCGTGCTGAATCTGCTCTTCCACCCAGGCACGCGTTTCCGCATCCAGCGCAGTCGGCTTGCCATCGATCAGCAGGTGTTCCTCAACTTTTCCCTTGTCGCGCTCGGATTTTCGGTACTGGATGGCCTTGCCCTTGTACTTGCCCGACATGCTCACATCGGCGTCGCCCTTATCGATCGATGACAGCGCGCTGATGTCTCCCGATGCATCCGCCTTCGTGTGTTTGATGGTCACTTGACGTACTTCGGCCTTTTTCTCAGGCGCCTTGGCGGATTGATCCAGATCGGTGGCACTCGGCTGAATGGCCAGTACCGACAGCGCACTCACAAACCCCAGAGAAATCAACCCGCCGCGTCCTTGCTTTTGATCAGCAGGTGTACACAGCAACGATTCCACACGGTGTCGCAGTCCACCTTTGCTCGCGGCCAGCAGCAGCCTGTTGGCGGGTTGGCGCATCTTTTCCAGTGCCAGCAACGATTCAGCCATGGTCAGCGCATCACCGCACACCGACACAGCCAGCGCATCGCAGGCCAGTTCGCGGTCGCGGCGAATCTCGCGACTCAGCCACCACACCACCGGGTGATAGAACAGAACCGTTTCAATCGCGCATTGCATACCATTCCACAGCCAGTCGAAGCGACGGATATGGGCCAGCTCGTGCGCCAGTATCATCTGGATATGCGCAGGAGACATACCGCTCATCATGCTGGCCGGCAGCCATATCACAGGGAACAGCACACGGGCTGCACAGGGCGCAACCACCTGCTTCACCACACGGATACTCACCTGACGACGAATGTTCATGGCTGCAATCAACTCATCCGCCCTTTTCTGGATGGCAGACGGTAACGCCTCACCCTGCAAGCGCGCCATGCGCCCCACTTCCAGCATACCCATCACCAGACGCAGCACCATCAGACATACGCCTGCACACCAGATCCATGCAACCCAGGCGGGCGGAACCATGCGGCTGATCGCACTGGCAACCGGTAGGGTTTCATCCACCGCAGCCAGCCCTGTACTTGCCGGTGCGGCAGTCAGTGCACTCACCTCACTCATCGACTGAACGGAGCGCATCAGACTGGATGCCGGCACCCATACCATCGCCACCAGAAACACCATCCCGACCGCATGGCGCATGGCCGGATGCTGTTTACCCACAAGCTTCAGCGCGCACACGGCCAGCAGCCCCAATGCGGCAATTTGAAACACCGACTGCACCAGCACGGTACTGAGTAGCGTGCTCCATTGCTCGAATCCACTCATTGTCTCGTCCTCCTGTTTAGGGGCTTATTGCGCCTTGCGCGCCCGTGCTGCACGAATCATGTCTTCCATGGCATCCAGATCTGCTTCGCTTGCCGCATTGACATCAAGCGCACGCTGCACCAACTGCACAGCCGATCCGGAAAAAGTGCGCTGCATAAACGCCTTCAGCATGGCGGATTGCACCACCGGCTCCGGATAGGTCGGACTGTAGCGATGCGAGCGTTCACTTTCGTCACGCGCCAGAAGCCCCTTTTCGGTCATGATGGTCATCATTTTTAATACTGTGGTGTACGCCGTTTCTTTGTGGCGCGACAGTGCTTCATGCACATCGCGTACGGTGCCCGGCATGGCGCGATCCCACAAAACACGGAGAATGCCGAGTTCGCCTTCTGTTGCCTGCGGTTCGTTCATGTGTTTGCCTCCATCTACGAACATCATCGTACTAAGTAATTAGTAGTACTAAACGAATAGTAGTACTAATCATTTAGTAGATGCAAGTGACAAATGGTTCCCCGCGCCATCTGATCGTAAAAACAACAAAGGCTCACCACTCGGTGAGCCTTTGTTTGCTGACTGGAACGATCAGAGCAGATCGTCTACGGCCATGCACTCGGTTCGCATATCCTCGAGCATTGCAATCAGCTTGGTCGGTTCAATTCCAAGCTTTTCCAGCAATGGCGCCGGGAGTACCGAGGCAATATCGTCACGGGATAGCTCTTTCGAAAAACCGTTCACCAGTAATTCTGCCAGCCAGACCAGCCCCGAAAATGGCTCGAAAGGATCGCAGCCCATGGGATTTTTCTGATGACGGATCGCGGCCTGAATTTCCTTGGGGAAATGCCAGCGACGTGCCAGCTCTTCACCCACCATGGTCAGATCAATGCCGATGACCATGGTTTCCAGCTGGATGCGGTCCGCTCCATTCTCGACCAGCCGGTCGATTCGGATCGACTCGTTCGGGAATGCCACATGGATCAACAGCTCGCCAATATCCTTCAGCAAGCCACAGGTGTACGCGGTGTTATGGTCGAGCTTGGCAAGGCCGGCCAATGCTTTGGTCGTATTGGCACTCTGGAAGCAATGACGCCAGAAGGCCTGACGATCAAAGCCAGGATTCGGCGCACTCATCGACGACAGGCCCGATGACACCACCAGCAGGCGCAGGCTATCAAAGCCCAGCAACACCACGGCATCATCGATGCTTTTAACAGGTCGGCCGCCGCTGATGCGCGCCGAATTGGCCAGACGGAGCACTTTGGCGCTCAGCACCTGGTCATGGGATACCTTGTCGATGACCTCATCTACGTCCAGGCTATCGTTGTCGAAGCCGACAATCAATTCCTGAACCACCTTTGGCACCATTGGCATGCGGCCAGCGGCGCGATCAAAGATATCCCCGATTTCCATGTTGGTTTCCTCGCTTCTGGCTGAGTTTCGACTGCTGGACGCTACTGGCCCTTCACGTCTTAAATCTAGCCTGCGCTACACAGAACGCAAACGCGGAAACGCAAAATCAGAGGGTAATCTGCCCCTCGAACACTGTAACTGCCGGCCCAGAAAGGAAAACTGGCTGCCCCTCTCCCGACCAACGGATCGTTAGATCTCCGCCACGGGCATGCACCAGTACCGCTTCATCCAGCAAGCCCCAGCGTATTCCTGTCACCACCGCTGCACACGCGCCGGTACCGCAGGCCAGTGTCTCGCCTGCGGCGCGCTCGAACACCCGCAGACGCACTTCGGTACGCGACACAATCTGCAGAAAACCGACATTTACACGTGCAGGAAAGCGTGAATGGCGCTCAATCAGGGGCCCGACGCTGGCAACAGGTGCATTGTCCACATCGTCCACCAGCATCACCGCATGCGGATTACCCATGGATACCGTGCCGATCTCGATGATCTGACCACCCACCTCAAGCGGGTAATACATGGCCGCTTCGTCAGCAATGAAAGGGATCTGCTCGGGTACAAAGCGCGGCAGACCCATGTCCACGCGTACCATGCCGTTTTCTTCGAGACGCGGACGGATCAGGCCTTTGGCCGTCTCCACGCAGATTTCCCGCTTGCGGGTCAATCCCTTGTCGTGGACAAAACGTACGAAGCAGCGCGAGCCATTACCGCACTGTTCCACTTCGCCACCATCGTTATTGAAAATCCGGTAACGGAAATCAGCGTCGGGATGATGCGGGTTTTCCACCAGCAAAATCTGGTCACATCCAACCCCAAAGTGACGATCAGCCAAGTGGCGCAACTGCGCTGTGCTCAACTGAATCGACTGGCTCACGCCATCCAGCACCACAAAGTCATTGCCGGCGCCTTGCATTTTGGTAAACGGAAGGGTGATCCCCATGGGTGTACGATCCTTAATTCGGCCAGACTCGCTGCTGGCATCGAGTACAACCTTATCATGACTTGCGGCTGTTCAGTGCCAAATTCACGGCATGTTCCACTGCGACAATCAGGCTACCCTGATCTGCCGTACCCTTGCCCGCCAGATCAAACGCCGTGCCATGATCGACCGAGGTGCGAATGATGGGCAAACCCAGGGTAATATTGATGCCGTGCCCGAAACTGGCATGTTTGAGTGGTGGCAAACCCTGATCGTGGTACATCGCCAGAACGGCGTCGCCACGTGCAAGCTGCGATGGATTGAAAAGCGTATCTGCAGGTAAGGGGCCGATCAGATTCAGTCCTTCCTTACGCATGATGTCCATGGCCGGGATGATCACATCCAGCTCTTCACGCCCCATATGTCCGCTCTCACCCGCATGCGGATTCAATCCTGCCACCAGAATACGGGGATCACTCAGGCCAAATTTGCGTTTCAGATCTTCGTTCAGAATACGCAGGGTATGCTTGAGCGATTCGATGGTGATCGCATCGGGGACATCGCGCAAGGGCAGATGGGTGGTGGCCAGTGCCACGCGCATACCGCCTCCTGCCAGCATCATTACCACCCGGCGGGTGCCTGTTTTTTCGGCAAGATACTCGGTATGACCCACAAATTTGTGATATCCGGCATTGCGGATGACGCCTTTATGCAGCGGTGCGGTCACCATGGCCGAGAATTCGCCGGACATGCAGCCTGCAATGGCGCGATCCAGCAAGGCCATGACATAGGGCGCATTGGCCGTAGAAGGTTGCCCCGCCACACAGGATGTTTCGAGCGGTACATGAATCAGTTCAAGTACCCCGTGTCCGGGATCTTCATCCGGGACATACTCCTTGACCGCATGACTACCCGGCCAGGCGCGCGAGGCCAGCAAGGCACGATCACCCAGTAGTACCAGTCGCGCCGGAAAACGACCGGGATCCAGACTGGCACACAGCTCGGGTCCAATCCCTGCAGGCTCGCCGGTGGGTATGATGATGGTCGGTCGCATGGTTCATCCTCTATCCAGATGCACATCGCCTGAAAACAAACAGGCCACCCATGGGCAGCCTGTTTTCTATCGCCTCATGATTGAAGCTTACTTGTCATCGAGCCGATTCTCAACGAAGGCTTGATCGCGCTTGGCTTGAATCCACTCTTCCTGCTGTTCGGAGGCCTTGCGTTCACGCAGTTCAGTGCGGACGCGCTCCTTCTTGCGCTCGTCGGTGACATCCTGATCCTTGCGCCCCAGCACCTGAATCAGATGGTAACCAAAGGGCGAACGAACAGCCTGACTCACCTCATTCAACTTGAGCTCATTCATCGCCTTGTCGAATTGCGGGACAAACACGCCTGGCGGTACCCAATCGAGATCCCCGCCTTTTGAGGCGCTGATGTCTTCACTCTTCTGACGGGCTTCATCTTCAAACTTGGCACCCGCCACAATCTTGGCGCGAATCTCTTCGATTCGAGCCTTGGCTTCGGCATCGGAGGTCAGCTCGCCAACCTTGATCAGGATGTGGCGCGCATGGGTCATCTGCACCACTTCCTTGCCATTATCCGCACGTTTTTCAAGCATCCGGATAATGTGGAATCCACCCGCGCTGCGCAGAACAGGTGTAAAACCGCCCGGTTGCAGCGATTGAATCGCTTCCATAAAAGCAGGCGGAATGGTACCCGCAGCACGCCATCCAAGATCACCACCGCTCAGCGCATCCTGAGACTCGGAGTAAGCAGCCGCGACTGAGGCAAATGGCTTGCCTGCAGCCAGTTCGGACAGCGCCTGATCGGCACGCTTGCGACGGGCAACCACGACATCAGGCGATGCGCCTTCCGGGATACCGACCATGATGTGGCTGAGCCGGAACTGGATGTCGATTTTGTCGCCCTGCATTTTGAGATACTGGTCGACTTCCTGTTCGCTGACAAACACGCGGCTTTTCAGATCGCGTTCCATCAAGCGTGCCATCACCATCTGGCGACGGATATCGTCGCGGAACGCTTTGAAAGGCAGGCCTTCCTTATCGATCGCGGCGCGGAACTGCGCAGCGGTCATGCGATTCTGCTCGGCCTGACCCTCGATGTAGCGGTCAATCTCGCTATCGTCGACGCGCAGGCCGGTATCACCCGCGTAATCGATCAACACCTGTTCAGTCACCATGCTGTCCAGCAGCTGCTTTTTGAGCACGTCCACAGGTGGGGGCGTAATTTTCTGCTCGGCCATGCGCTTGTAGGTCAGCTTCATGCGTTCGTCGAGCTGGCGGTCGGTAATCACGTCCTTATTGACCACCGCCACGATGCGGTCGAGCGTTACGGGCTCGGCCAGAACCGGTGCCAACAGGGAGGCACCGAGCAAAAAAGTCAGCAAGCGGGAAGTGTTGATCATTGGAGTTCGGTCGTTTGGTTAGTCTTGCTGTAGCCAGGGATACTCTGCTTCAGCGTCTCGAAGACTTGATTGGTCTGGATTGAACCGAAATTGTTCAATTCAATCTGCAGCATAAATCTGGGTGTAGGCGGTTGCTGGGTAGGCGTCACGAAGCGCTGCATCCCTACCCGCAATGCCCAGCACCCGCCATTGTACTCTGCCCCCACCAGTGTCTCCAGCGAGCGATGATCGACAAACGACCATGTCTGGCTGGCTACGCCGTGCCAGCGCCCGGCTATGGGCCATTGAGTCGACACGCTGGCCTGGTGGATATTGTTGACGCGATCGTACTGGTAGCCCAGATTCAGCATCCGCGCTAGACCGGGCTGGTAGTGCATGAACAGGCCGGCCTTTTGCGTTTTCCGATCCTGGCGGTTGTATTCCCACATGACGTCAGCCGACCATTCGCGCGAGAAGTTACCGCTGATCGCAGTCATCAGATCGGAGGACGTCTCGTTGGTTCCGGTGGTTTGCTGGGTGATATACACCTTTTGCGGCTGGAAATAGAAGCGCTGGCCAACCGCAAATCGCAAGGCTTCGATGCCGGTATCTGCATCGATCAGGTGCGAAGTCAGGGCGGCGGTCAATTCATTGGCATTATTGATACGATCCCAGCCAAAGAACTGATTTTCGGTAAACATTTGTGCAAAGCTGAAATCGGCCACCGAACTATCGAAATTCGGGAATGCACTCTGGTCGCGATACGGGATACGCACGTAATACAGACGCGGCTCAAGCGATTGCAGCATATTGAGGCCCGACCAGGTGAAATCTCGGTCGAAATACAGACCTGCATCCAGACTGGCGATCGGCAAGTCGCGACTCAGCGTATAACCCGGCTGACGCTGCACGGTCTGATTCACTGTCGTCTGGAAGTCACTCAGGCGATAACGCGTAGAGTTAAAACCTATCTTGGGTGTCAGGAAACCCCATGAGGTAGCCATCGGCATCGAAATGGACGGATAGACTACCGCACGCTTACCATTGATCTGGGTGGGATGACTGAAATCATCCAGCTCGCTGAATACATCCAGACGCAACGGTGACAGCGTGTCAGTCGTGTAGTTCAGTGTGATCTGAGGCAATTGCGCATAGGGTGCCAGTACGGCACGCTGCGGATCTTGCAGGGTCTGGAAGTGCGAGGTACGCACATTGAGCTGCAGACCGTCCTTCCAGTACGCCAGATTGGCCTGACGGGGCAGAATCGCCTGCGAGGCAACTGCCAGCCGGTCGCCAAAATCAGCAAAGTAGCCATCATCGGATACACGTTGCAGATTCAGCCCGGCGCTCCAGCCGTCACCCAGTATCTGCGTATGCTGCCAATCGCCAAAGTTTCGCTGCTCGCCGGTCACGCGGTCATGCCCAATCCGGCTGTAGCGGAACTCCCCCCGTGATCGGGGCGTCAGGTAGCGGAATTCGTTTTCCAGCATGATGCCGCGCTTGAGTATCAAACGTGGCGTAATGGTATCGTCGAAATTAGGCGCGATATTCCAGTACCATGGAAATGCGATATCCAATCCATCTGCGCCGGAACCCCGCATGACCGGCGATAACAAGCCGGACTTTCGCGATCCATCCAGCGAAAAGTCGAGATAGGGCAAGGTTGGCGTAACCGGCACACCGCCAATCTCGATCTTGCCCCAGTACATCTTGCCCAGATTGCGCGAATAATCGAGATCAAGTGTCTCGCTGTGCGCATACCAGGCTTCATTGCCCGGCGCACAGGTCGTAAATCGCGCACGATCAAGGGTATATTGGTCTTCGCCCACAAACAGCAACTTAACGGCATCGCCATGGCCACGTGCATTGCCAAGCGAAAAGGCAGGTGCATCAATGTAGCCACTGCGCGGTGCGGCTTCACTTCCCTCTTTCAGCTCAAATGCCTTGCCATTGATCACACTGCCGCGATCACTGAAACGTGTTGTATCGCCCGCCTGAAGCTCGCGCCCTCCCTTGAGAATGCGCACCCATGGCGCTTCCAGCATCTTGCCGTCGCGCTTGAGCACGACATCGCCGGTGGCCAGCAGGTTTTCATTGACCTCGCCATCCAGCTTGGCCGCCTCGATGGTGGTCGGGCCAGTGGTCGCCGTGTCTGCGAGTGCAGCAAGGGACAGGGCCGCGCAGGCCAGTGCTAGGGGATGGAGTCGGAAAGCGGACATTCGATCAGGGCGTTCAATACAAAGTGCGCTAAAATCGCATACTTTCAGCGCTCTGACAATGAATCCGATGGAACGTTCCACTGCACTCACCGCCTGGCTTGACACACAGCTGCCGCAGCGTACTGCGCTGCATGCCCTTGTTGAAGACGGCAGCCCGCGCCGTTTCTATCGTGCGACCCTTGCCGATGGCAGCACCCGGATTGTCATGGATGCGCCCCCGGCCACTCAGCCGATTGCGGGCTTTCTGGATATTGCCAGACGCCTGTCCGGTATCGTGCCGGTGCCCGAGATGCTGGCCGTAGACGTCGATCAGGGCTTTGTGCTGATGAGCGATCTGGGCGATACCGACCTGATGTCCGCCACCGCTGATGGCGATGAAATCAAGGCCGATCCGCTCTACCGCGCCGCCTGGGGTGCCCTGCTGAGCATGCAGGTCCACGCCGATACCAGCGGCCTGCCGGAATACACTGCCGACGCCATGGGAACCGACCTCGACCGCTTTACCGAATGGTTTGTGGGCACCCATCTGGGCAAAACACTGGACGAAAAACAACAGCAAGCATGGGCGCGCACCCGCGCATTGTTGCTGGCTCGCGCTGCATCACAACCCAAAACCCTGATTCATTTCGACTATCACAGTCGTAACCTGATGGTGCGGGGTGATCAGATCGGCATCGTCGATTTTCAGGATGCACGCGTCGGCCCGCTGACCTATGATCTGGCTTCGCTATTGAAAGATATGTACCGCGCTTGGCCGGAAGCCTTCCGACTCGATCATGGCATCCGTTACTGGCAAGCCGCGCGCAAGCTGAATCTGCCGGTGGCAGAGTCGTTTGACGACTTCTACCGCGATCTCGAATTCATGGGCGTCTATCGCCACCTGCGCTCCATTGGCACCTTTGCCCGCCTGATTCACCGCGACGGCAAGCCGCGCTATCTGGACGATATTCCGGTGGCACTCGGCTATCTGCGCGAAACGTGCGAGCGCTATGTCGAATTGCATCCGCTGTATAAATTGCTGAACCAGCTGACCGGCTTTACCGTGCAGCATGGCTACACCTTCTAAGGCGAATTCATGATTAAAGCATTGCTGACTCGCCATGAAGCGCTGATCAAGCAGTTCCTGCAGTTCGCGCTGGTGGGGCTGAGTGGAACGGGCGTGCAGTATGTATCGTTGTGGATTGGTGCCGACATACTAGGCACCTCTGCCACCACGGCGTCCGCCATAGGTTATATCCTTGGCTGCTTTGTGAACTATTACCTGAATTATCTGTTCACCTTCAAAAGCGCCAAATCGCACGCGGATGCAGCCTCCAAGTATTTCACGGTGGTCGGCGTGGGCTGGTGCATCAATACCGGCCTGATGGCGCTGTTTACTGGCTGGCTGGGCTTCCCGAAATGGCCGTCGCAGATTGTCACAACAGGCATCGGCCTGATCTGGAACTTTGGCGGCAGCAAGCTATGGGCGTTCAAGCACCGCGAGCCGCATTGATTTAATTGTCCCGTTTCACGCAAAAGGCGCATTCGATGAACAAGATTGTGTACGACTTCCGCAGCGATACCGTGACCCGCCCCAATGACGCCATGCGTGCTGCAATGGCTGCCGCAGAAGTCGGCGATGATGTGTGGGGCGATGATCCGACGGTGAACCGCTTGCAAAGCGTGACGGCGGCGATGCTGGGATTTGAAGCCGGCCTGTTCATGCCGTCTGGCACCCAGAGCAATCTGTGCGCATTGATGGCGCACTGCCAGCGCGGTGACGAATATCTGGTCGGGCAGGAAGCGCACACCTACAAGTACGAAGCGGGTGGCGCCGCCGTGCTGGGCAGCATCCAGCCGCAACCGCTGGATAACGCATCGGATGGCAGCATCCCGCTGGATCGCCTTAAAAAAGCCGTCAAAGCCCCGGATCATCACTACGCCCGCACCCGTTTGCTGGCACTGGAAAACACCATCGGCGGCAAGATTCTGCCCGCCGACTATGTCAAATCCGCCACCGACTGGGCGCACAGCATCGGTCTCGCCACCCATCTGGATGGCGCGCGACTGTGGAATGCGGCGGTGGGTTCTTACGTCAGCCCGGCGGAGATCGCCAAGGGCTTTGATTCGGTGTCGGTGTGTCTATCCAAGGGACTGGGCGCACCGCTGGGATCGGTATTGGTTGGCTCGAAAGACCTGATCGATTCTGCCCACCGCTGGCGCAAGATGCTGGGCGGCGGCATGCGTCAGGCTGGTATTGTGGCCGCGGGCGGCTTGTTTGCACTGGAGCATCAACTGGCGCGCCTTGCCGATGATCATGCCAATGCACGCCTGCTTGCCGATGGTCTAGCGAAGCTCCCCGGTTTTACGGTCGAACATCCGCAAACCAATATCGTGTTTGTGCAGGCGCCGACTCTCGATGCCAAGGCCTTCGCCGCACATCTGGCCGAACACGGCATCCTGTTCTCCACCATTGGCACCGCCCAGCGCTGGGTCACGCACCACGATGTGGATACACGAGCCGTAGAGACGACGCTGGCGATTGCCGGGCGTTTCTTTGACTAATCGAAAGCCGCACCATGACCCAGCCCATTCGCGCCATGATCCTCGCAGCCGGACGCGGCGAACGCATGCGTCCGCTGACCGATCACACCCCTAAGCCACTCCTGAAGGTTGGCGGTAAACCGCTGATTGTCTGGCACATTGAACGTCTGGCGGCAGCCGGCATCCGCGATATCGTCATCAATCATGCCTGGCTGGGTTCGCAATTCGAGGCGACTTTAGGCGATGGCTCACAATGGGGCGTACGTCTGCATTATTCCGCCGAGGGTGTGGGGGCAGACAACCAGCGTGTCGGGCTGGAAACAGCAGGCGGTATCGCCCGCGCACGGCATCTTCTGGGAACAGGCTGCTTTATTCTGGTATCGGGCGATATTTTCTGCGAATACGATTTCCGCTCACTCGTCGATCTCGCCCCCGCCTTCCTGACAGATACGCAGCGCCTCGGGCATCTGGTGATGGTGGACAATCCGCCCTATCACCCCGGCGGCGATTTCTCGCTCACCGACGGCGTGTTGGGAAATGAAGGCGCCAAGCTGTGTTACGGCAATCTGGCGCTACTGAAGCCGGAAATTGTGAATTCGGTTACGCCCGGCGAAGCGGCCAAGCTGGGGCCGATTTTCAAGGCCGCTGCGGCCAAGGGCCAGCTGAGCGGTGAACATTTCACCGGTACGTGGCTGAATGTGGGAACGCCGGGGGATTTGGAGGCGGCGAATGCCACCATTCAGCCAGCCTGATAGTCAGGATAAGTTTCACATTCGACTGATGTTTGACTGGGGCGGCGGTTGCCTGTGGGCTGCCAATGGGACCGCAAGCGCGACTTTTGGTATTGGCGCAATCGAATTCCGGCTACCACTGAGTCCAGCACTACTGGAGCAACTGGACATGCTGTCGAAATGGCACGACACTGCACTCGATTGGGACAATCCGACTGGTCCCAGCCCATGGCTTGAGGATGAAGTGTTTCGTTTTGAGGCGGCAGCCAAAGCAGTGCAACTTGATTTGCAAGCGGAGTTGGGTGAGGCATTCATCATCAGCTATCAACCGCTTTAATTTAAACTCCGCCGTCCAGCCACTGAATCAGCCAACCAGCTTCCGTCAGGAATGAGTCTAGCTCACTCGAACTCGAAACCCAGTAATCAAACCCGTCCAGAAAGTCAGCTTGGGTTGATACCAAGATGAGGAAGCCACCTGTGCTTTCATCATCATGCTGGATTCGGATGAAACTTCCAGCATCTGTTCCAGACAAAATTCTTCCCACACGCCCAACCGGTATGGAGTCCATAACTGCCTTCCCATTACTTAGCGTCGTATTTTCTCTTCCGCAACGCCCACCCCAGCCCCACCGCAATACTCCCGGCCAGACCCAGCAACACCACCGCCCATGCCTGCTGCATCGATGTCCCGTGTAGCTGCAACTGCGCCAGCGCATAGCCGAACCCGCCCTGCACCACAAAGGCCACCACAAAAATCAGCAGATTGAGAGAGGTATTCGCCCGCCCCGCCATCTCTACCGGAAAACGGCTAGTGACCAGGGCATAGCACAGGCTGCCGCCCATCCCTGTAAACGAAAATGCTGCCATCAGTAACCATCCCGGTAGTGGTGCGCCGGTTGCCATCAGGATCAAAGTGAGCACATGCAGGCTGCAGGCACAGGCATAGACATGTAGCAGCGGCATCCCCGCTCTCGTCAGACGTGTGCCCAGCTGCCCCCAGCTCAGCGAACCCACCACACCCGCCATCATCATCCAGAACAGATCATGCGCCACGGCCATATCATCTACATGGCGAGTCTGGCGTAGCCACTGACCAATCCACAGTCCCTGCATAGCCATGTGCGCACCCATGGCGATGGCGGCGACCGGTGCAATCTGCAGAAAGCGTCGATCCGCAAACAGACGCAGCACGCCTGCGAAGCTCTCGCGCATGGAAACACGCTGATGCTGCTCGGGATGCTGCGGCACCAGCGTAAACAGCATCACCACCGCAATAGCACCAATGACGCCCGCCACCGAAAACACGCCTGCCACCCCGTGATGTGCCACCAGCCACGCCGCTGGCGCGGTCGACACCACTGCGCCGAGTAATCCACACACATGCACCCACGAATTCACCAGCGGCAGCCGATGCATGGGAAACCACTGCGCATTGGCCTTGATGGCGGTCATCAGGCAGCCCGCCATGCCCAACCCCAGCATGCCACGTGCCGTCACCATGGCCCATGGCTCGTGTCCGGCAGCAAATAATGCACAACCCGCGACCGCCACGATCAACAATGACCCGTTCACCCGGCTCGGCCCGAATCGATCCATGGCGAGGCCGATGGGAATCTGGGTCAGGGCAAACGTCAGAAAGTAAGCAGCCGTCATCATCCCCAGCGCCGATTCGCTGATGCCGTACTCGTGGATCAGCGCAGGTGCAATGGCACCATTCACCGTACGCAGGGCGTAGGAGAAGAAATAGCCCAGTGCGAAGGGGGCGAGGATGCGGAGGGGGTGGGGGGTAGCCATCCCGATATCATACCAGCGGGATGGGGACTCACTTTCGCCGATACGAGCGGCTGCTGGTATAGTTTTGGCCAGCAAGGAGATGATTACAGTGTCGGACGATACCCAACAGATTTGCGACGAATGCGGCAGCACGTTTCGCCAAGGCTTGTCTGCCATGGCTGCGCTCTGCCCTGAATGCGCGTACCAGCTTTATGGTTATCCCCAATGCCACCACGCCATTGAAGATGGTATATGTACCAAGTGTGGCTGGAATGGCAATCAGTCTGCTTTCATTTCGACCTTGCATCACATCCCGAGCATAAAATGAGCTCATACCCTGCACGTGTGATGCGCACGATCTTCATCATCCTGATATCGGCAATGTTTTGCATGCTAAATTCAGCCGCCCTCGCCACCAGCCAGATCATCTTCCAGAACGACACCGAAACCCCGCTGAGTCATCCCATCACACCTGATCCAGCCCTGATTGAATTCATCCTGTCACAAGAACCGGACGATCTGGAGCAGGTAATCGGGTGCCTGAATGATCTTGAAATTCCACGCGGGCAAGTGAACCGTTTGTTTTCAGTGGCGAGAGTCGATCTAAATGGCAATCATCGCAAAGGCTATTTTGTGCGGCCTGCGCTTAAGCCATATTGCTTCGCATTTTATGGCGCTCACCTTTATCGATACTGGCTGGTTTCAGTACATATGGTAGATGGCAAACCCACCTACCAGATTGATTTCAAAAACGGTGGTGACGGGATTCAAGTGCTGAACTCACGTACGCATGGTATGCATGATCTCATCGCAAATTACGCCCTTGCTTACCAGATGTACCATGTACGACTTCAATACGATGGCCGACAATACAAAAGCCACCGATGCATCGTGGACGAATACGATAACGGCATGGTCACCAAAACCTCGAAGTGCACCTTACCTGAATAAACCTGAGTACAACAAAAAACGCCGGTCACCCGGCGTTGTTCACATCTCTCAATCAATCATCCCCGCCTGCCAGTTCGGCCAGCTGCTCGGCCTGATGCTCGGCAAGCAAGGCATCCGTCAGCTCCTGCAGATCGCCATCCATGATGTAGTCGAGTTTGTACAGGGTCAGGTTGATGCGGTGATCAGTCATCCGCCCTTGCGGGAAGTTGTAGGTGCGGATGCGTTCGCTGCGGTCGCCCGAGCCCACCAGTGATTTACGGGTGGCGGCCTCCTTGGCGTGGGCCTCGCGCTCCTGCTTGTCTTTGATGCGCGCAGCGAGCACCAGCATGGCTTGTGCCTTGTTCTGATGCTGACTGCGACCATCCTGACATTCCACCACGATACCGGTCGGGAAGTGAGTAATCCGGATTGCCGAATCAGTCTTGTTAATGTGCTGTCCACCGGCCCCGCTGGCGCGGAAGGTGTCGATGCGGATATCGGCGGCATTGATCTGCACCTCTTCCAGCGCATCGGCTTCCGGCATCACGGCCACCGTACAGGCCGATGTATGAATTCGACCTTGCGATTCAGTTGCCGGCACACGCTGCACGCGATGGCCGCCGGACTCGAACTTGAGGCGTGAGTAGGCACCGAAGCCCACCAGACGCACGATCACTTCCTTGTAGCCGCCCAGATCGGATTCACTGGCCGATACAATTTCCGCCTGCCAGCGATTACGCTCGGCGTAGCGGGTGTACATGCGCAGCAGATCACCCGCAAACAGCGCAGACTCATCGCCGCCCGTGCCTGCGCGGATTTCCAGAAAGATATTACGCTCATCGTTAGGATCACGCGGCAGCAATGCCTTTTGTAGATCCAGATCCAGCGTGGTAATGCGTTCCTCGGCCTCGGCAATTTCCAGCTCGGCCAGCTCGCGCATGTCTGGGTCACTTAGCATTTCGCGGGCAGATGCCTGATCAGCCAGCGTCTTCTGGTAGGCGTGATACAGCTCCACCACCGGCGTCAGTTCGGCGTGTTCGCGGCTCAGTTTGCGGAACTGATCCATATCCTTGGTGGCTTCTTCGCTGGCGAGCAGATGGCCGACTTCTTCCAGTCGGTCGGCAAGCTGGGCCAGCTTCTGGGCAATACTAGGTTTCATGTGATCCGGTCACGACGCCGACGAGGCATCGTCATGCAAATGATAAAGGTGACGAACCGCATCCACCAGTTCGCCATGCTGCGCCGACTCTGCCCGGTTGAGGGCGGCCAGCGGCGCATGCAGAAATTTGTTGCTGAGCGCCTGCGACAGCGCTTCCAGTACTTTATCCGGCGATTCGCCCTTTGCCAGCATTTTATGCGCACGCTCGACTTCATGGCGGCGCAGGCGTTCAACATGGTCACGCAAGGCGCGGATGGTCGGCACAAGGCTGCGGCTGTCCATCCAGTGCGAAAATGCGTCCACGTGTTTATCGACAATCGCTTCCGCGGCAATCACGGCGGTCTTGCGCTCTTCGCGCCCGTGGCGTACCACTTCGGCCAGATCATCGACCGTGTAAAGGTAGACGTCATCCAGCTGGCCGACCTCCACCTCGATATCACGCGGCACGGCCAGATCCACCATGAACATCGGACGATGCTTGCGGCGCTTCAAGGCGCGTTCCACCGCCCCCAGCCCCACTATCGGCAGCTGGCTGGCGGTTGACGTCACCACGACATCATAATCCTGCAAGCGCTCGGGTAGCTCACCCAGCGCAAAGGCGTCACCGCCAAATTGTGCTGCCAGCGCCTGACCGCGTGAAACCGTGCGGTTTGCCACCGAAATGCGGCGCGGCTTCTGTGCGGCAAAGTGGGTAGCGCATAACTCGATCATCTCGCCCGCACCGATAAACAGCACGGAAACATCGCGCCAGTCGGCAAACAAACGCTCGGCCAGACGAACGCCAGCAGCAGCCATCGACACAGAATTGGCGCCAATCGCCGTTTCGGTGCGCACTTCCTTGGCGACCGAAAACGCTTTCTGGAACAGGCCATTGAGCACCGTGCCCAGCCCTTCGGCCTGCTCGGCTTCCTGCACCGCATCTTTCAGCTGCCCGACAATCTGGGTTTCGCCCAGCACCATCGAGTCCATACCACATGCCACGCGAAATGCATGGCGCGCCGCCTCGCGGCCTTCCAGCCGGTACAGATAGGGCAGCACTTCGTCGCGATTCAGGCCACGCGATTTCGCCAGCCAGTCCAGTAGCCGCGCTTCATCATGAGCACTCGCATACAGCTCGGTTCGATTGCAGGTGGATAGCAGCATGCTTTCATGCACGCCCTCCTGCGCAACCAGCCCGGCCACACTGCTGCCCAGCTCTTCAGGCGCAAACGCCAAACGCTCGCGAATGGCGAGCGGAGCGGTTTCGTAGTTGAGGCCAAGCGCGAACAACGGCATGCAGGCAATCGAATCGAGAACAAAGGTATCGGATTTTACCCTGTCAGACCGCGTCGCGACATCTGTGCCAGATCAAATGATCAACAGATGTCGCGTCAGCGGTCTGTGATAACAGAGCTTAACCCTTGCGAACGACTGCGCGGTGGCCGATATCGGTACGGTATTGCATGCCGTCGAACTCGATATCCCCCACGGCATCGTAGGCACGCTTCTGCGCAATCTTCACGCTGTCACCCAGCGCAGTCACGCACAACACACGGCCGCCACTGGTCACCACATGGCCCTCTGCATCGCGGGTCGTGCCTGCGTGGAACACCTGTACATCCTGAATCGAGCCTGGCTTGGGAAGCCCAGTAATCACATCGCCCTTTTTCGGCGCATCCGGATAACCACCAGCAGCCAGCACCACGCCCAGCGCGGTACGGCGATCCCATTCGGCCTCGATCTGATCCAGCTTGCCATCAATGGCGGCTTCCACCAACTGCACCAGATCCGACTTCAGGCGCACCATGATCGGCTGGGTTTCTGGGTCACCCATGCGGCAGTTGAATTCCACCACATTCACCGCGCCGTCTTCCGACACCATCAGACCGGCGTACAGGAAGCCGGTAAACGGATGACCTTCGTGCGCCATACCGGCTACGGTCGGCAGAATCACTTCGCGCATCGCACGAGCGTGTACTTCCGGGGTCACCACGGGGGCGGGACTATATGCCCCCATGCCGCCGGTATTCGGGCCCAGATCGCCATCCAGCAGACGCTTGTGATCTTGCGAACTGGCCAGCGCCAACACATGCTTGCCGTCCACCATGACGATAAAGCTGGCTTCTTCGCCCTTGAGGAAATCCTCGATCACCACGCGCGCGCCCGCATCACCCATCTTGTTGTCGAGCAGCATGCTGTCGATGGCGGCGTGGGCTTCGTCCAGCGTCATCGCCACAATCACACCCTTGCCCGCAGCCAGACCATCCGCCTTGATCACGATCGGTGCACCACGGCCATCCACGTAGGCGTGCGCCTCTGCCGCATCGGCAAAGGTACGGTACTGTGCCGTCGGGATGTTGTGACGGATCATGAAGGCCTTGGCGAAGTCCTTGCTCCACTCCAGCTGGGCTGCAGCGCGGGTTGGGCCAAAAATCTTCAGGCCTTCGGCGCGGAAAGCATCGACCACACCCGCCGACAACGGCGCTTCCGGTCCCACCACGGTAAAGGCAATCTGTTCGCGCTTCACAAAGTCGATCAGGTCGGCGGTTGCGGTCAGCGGCACATTGGTCAGGTCAGGATCGAGATCCGTGCCGGCATTGCCCGGCGCGACATACACTTTTCCGACCTTGTTCGATTGCGCCAGCTTCCAGGCCAGCGCGTGCTCACGGCCACCGGAGCCGATGACGAGAATGTTCATGGTTCAGTCCTGCAAAAGGTGACATGGCAATGTGCGCGTTGGCACACATTCTCAGGTCGTCTTTCTCATCTACACCCAAATCAATACTGCTCACAGCTGCTTCATGCAGGCATGCCTACACCTGCCGCACGTACCAACCGCTCATGCGCAACAGCATCCAGATAGGGCTTCGCGGCTTCAATCAGCTTCTCTGCCAGAGTTGTCCGGCCACGTACCAGCATGGTCATGAAGGCAGCCAGTGCCGCATCATCATACTGACCAATATCCCGCGGCAGGTGGCGACGAATATACGTATCTGCATCGTCCGCCAGCGTAAAGCCACGCACCTAAAACAACAGCGCCCGCAGCGCGAGGCGATAGTCTACACGCTGTTTGCGCGTATCCGCTGCAATCCGGATACGGCGCGCCTGCGCATCTTCAAGTCCATGCCCGACCGGGTCCACGCATCCCTCGTCTGGATGCCAGAACAGGCAATTCATGCTCAGATCACGATTGCGCGCATCGGCCAGCAGCGAGTCCGTCAGCTGGTAATGCACACCCGCTAGCCGTTCAGCATCGCCAATCGACTCGGTCGAGCGCCACATGGTGATGTCAAACTCGCTGGCATCATCGCGCCCCACCTTGATCAGCCCAAATTGCAGATCTGCAAAGCGGATAGGCGTACCGAATGTCTCAACCATCCAGTCGCGAATCGCACTGATTTCATGATGGAAGGTGAAATCTACGTCGTTGAACGGCTGCCCCAGCACGCAATCACGCACCGCCCCGCCACATACATAACCATGAATACCCGCCTGATCGCATTTCGTCAAAAACTCAGCCACTGTCATCGATACAGAAGCGGACAGGTTCAGTTGAAACTCAGCAAGAGGGGCAAATGGGTCAGGCATTCAACATTCCGGCACAATTTGGTAGTAGAGAAAGGGCACCGAAGTGCCCTCCCGGCTTGCTGATCAATGACGGAAGTGACGAACGCCCGTGAACACCATGGCAATGCCGTGCTCATCCGCTGCTGCAATCACTTCTTCATCACGCATCGAACCGCCCGGCTGCACGATGGCGCTTACGCCGTTTTCGGCGATCACATCCACACCGTCGCGGAACGGGAAGAAGGCGTCAGACGCGCACACCGAACCCTTGAGGTCCAGATTGGCACGCTTGGCCTTCTGTGCGGCGATGATGGTGGAATCCACACGGCTCATCTGGCCTGCGCCCACGCCCAGGGTCTGACCGCCGCCACAGAACACGATGGCGTTCGACTTCACGAACTGGGCCACACGCCAAGCGAACAGCAGATCGTTCAGCTGTTGCGGGGTTGGTGCCTTCTTGGTCACCACCTTGAAGTCAGCCGTGGTCAGGTGGTGGATATCCGGAGTTTGCACCAGCAGACCGCCACCCACGCGCTTCAGATCGAACTTGTTGGCGCCGTTTTCCAATGGCACTTCCAGCACGCGCACATTCTTCTTGGCCGCGATAATGGCCTTGGCTTCATCAGTAAAGCTCGGGGCAATCAGCACTTCGAGGAACTGGCCGGTCACCGATTCAACGGTCGCCGCATCCACTTCGCGGTTGAAGGCAATGATGCCGCCAAAGGCGCTGGTGGTGTCGGTGGCAAAGGCCAGCTTGTATGCAGTCAGAGTATCGAGCGCAACAGCCACGCCACAGGGGTTGGCATGCTTCACGATCACGCAGGCCGGCTCGTCGAATGCCTTCACGCATTCCCACGCGGCATCGGCGTCGGCGATGTTGTTGTAGCTCAGTTCCTTGCCTTGCAGCTGGCGGTAGGCCGACAGGCTGCCCGCAGCCGGATGCAGATCGCGGTAGAAAGCGGCGCTCTGATGCGGATTCTCGCCATAGCGCATGTCCTGCACCTTCTCGAACTGCACGTTCAGGCGCTGCGGATAGACAAACTGTTCGCCGTCATCGGTCAGGCTGGTCAGGTAGTTGCTGATCGCACCATCGTAGGCGGCAGTATGGCTGAAGGCCTTCTTGGCCAGATTGCGGCGGGTGACCGGGCCGAGGCTGCCACCGTTCTGCATCATTTCGTCGACCAGTGCGGCGTAATCGCCGCTATCGGTCACGATGGCCACGAATGCATGGTTCTTGGCGGAGGAGCGCACCATGGCCGGACCACCGATGTCGATGTTCTCGATCGCATCAGCAAAGGTGCAGCCGGGCTTGGCAATCGTGGCCTCGAACGGGTACAGGTTCACGCACACCAGATCAATATTGCCGATGTCGTGCTGCTGCATCGTGGACACATGTTCCGGCAGATCGCGACGACCCAGAATGCCGCCATGAATCTTCGGGTGCAGCGTTTTCACGCGGCCATCCAGCATTTCAGGGAATCCGGTGTAATCCGCGACTTCGATCACCTTCAGGCCAGCATCAGCCAGCAGTTTGGCGGTACCGCCTGTGGAAAGGATTTCCACGCCAAAGCCTGCAAGGGCCTGGGCAAATTCAAGGACACCGGTCTTGTCGGATACGCTGATGAGCGCACGCTGGATTTTCACCATGATGGATCTCGTCTTGCTGGGTTTGAATGATTAAAACTAGCACCGGCAGGTCTGGCCTGCCGGTGAAATCCTGTGTGTTGCCCCGCCTTAAATCAGATCGTGGGATAACATTTTCTTGCGCAGCGTATTGCGATTAATGCCCAGAAGTTCCGCTGCTCGTGACTGATTGCCCTGCGCCTGCTCCAGCACGATTTCCAGCATGGGTTTCTCGACTTTCGCCAGCACCATATCGTAGATGGCTTGCGGCGCTTCGCCGTCGAGATCGCGAAAATACTGCTCCAGCGCCGCCCGGACAGCGACGCAGATTTGATCATGGTGTTCCATGTATAGAATCCTATCCCCTGTGCCCAACTCGCGACGACGCCTGATGCGGCACCGTCGCGTCCACGACGGTAATGCCGCCATGGCGAGGCCTATTTGCCTGCTACCAATTCAACGTATTCCAGTCGCTCGCTCTCCTCAGCCAGCTCCCGGAAATAAGACTGCACTGCCGCCATTTGTCCGGCGGTCGTTTCTAACTTATACATCGCCTGCCTGAAGGCATTGCTGCCCCGCAGCCCGTTGGTATACCAGGCGATATGTTTGCGGGCGATACGGCATCCGGAGTATTCGCCGTGAAAGCGATAATGATCTTCCAGATGCTCGACGAGAATCGCCGCAATTTCCTCCACACGCGGTGTCTCTGGCACCGTTCCATGATCCAGATAGTGCTGGATCTCACGAAAAATCCACGGTCGACCCTGCGCAGCCCGACCAATCATGATGCCGTCAGCGCCGGTTTGTGCCAGCACCGCCGCCGCTTTCTGCGGGGTGGTGATATCGCCATTGGCAATCACCGGCATCCTGACCTGTTTCTTGACCTCGGCGATCAGCTCGTAACGCGCTTCGCCGTTGTACATGTCTTCCCGGGTACGACCATGCAGCGCCAGCGCCGCAATGCCCGCCTCCTCGGCAATCTTGGCCACACGCAGCACATTTTCTTCGCCGCGCGCATAGCCCAGACGGGTTTTCAGTGTCACCGGCACATCGACTGCCGCCACCACCGTTTCCAGAATCCGCTTAACGCGATCTTCATCCTTCAAGAGCGCCGAGCCGGCCAGCACATTGCAGACCTTTTTGGCCGGACAGCCCATATTGATGTCGATGATCTGCGCGCCAGCCGCCACATTATGGCGGGCTGCTTCCGCCAGTTGCTCCGGATCAGACCCGGCAATCTGCACCGATACCGGCGCCAGCTCGCCCTCGAAATTGGCGCGGCGGCGGGTTTTGTCGGTGCCATACAGCATGGCATTGGCCGTGATCATCTCGCTCACGGCATGTCCCGCGCCCAGTCGCTTGCAGAGCATGCGAAAGGGACGGTCAGTCACGCCTGCCATCGGAGCAACGATGAGGCGGTTTTTTAATTGATACGGACCGATTTGCATGACATCTGAATATACTTGGACACGGCGAAAACAAAGCCGCTGAATGGACATAGAGGTCGTCAGACAGCGGCGAGCGCGTATTCTACCGCGTTTTGCCCGTTCGATTAAAGTTTTTTGCTTAAATTTTGTGCAAAGGAGACGTGCGGACGATTGCCTCGCACAATATCAGTCAGATCAGGATTGAACCGTCTCACCCCGTAAACTCTGATAGATAGCCTGCGTGGTCTTGCCAGATAAACCTTTATGCTGGCTGGAGATCGAGCGACTGAGCATTTCACCCGCCACACTGGTTGCACACAGTGCCAGCCAGGCGAACAGGACAAGGGGGAATCCGGACTTCACGACTTCAAATACCTTGCTCATGATGCTCACCATTTGCCACGCAGTGTTGGTTCAGCATGGCAAAGGCTATCTATTTCCGACAGGCCGGCACGATCAACGGTGCAGCGCACCATCCACACGCATTCACCGACTTGTCATCTTCATGTAATACACTGATGGTGTGATCGCATATTGATGCCGCACGCCGGCAACCCGCATATATACTGTGCTGCTCTCTGCGCAGTACAGATGGATACCTTGCAAGATGAGCCACAACCAATCCAGCCAGCAACTTTTCCTGAACCGCGAACTCGGCCTGCTTGAGTTCAATCGCCGCGTACTTGCTCAGGCCGAAGACCCGAGCAATCCCTTGCTGGAACGGCTGCGCTTTCTGTGTATTGTGTCCAGCAATATGGACGAATTCTTCGAAGTGCGCGTGGCATGGGTCAAGGAGATGATGCGTCTGGGCGATGTCCCGCCTGCGCCTGATGGCCTGTCGCCGGATGCCGCACTGGCGCTGATCTCCACCGAAGCGCATGCGCTGGTCGAACGCAAATATCGAATCTTGCGTGAGGTTGTCCTGCCGGCACTGGCCGAAGAAGGCATCGTGTTCCTGCGCCGGACCAACTGGAACGAGGCACAACGCGCCTGGGTACACGATTATTTCCGCCGCGAACTGGCGCCGGTACTCACCCCGATCGGACTCGATCCGGCCCATCCTTTCCCGCGCCTGCTCAACAAGAGTCTGAACTTTGTGGTGGAGCTGGAAGGCCGCGATGCCTATGGCCGCGAAGCTGCGCTGGCGATTGTGCAAGCCCCGCGTATCTTCCCACGCTTTATCAAGCTGCCGGAAGATGTCTCCGGCCATCCGCATGGCTTTGTCTTTCTGTCATCAGTGGTGCATGCCAATGTGGAAGAGCTGTTCCCGGGTCTGGAAGTGAAGGGCTGCTACCAGTTTCGTGTGACGCGAGATTCTGACCTGAGCGTGGATGACGACGATGTCACCGACTTGCGTGCTGCCCTGCAAGGCGAATTGTCGCAGCGACAGTTTGGCGATGGCGTGCGCCTCGAAGTCGCCGAAAACTGTCCTGAACATATTGCCAATTTCCTGCTGGGTCAGTTCGGCCTACAATCCGACGATCTCTACCGCGTCGATGGCCCGGTGAATCTGGTGCGCTTTATGCAGGTACCGGATCAGGTCGATCGTCCTGATCTCAAATTCCGTCCTTTCCAGCCCGGCACGCCTAAGGAGCTGGTCAAGAAGGCCGATATGTTTGCCGCCATCCGCAAGGGCGACATCCTGCTGCATCATCCCTTCCAGAGCTTTGCGCCAGTGGTGGAGTTGCTGCAGCAGGCCGCCAAAGACCCCAAGGTCGTGGCAATCAAGATGACTGTGTACCGCACCAGCTCCGACTCCGCGCTGATGGAGGCCTTGATCGAAGCCGCACGTGCGGGCAAAGAAGTGACCGTTGTGGTGGAACTGATGGCGCGCTTCGACGAAGAAGCCAATATCAACTGGGCCGCCAAGCTGGAGCGTGTCGGCGCCCATGTGGTGTACGGTGTATACGGCTACAAAACACACGCCAAGATGCTGCTGATTGTTCGCCGTGAAGGGGGTGCACTCAAGCGCTACGCCCACCTGGGCACCGGCAATTACCATCCGCGTACCGCGCGTCTATACACCGACTTTGGCATGTTTACCGCCAACGAAGACAAGTGTGCCGACGTCAACGACATCTTCACCCAGCTCACCGGCATGGGGAATCCGCGCAAGCATCGCCAACTATGGCAAGCGCCGTTTACCCTGCACGAAAATGCGCTATTCGCCATCCGCCGCGAGGCCGATATCGCCCGCGCCGGTCGTCGCGCCGTGATCATCGCCAAGATGAACTCGCTGCTTGAGCCGGCCATCATCGAGGCCTTGTACGATGCCAGTCGCGCCGGCGTGAAAATCCATCTGATTGTGCGCGGCGTGTGCACCTTGCGTCCGGGCGTGCCGGGGCTGAGCGAAAACATTCGCGTGCGCTCGGTGGTAGGACGTCTGCTGGAACACAGTCGGATTTTCTACTTCCTCAACGACGGCGCTGAAAACCTCTACCTCAGCTCCGCCGACTGGATGGGTCGCAATTTCTTCCGCCGCGTCGAAGTGGCCTTTCCGATTCTGGACAGCCGCATCAAACGCCGCATTATTCGGGAAGGTCTGCGCCCTTATCTGGTGGACAATACCCAGGCGTGGGAAATGCAGTCGGATGGCCGCTACAAGCGCGTCACCACCCGTGGTAATGCACAGCGTTCTGCCCAGAAGCAATTGCTGGCCGAACTCTCGTCTGCCGAGCACGAATAATTTTTTGATGACAGCAAGCGTGACGGCCACGGCCGTCACTGCGTGGAATATTGACGGAATATTGAATGATGAACTTGATATTGTGGCGCCATGCCGATGCCGAACCCGGCACCATCGACCTCGAACGCCCACTCACCAGCAAGGGTCACAAGCAGGCTGCTCGTGTGGCCGAATGGCTGAAAGAACATCTACCAGCCGATACTCGCCTCGTGTCCAGTCAGGCCACCCGCGCCATCGAGACACTCTCGGCGCTCAGCCTGTCGTTCGAGCAGGATGCACGCGTCAACCCCTGCGCAGCGGCTGAAGATTATCTGGAAACAGCAGGCTGGCCGGACGCACAGGGTAGCGTACTGATTACCGGCCATCAGCCCAGTATTGGCCATGTTCTGGCCGAATTGCTCGGCCCCAATCCGGCTGGCTGGAGTGTGAAAAAGGGATCAGTCTGGTGGCTGCAGCACCGCGTGCGCGACGGTGTCGCCCAAACGGTGCTGAAAGCCATGATCAGCGCGGAGATGCTGTAAACCAGTTGCGATGCGTGCGGGCGCGGCGGCCAAACACGAGGCCTGCCAGCGCCAGCAGTCCCATGAGTACCAGCGCAGGCGCATTCCCCCAGCGCATATAGGGCGTCTCGCCCGTCATCCCCTGCGCCGAACCTGCCAGAATCCCCGGCACCCGCTCCGGTAACTTGCCACGATACCGCCCGTCCGGCGTAATCACCGCCGTGGTACCGGTATTGGTGGCGCGCAATACGTAGCGCCCCATTTCCAGCGCCCGTGCCTGCGCCATCTGTCCATGCTGGGCCAGCGCACCCGAGCCATCAAACCAGGCCAGATTCGAGATATTCAACAGCATGGTCGAACGACGCGCGCCCTCGATCAGCTCTTCCCCGAACACATCTTCGTAACAGATATTGGCAGCAATCTTCTGCCCCGCCACATTCAGGGTCGGCTGGCCTGCACCGCCCGAGCTGAAATCGACCAGCGGGATATGCAGCAGATTGTCGTACACCCAGTCCAGCACAAACTTGAACGGGATGTATTCACCAAACGGCACCAGATGCGATTTGTAATAGGCGGGCAATGCCGGATCATTCAGCACCACCGCAGCGTTGTAGTAGTGATGCGAATGCTTGTCGAGCCGCGCAATCCCCACGATCAAATCCGCTGACTTGCGCGCAGCCTCCTCACGCAGCAAGGCAATATCGTCCATCGGCATATCGTGCAGGAAAATCGGATAGGCTGTTTCAGGCATCACAATCAGGCGGGCACTGGCATCATGGGTCAGGTCGTAGTAGCGCTGGCGGTTCGCCAGAAACTGCGCCTCATCCCACTTCTCATCCTGCGGAATGCCGCCCTGCAACAGAGCCACCCGCACCGGCTCGCCGACGGGTGTGGTCCACTGCATGCGCTTCAGGCCCATGCCCACCAGCGCCAGCGAGACAACAACCGCCGTTGCAGCCAGCCCCGGCACGCCAAATTCACGGCGGAGCAAACGTGCGCCCATCCACGCCAGCATCCCGGCGATCCACGCCAGCAGCACACCGACGCCATAGATCCCCAGCACCGGCGCATATCCGGCCAGTGGTGCGTCAGGAATCTGCGAATAGCCTGCGGCCAGCCACGGGAAGCCGGTAAACAGCCAGCCGCGCAGCCATTCCATCACCGCCCAGCCTGCAGGCAGCGCTAACAAGCGCATCAATCCGGCATGCCCGGACACCAGCCGCCAGGCCAGCCACGCAGCCAACCCCTTATATATCGCCAGAAACGCCGCCAGCGCCAGCAGAACCAGTACGGTTAAGGGCGCAGCCAGTCCACTGAAATCATGCAGCGCGATGTAGATGAAATGCACCGCGCCAGCAAAATAGCCCAGTCCATAGCCCCAGCCGCGCCAGAAGGCCTCTCGCGGCGTGTCCGCACGCGAGATCACATAGAATGCGACAGAGAGGGACACCAGCGTCACCGGCCAAGCCCCCCACGGTGCAAAGCCCAGACTGGCCGCGCCGCCCAGCAGAGCGAGCGCCCCCAGAAACATCAGCCGACCCATCACGATTCGTCTGCCTCAACCGGCGGCAAACGGGTAATCAGTACCGAATGCACGCGACGACTGTCGGCGCGCAGTACCAGAAAGCGACAGCCCTCGCCCTCAACCATATCGCCCCGCTTGGGCACGCGCCCGAATAGCCCGGACACCAGTCCGCCCACAGTCTCGACATCCTCATCGGAGAAGGCCGAGCCCAGCGCTTCGTTCAGGTCTTCAATCGGGGTAATGGCTTTGACGCGCCAGCCACCGTGCGCATCGGCGATGATGTTGTCTTCGGTTTCGTCGAAGTCGTACTCGTCCTCGATATCACCCACAATCTGCTCGACCACATCCTCAATCGTCACCAGACCCGCCACGCCACCATACTCATCCACCACAATGGCCAGATGATTGCGCTTCATGCGGAATTCTTTCAGCAGCACATTCAGGCGCTTGGATTCGGGGATAAACACAGCCGGGCGCAATACGTCGCGCATATCGAACTCACCGCCGCCGAGCAGCTGCAGCAACTCCTTGGCCAGCAGAATCCCGACGATATTGTCCTTGTCGCCGTCATATACCG
This sequence comes from Burkholderiaceae bacterium DAT-1, assembly GCA_019084025.1. Taxonomy (NCBI): domain Bacteria; kingdom Pseudomonadati; phylum Pseudomonadota; class Betaproteobacteria; order Burkholderiales; family Burkholderiaceae; species Burkholderiaceae bacterium DAT-1. The sequence continues at coordinate 204,669 of JAHRBI010000003.1, forward strand.
GAAAACGCGAGTGGCCGGTTTCCAGCACCAGCGGCATGAATTGTTCCGGCGTGGCATCGACATCGATCATGTCCATCTGCGCACGCGGAATCATCACATCGCGCACTTGTAGATCACCGACTTGCAGCACGCCTTCGATCATAGCGAGTGCATCGGAATCCAGCAGATGTCGTTCGAAAGCGGAGTGGAGCAATTCGACCAGCTCTTCGCGATCTTCGGGTTCGCGGAGCAGAAATGAAGTCAGGCGATCAAGCCAGGAAGATTTGGGATTGGTTTTGGGCGAAGGTCGCGAGGGTAAGTCCATGAGCAGGGAACACAAAAGTAGATCGGCCGATTATAGCCGCCTTGTGTCCCTCGCGCATGACAGGCGTATGACAAGGGAAGATATGTGGTACGGATACCGTAGGGGCGACCAGTGGCCGCCCGCACCATCAAGCGTCCGGCGCACCCTTCTCGCTGGCATACGGATCAGCAAAGCCCAGACCTTCCATGATCGCGGTTTCCAGCGATTCCATGGCATCGGCTTCGATATCGTCTTCGTGGTCGTAGCCTTGCAGATGCAATGCGCCATGAATCAGCAGATGCGCCCAGTGCGCCGCCAGTTCCTTGCCCTGCTCTTCAGCTTCGCGGGCCACCACGGGTGCGCACAGCACCAGATCGCCCATCACCACATCTTCAGCGCCCGGAATTGGCTCGTCCTGCGAATAGGCAAAGCTTAGCACATTGGTGGCGTAATCCTTGCCACGGTATTCGCTGTTCAGCTGACGGCCTTCTTCTTCATCGACGATCCGCACGGTCACTTCGGCCTGCACACCGGCTTCCAGCGCTGATTCGATCCACTTGCGCATCAGCTTCTTGCCCGGCACGCCCTTGGCCTTGACTACATCCTGCACCACCAGCTCCAGCTCGGCCGGCGGCAGCGGCACCAGGATGTCACGCTCGACGGCGACAGTCATGGCGTTCGCCGCACCCGGCCGAATCACCAGGCGTGAAGGGGCATCGTCATCGGCAGGCGTACCGATCAACAGGCCATCCGGTGTATCCAGCACGATCTGGATGATCGCGCCATCGGCCAGCTCAATTCGCAGCTCTTCCGCCTTGACGGTCTTTTCCTTGCCATCTGCCGTAATGGCGACAACGCGCTTGATCTCGCTCATGCTTGTTTCTCCTCGGCCATCTGGCCTGTCTGTTCGGTCGTCGACAGGGCCGACGGCTTCTGACTGTGTGTATGCTGCTCAGCCTTGAGCGTGGCGCGATCGTAGGCATCGACAATTTTCTGAACCAGCGGATGGCGCACCACGTCATCGCTCTTGAAGTAATGCATGGCGATGCCGCGCACATTCTTCAGTACGCGCTCCGCATCAATCAGGCCGGATTTCTGGTTACGCTGCAAATCAATCTGGGTCACGTCGCCGGTGATCACCGCCTTGGAGCCAAAACCGATGCGGGTCAGGAACATCTTCATCTGCTCCGGCGTGGTGTTCTGGGCTTCATCCAGAATAATGTAGGCATGATTCAGCGTGCGGCCGCGCATAAAGGCCAGCGGGGCCACTTCGATGATGCCGCGCTCGAACAACTTGGTGACTTTTTCAAAGCCCATCAGATCGTACAGCGCATCATAGAGTGGGCGCAGATAGGGGTCGACCTTCTGCACCAGATCGCCCGGCAGAAAGCCCAGTCGTTCGCCCGCCTCTACCGCCGGACGCACCAGAATAATGCGCTTCACCAGATCGCGCTCCAGCGCATCGACTGCACAGGCCACCGCCAGAAAGGTCTTGCCGGTACCGGCCGGACCAATCCCGAAGGTGATGTCATGTTCCTGAATGGCGCGAATATAGTGATTCTGGCGCGGCGTACGTCCACGCAGATCGCCGCGCTTGGTTAGCAGCTTGATCTGGCCGGATTCCGCAGCAGCCGCTTCGGCATCCGTACTGAGTTCAATCAGTCCCAGCTGCACTTCTTCCACTTCCACTGGCCGCTCGGCCAGCAGATAGAAGCGTTCGAGCATCTCTGCCGCCAGCTTGGTCTGCGCTTGTTTGCCGGAAATGCTGAAATGTTCGCCGCGACGGGCAATGGTGACATCCAGCCCTGTCTCAATCTGGCGCAGATTCTCATCTAGCGCCCCGCACAGGTTGGCCAGACGCGGGTTGTCGATGGGCAAAAAATCCAGTTCACGGGTGGCGTGGCGGGTGGTCATACAGATACTTGAATCCTTTGAGAACGCCAGCAGACTGGCTTAAAACCGCTTTACATGACTTCGCTGCGGATGCCCCTGCACAGCCTGATAGCCCATGCTTTCATAGAATTTTGCTGCATCAGGGCGGTCGGTAAACAGTACCAGCCGTTTGAAACTCTGACGCGCACGCTCTTCCAGCAACAGCACGAGCGCCCGGCCCACGCCGGTATGTCGATAATCGGGATGCACAAACACACGGCGCAGGCGGCCTAACTGGTCGTCATCGCAATCACAATTGATGCCGCCAATAGCGACCAGCGCATCGTCCACAAAACCGCCCATCAGCACCTCGCCTTCGAGGTTGAAGCGGTTGTGTCCGAGTTGCCAGTCCTCGATCAGGCGGCGGAGAAAACGGAATCCTTCGGCCTCACTCAGCCCGCACAACGCCTCGATATCTTCGGGCAATGCGGTCAACGATTCAAAGTGCAGGCCAGCAACCATATCAGGGCAGGGTTTCCTGAATGACGGACAATTCTGTTGCCGTCAGGGTGGGGATAAATTCGGTCACATCGTAACGCGCCACCCCGGCCAGTGCAAAGGGATCATTCATCAGGACTGCATCGAGCGCTTCCCGGCTCAGGCCCCGCGCCAGAATCACCCCGCCTGTGCGCGGCACCTTGCGGCCGGATGCCACAAAATGCCCGGCCGCATAGTGCGATTTTAGCCACTCGACGTGCGCCGGAATCAGCGCATCCACTGCGTCAAGCGGCGCCACATAGGTCAGCGAAACGACAAACATGCCCGGCTCAGTCCTCGTTGCGCATCACAATTTCGCCACCCAGGGAATGCGGATAGGCTTCGGTGATGCGGACTTCGATAAACTGGTTCAACAAGCGCGGATTGCCTTCGAAGTTCACGATGCGATTATTCTCAGTACGCGCCGCCAGATAGCCTTCCTGTTTGCGCGACAGACCTTCCACGATCACCTTCTGCACTGTGCCCACCATGCGGCGGTTTTCTTCCTGTGCAAATTCTTCGATGCGCGCTTGCAGGCGCTGCAGACGCTTGACCTTCACTTCATTCGGCACATCATCGGGCAGATCGGCAGCAGGCGTACCCGGACGGCGGCTGTAGATAAAGCTGAAGCTGGCGTCAAAGCGCACATCTTCGATCAGCTTCATGGTCTTTTCGAAGTCTTCTTCGGTCTCACCGGGGAAGCCCACGATAAAGTCAGACGACAGACAGATATCCGGACGCGCCTCGCGCAGCTTGCGCACCAGCGACTTGTATTCCAGCACGGTATAGCCGCGCTTCATATTCATCAGCACCCGGTCCGAACCTGCTTGTACCGGCAAATGCAGATGCGACACCAGCTTCGGCAGTGTACGGTAGCAATCCACCATGCGCTGCGTCATTTCCTTGGGATGGCTGGTGGTGTAACGAATGCGCTCGATGCCCGGAATCTCGTGTACATATTCCAGCAGCAATGCAAAGTCGGCGATTTCGCCATCTTCCATGCGGCCGCGATAGGCGTTCACATTCTGACCCAGCAGCGTGACTTCCTTCACGCCTTGCTGCGCGAGTCCGGCCACTTCGATCAGCACATCATCAAACGGACGCGACACTTCCTCGCCACGGGTATACGGCACCACGCAGAAAGAACAGTATTTGGAGCAACCTTCCATGATCGACACAAAGGCGCTGCCGCCTTCGACACGTGCGGGCGGCATATGGTCGAACTTTTCGATTTCAGGGAAGGAAATATCGACCTGCGAGGTACCAGTGCTGCGCTTCTTGCCGATCAGATCCGGCAGGCGGTGCAGGGTTTGCGGACCAAATACCACGTCCACATAAGGCGCACGCTTGAGAATGGCTTCACCTTCCTGCGAGGCCACGCAGCCACCCACGCCGATCACCAGATCGGGGTTCTGCTGCTTCAATTCGCGGATGCGGCCCAGATCGGAATAGAGCTTGTTTTCAGCCTTGTCGCGCACCGAACAGGTGTTGAACAGAATGACGTCGGCCTCTTCCGGATTGTCGGTTTTCACCAGCCCTTCGGACTGATTCAGGACATCCACCATTTTGTCCGAGTCATACTCGTTCATCTGGCAGCCAAAGGTTTTGATGAAAACTTTCTTGCTCATGACCGACACTCCGCGCCCACCCGGCCTCTTGGGCCGGGACAGCTTAAAAACCAAAAAGGCTCACCGTTTTCACGGAGAGCCTCGTATTCTTGGCGATCCACCGTGAAGGCGGTGAATCTTGTATCTATGGTGGCTATGACTGGAATCGAACCAGTGACCTCAGCATTATGAGTGCTGCGCTCTAACCGACTGAGCTACATAGCCACACCGAAGAGCCCGAGATTCTGCCTAAATTATTTCAGTCGGTCAAGCTTTTTTTACAAGCCACCCGAGCGATCATCTCTGCGGAAGCCCGGCAACAGCCCTTCCAGCGCCAGATTTTTCGAAAACCCGATCACCTTGAATAGCTCGCCCATTTCCGCAGGACTCAACAGCTTCTGCACTGCCGCCGACTCGCGGAAATAGTCGCGGCTATCCGGATCAAGACGCGACATGCAATTCAGAATCCCCGCATCAATCAGGAAAGAGGCTTGCGACGTAAATCCTTCCAGCTGCCAGCCTGCATCCGTCGCTGCTGCCCAGATCGCCGAGAAATCGACATGGGTGGTGATGTCCTGCAAACCCGGCCACAGCAGCGGATCATCATGCGCATGATGACGGTAGTGGCACATCAGCGTGCCACGCGTACGCTGCGGGTGGTAGAACTCACGGGCAATGAATCCATAATCCGGCAGAATCAGCGCGCCGGCCTCTACTGCCTCCGCCAGACTCGCCACAAAGCCATTGGCTTCTTCCGGCAACTCGGTGAGGTAATCATCGGGCAAGTCCAGATAGGCGAGCGCAGCGGGTGCATCGATTGGCCGCTCCTCCCACTGCAATCCATCCTGCCAGATTACGCCGCGCTCCATCCAGCCTGCCTCGGTTTTACGTACCAACCGACACGGCATGGCATCCAGCACCTCGTTGCCGATGATGGCGCCACGGAAGGCAGTCGGTAGCGCCGTCAGCCAGTTCACCCGATCAAGTAGATGCGGCAGATGCGTTGCAATCAACTCGCGCTGCCGTGCAGCCAGATCACCAGACAGCTCTAGAATCCAGTAGTGTCGCGGCAAGGCATCCTGTGCCTCCAGCGCAGCTAGCACATCCGCCGCCAGCCGCCCGGAGCCCGCCCCCACTTCCAGTACGTCGCCACCCGTTGCCAGTAATACCGGCACCAGGGTATTCGCCAGCGACTGCCCGAACAGGGCGCTGGTTTCCGGCGCCGTCACAAAGTCGCCCTGCGAACCGAACTTGCGCGACGGCCCGCTGTAGTAACCGAGACCGGGCGCATACAGCGCCAGCCGCATGTAGTCGGCAAAGGGAATCCAGCCACCACTGGCTGCAATTTCGGCCTGAATCAGGTGCAGCAAAGTCTGGCTGTGGGCAAGCTGGGCGTCCGACGGTGCGGGTAACTGGGTCATGTGATACATTCCGGAACAGATTCGTTTATAGGCAGGAGTATACCGATGCAGAGCAAGGTCGCGCTCGTTACAGGTGGCGCAAAACGCGTCGGCGCATGCGTGGTTCGCACCTTGCACGCCGCCGGATGGAACGTGATGCTGCATTATCGCAGCGCACAGACCGAAGCGCGCGCACTGGCCGCCGAGCTCAACCTGCTGCGGCCAAATTCGGTCGCCACCACTCAGGCAGATCTCCTCAATATCGCCGGCCTGCCTGTGCTCGTGCAGCAAACCATCCAGACTTTCGGACGACTCGACGCCCTAGTCAACAATGCGTCCAGCTTCTTTCCCACGCAAGTCGGGGATATCGACGAAGCAGCATGGACAGACCTCATCGGCAGCAATCTCAAAGCCCCGCTCTTTCTTGCGCAGGCTGCCGCACCCGAATTGCGCAAAACGCAGGGCGCCATTGTCAGCATCGCCGACATTCACGCCGAACGCCCGATGAAAGGGCACGTTGTGTACAGCATCGCCAAAGCGGGCCTGGTGGCCATGACCCGCTCTCTGGCGCGCGAGCTGGCGCCTGAAGTGCGCGTGAATGCAGTCGCACCCGGCGCAAACGTCTGGCCAGATGGAGAATCGGTATTCGATGAAGTCTCCCGCCAGCGCATCATCTCCACCATTCCCCTGCGGCGCATTGGCGAACCGGATGATCTTGCCCGCACCATCCGCTTCCTGATTGAAGATGCGCCCTATATCACCGGACAGATTATTGCAGTAGACGGTGGACGGAGTACCTGGCTGTAGTCCGATCATCCCGCCAGCTGCCATTCATGGCAAATTCCCTGTAAAATCACACGTTTTTGCTGTTTCAGGGTTTTCCCCATGCAGAGCGATTCCGTGGTGATGTCTGGCGAGGCATCCGCATCCGGCCCCAGCGAGGCCGACAAGAAGGCCAAATACAACCTCGACAAGCTGCAGAAACGTCTGCGCCATGCTGTCGGCGATGCCATCAATGATTTCAACATGATCGAGCAGGGTGATCGTGTGATGGTGTGCCTGTCAGGCGGCAAAGACAGCTACACCATGCTCGACATCCTGATGAGCCTGCAACGTAGTGCCCCCATCGATTTCAGTATTGTCGCCGTCAATCTCGACCAGAAGCAGCCGGGCTTCCCTGAAGACGTGCTGCCCACCTACCTGAAGTCGATTGGCGTCGAATACCGGATTGTTGAGGAAGACACCTACTCCATCGTCAAACGCGTGGTGGAAGAAGGCAAAACCACCTGCAGCCTGTGCTCCCGCCTGCGTCGCGGCATTCTATACCGTGTGGCAGATGAATTAGGTGCCACCAAGATCGCGCTCGGCCATCATCGCGAAGACATTCTGGAAACACTCTTCCTGAACATGTTTTACGGCGGCAAACTCAAAGCCATGCCGCCTAAGCTGGTCAGCGACGACGGCAAGCATATGGTGATCCGCCCGCTGGCCTACTGCCGCGAAAAAGACATCATCAAATACGCCGAAGCCCGCCAATTCCCGATCATTCCGTGCAATCTGTGCGGAAGTCAGCCCAATCTGCAGCGCGTCGTCGTCGGCGACATGATCAATGACTGGGATAAACGTTTCCCCGGCCGCATCGAATCCATGTTCCGCGCCCTGCAGAATGTGGTGCCCTCGCATCTGGCCGACCCGAAGCAGTTCGACTTTGTCGGCCTGCGCACTCAGGATACGCCATTCGAAGGCGGTGACATGGCCTTCGACCGTGAGACCTTCCCTGAACAGCCAGTGGACAATCCGCTTGGCCGCATCAGCATTCTCGATAGCCGCGACAAGGGAGGATGCAACTAATGTTGCGCTTCGGAAAACGCGTCCACAAATCTTCGCTGGACGATATCGCTATTGATATCAGTGAAAAGAATGGCATCCGCAACCTGCATATTGGCTCACAAGCCATTCAAAGTTCGATGCGGATCAGCCAGCCCGACGAAATGGTACTGGGCTACACCCGTTGTGCCTTTGCTTTCCTCCTCTTCCGTGATGCGCCCAAAGACATGGTGCTGATCGGTCTGGGCGGCGGCTCCATCCCCAAATTCGTTCATAAGCATCTGCCCACAACCAAAATGATTGCGGTGGAGCTATTGCCTCAGGTGGTCAATGTGGCGCGCAGCATGTTCTACATGCCCCATGACGACGAACGGCTCGAGACGATTGTGGGCGATGGTGCGGACTATGTCGCACGCATGAAACAGCCGGTCGACGCCATCATGCTGGATGCTTACAGCAAAGATGGCATCGTCGAAGCCCTGTCCAATGAAGCCTTTTTCTGCCAGTGCCGGGAAAAATTGAGCGATGACGGCACGCTGATAGTCAATCTCTGGGGTTCGCATCCGCGCTACGACTACTATGTCGATAACTTGAAACGCGCGTTCGATCATCAGGTGCTGTGCCTGCCCGCCCGCCAGAAAGGCAACGTCATTGCCCTGTGTTTTAACAGCAAGCTGGGGCAACCAAGCTGGGACAGCCTCAAGGAACGCGCGCGCAAACTGGAAGACGACTACCCGCTCGAATTCCTCGAATTTGTCGCCGACCTGACACGTCAGAACCCTTACAACGACCGAAAGCTACTCGTCTAGTCGTTCTGTGCTTTCAATCGGCTCGCCGATGTGAAAAAATTGAGACAACTTAACGAATTCCACGGTGATAACCATGCTCGATCGAGACGGCTATCGCCCCAACGTTGGCATCATCATCTGCAACGAGAGAAATCAGGTATTTTGGGGCAAACGGGTTCGTGAACACTCATGGCAGTTCCCGCAAGGCGGGATCAAGTCCGGCGAGACGCCCGAGCAGGCGATGTTTCGCGAACTCATGGAAGAAACCGGGCTCAAGCCCGAACATGTCAGAATTCTAGGCCGCACCCGCGACTGGCTGCGCTATGACGTCCCGACAAACTGGGTCAAACGGGAGTGGAGAGGCACCTACAAAGGACAGAAGCAGATCTGGTTTCTATTGAGACTCATCGGCCGCGAGTGCGATGTGAGCTTGCGCGCCAGTCATCATCCTGAATTTGATGCCTGGCGCTGGAATGATTACTGGGCACCCCTTGATTCGGTGATCGAGTTCAAGAAAGGTGTTTATCAGCAAGCACTGTCAGAACTGTCGCGTTTTCTCAACGCACACGGGAAGCCGCGCTCAAATAGATCAATACGAGAGAACGGACATCCACAGCCGCTGGATTAATTCAGCCGATTGCTCTTTTCTGGCCATTTCCCCCGAAAGCAAATACTTCCAACTGGAAAAATTTGCTTTCGGGTATTACTATTTGCGCAGGGAGTTCACTTAGTTGCACTGCAACATCGGAATATATTTATAGAATGCGACAAACCGTATTACTGACCGGCGGCGCAGGCTACATTGGCTCGCACGTATGCGTCGAATTATTAGCAAACAATTATGATGTTGTTGTTCTGGATAATTTCAGCAACAGCAAACCTGCTGCGCTTACTCGCGTAGGGGAGATTGTTGGTCGCGCACCAATCTGGTACGAACTTGACCTGCGAAATCGTCATGATCTCGACCAATTATTTCGTAAGTATCAATTTGCAGGGGTGGTTCACTGTGCAGGCGTAAAGGCCATTGAAGAAGGCCAGCGCAACCCGCTCAAATTTTATTCAAATAATTTTGAAGCCAGTTTGAACCTGATTGAAACCATGACACGTCACAATGTGTTCAATCTGGTATTCAGTTCCTCCGCCACAGTGTACGGCGAAACGGCTCGCATTCCCTACCGCGAAGAATCGCCACTGGCACCCAACACCGTATATGGCCGTAGCAAAGTGATGGTGGAAGAGGTGTTACGCGATCTGGTGCTTGCCGATCCGCGCTGGCATATAGCCATCCTCCGCTATTTCAATCCGCTTGGCGCCCACTCGTCTGGTCTGATTGGCGAAGATCCATCAGGTGTGCCCTCCAATCTCATGCCCTATATGTGTCAGGTAGCGATTGGCAAGCTAACCGAACTGGCGATTTTCGGACATGACTACAACACACCGGATGGCACAGGTGTCCGCGATTACATCCATGTGTCGGATCTGGCCGAAGGTCATGTTCAAGCGCTTAAGCACCTAAGCAGCGAACCTGGCATGATCGCGGTAAATCTGGGTACCGGACGAGGCCACAGCGTCCTTGAACTGATGCGCGCATTCGAGCATGTCATCGGGAAGCGCATTCCATATCGTTTCGCGCCACGTCGCACGGGCGATATTCCCAGCTACTTTGCGGATCCCACGCGCGCCGCCCAGACCTTAAACTGGAAGGCCTCACGCGATCTGCACGATATGTGCCGGGATGCCTGGAACTGGCAACGCAACAACCCGAACGGTTACGTCTAACGTACTTTTTCTACCTTTTTCAGGAGACTCCGCGTGATTCTGGTCACCGGTGGTGCCGGTTTTATCGGCGCAAATTTTGTGATCGACTGGCTGGCGCATCGCGCCGAGTCCGTCGTCAATCTCGACAAACTGACCTATGCAGGCAATCACGATAATCTGTCGTCCGTTGCCGCTGATACCAGGCATTTTTTTGTTCAGGGCGACATCGCTGATCGTGCTTTGATTGACGAACTACTTGCACGCTACCGTCCGAGCGCCATCGTCAACTTTGCGGCGGAAAGCCACGTTGACCGTTCAATTCATGGGCCTGGCGATTTTATCCAAACCAATATCGTCGGCACCTTTACGCTGCTTGAAGCCGCCCGCGCTTATTGGACCGGACTGGAAGGCGAAGCCAAATCCAGATTTCGCTTCCTGCATGTTTCCACGGATGAGGTGTACGGCTCCTTAAATGCCGAAGATCCCGCATTCAGCGAAACCACGCCGTATCAGCCCAATAGCCCGTATTCAGCATCCAAGGCTGCGTCCGACCATCTCGTGCGTGCCTGGCACCATACTTACGGCATGCCGGTTCTGACCACCAATTGCTCCAACAACTACGGGCCGTATCAGTTTCCTGAAAAGCTCATTCCACTGACGATTATCAACGCTCTGGCAGGCAAGCCCTTGCCCGTGTATGGCGATGGCAAGAATATCCGTGACTGGCTGTTTGTAGGCGACCATTGCTCGGCGATCCGGGAAGTTCTGGATCATGGCCGCGTTGGTGAGACCTATAACATTGGCGGCCGCAACGAGATCCAGAACATCGACATCGTGCATCATATCTGCGATTTGCTGGACAAACGTCAGCCCAGACAAGACGGCCGCTCCTATCGAGAACAGATTACCTTTGTGACCGACCGCCCAGGTCATGATCGCCGCTATGCGATCAATGCCCACAAGATTGCTACCGAGCTTGGCTGGCGTCCGCAGGAAACATTCGAAACCGGCATCGGTAAAACCATCGACTGGTATCTATCGCACCGCGAATGGATCGACAATGTGATCAGTGGTAGCTACCGGGACTGGATTGCCAAGCAGTATGCCCAAGGGGGGCATGTGTCATGAAAGGCATCATCCTTGCAGGAGGATCGGGTACACGCCTCTATCCGGCAACGCTAGCTGTCTCCAAGCAGCTACTGCCGGTATACGACAAGCCCATGGTGTACTACCCGCTTACCACCCTGATGCTGGCTGGAATACGCGAGATTCTCATTATCTCGACGCCGCAAGATCTGCCACGCTTCAAGCAACTACTGGGTGATGGCGCACAGTGGGGTATCCAGCTCGAATATATTGAGCAACCCAGCCCGGATGGTCTCGCACAAGCGTTTATTTTAGGTGCCGACTTTATTGGCGACGACTCGGTTGCACTCGTGCTCGGTGACAATATTTTCTATGGCCATGACTTCCAGCGCTTGCTGATGGATGCCGCTGCGCAGCCCAGCGGAGCCAGTGTATTTGCATACGCGGTACACGACCCGGAGCGTTATGGCGTGGTCGAGTTTGACGCGGCGGGTAAAGCCATCAGCATCGAAGAAAAGCCAGCCAAGCCCAAGTCGCGCTATGCGGTAACGGGCCTGTATTTCTACGATAACGATGTCGTCCGAATCGCCAAAGGTATCCGTCCTTCTGCGCGTGGCGAGTTAGAAATCACCGATGTCAATCAAGCCTATCTGGATGCAGGAAAATTAAGTGTCCAAATCATGGGGCGTGGCTATGCCTGGCTGGATACAGGCACCCACGAGTCCATGCTGGAGGCGGCACTCTTCATTCAGACCCTGGAAAAGCGTCAGGGCCAGAAGATTGCCAGCCCGGAGGAAGTTGCATTCCGTCAGGGGTACATCACCGCCGATCAACTGCGTGCGCTTGCCAAACCCATGGCAAAGAATGCCTATGGCGCCTATCTGCTTTCGCTCGCCAATGAAGCCGGTGAGCGCTGATGTCCTTGCGCGTCGGACTGTTTCTGCCCACCCTGAATGCAGCATTGTGGCTGCCAAGGTGGATTGAGGGCGTCCGACAGCAGACGGTTCAGCCAGATCGCATTTTGGTGATTGATTCCAGTTCGGAAGATAACACCGTCGCGCTCTGCCTTCAGGCCGGGTTTGAAGTACACACCATATCGCGTCAGGCGTTCTCACACGGCGGCACGAGAATGGAGGCAATCAATCGGCTTGGGACATGCGATATTGTGATCTGCATGACTCAGGATGCGCTGCTAGATGATCCCAGCAGTTTCAGTCATCTTATCGCGGTGTTTGATGACCCCATCATCGCCGCAGCCTATGGCAGACAGCTGCCGCATCAGGATGCCGATCCGCTCGCCAAGCAAGCACGTCAGTTTAATTATCCTGCCGAAGGGCATGTCAGCGACGCGACTGCGCTCCGCACCAGGGGATTGAGAGCGGCCTTTTGCTCAAATTCATATGCCGCCTGGCGTCGCAGCAGTTTGATCGCTATTGGCGGGTTTGATGCACTGCTACCCTTTGCCGAGGACATGTACGCCAGCGCCACCTTGCTGACGCGCGGCTGGTCGGTTGCTTATTGTGCAAATGCAACAGTCCGCCACTCGCATAACTACGGTATCCGAGAAGACTTTCAACGATATTGGCTGACTGGTTATACCCATCGCCTGCACCCATGGATCTTGACCATTGCGGGGGGGGCAACATCGGAAGGCATGAAACTCCTACGTCACCGCCTGGCTTATCTCCGTAGAGTCGGCATGCTAGCCTGTATGCATGGCATCATGAGAACAGCGATTGGTTGGATTGCCTACAAGCTCGGACGTGCCGGTATATTGAGCCGCTGGTTGGCTGCATAAGCGCTGAGGTCTCTCAGGCTCAGTATGCGCCTTTCGAAGCAAGAATCACCCAAGGGGTCATAGCCAGAATACGCAAATCGGTTCGTAATCCAATTTCCTGCGCATATCGAACATCCAGGGCAACCCGCTCGTCGTAGCTGACTTCATTGCGTCCACTGATCTGCCACAGGCCTGTCACGCCGGGACGGACTGCGAAATACTCTGCAGTGGCCGCGCCATACCGCGCCAGCTCCTGAACCACGATGGGTCGCGGCCCCACGATACTCATGTCGCCTTTCAGGACATTCCACAACTGGGGCAGCTCATCCAGACTGGATTTTCGCAACAGGCTGCCCAGGGGCGTAATACGGGGGTCATTTCTCAGCTTGTGATCCCGCTGCCATTCAGCCATGAGATCTGGATCTGATGCGAGCACCTGTTGCAGCACCTGTTCAGCATTCGGCACCATTGAGCTGAATTTATAACAAGCGAACAACTTCCCGCCTCGCCCGACACGCTGATGTGCAAATACGGGCTTGATCCCTTGCATACGCAAGGCAAGCCAGATCACGAGCAATAAGGGCCATGCCAAGATCAAAACGATGGCGACGATCACGATATCAAGCGATCGCTTAACCACTTCGGGATACCAGACCGCCTGCCATCTACTCATGGCAATATGCGATCCAGCACGGATTGTTCGACGGTTCGAATAATGGACTTACCTGCATCAGTCGGCAGAATAAAGCGGATCGCCCCGCCTTCCACCTTTTTATCCGATGCCATCCAGTTCATCCAGGCATCTCGCCCCAGGGCAGGTGCATCAACGGGCAAGCGAGCCACTTGTAGTAAACGGATCAGGTCGGTGACGCGCTGTGCTGCAAATATACCCAACTCAGCTGCGCACCGCGCTGCTAACACCATACCGGCAGCAACAGCCTCACCATGCAGCCAGACTCCATAGCCCAGTCCAGCCTCAATCGCATGTCCAAAGGTATGTCCCAGATTCAGCAACGCCCGGTCGCCCTGTTCACGCTCATCCGCAGCCACAATTCGGGCTTTGTTGGCGCAACTGCGCGCAATGGCGTATGCAAGCGCATCCTGCTTTCGCGCGACCAAGGCGTCCATATGGTCATTCAGCCACAGAAAGAATTCGGGGTCATCAATCAAACCGTATTTGATTATCTCGGCTAGGCCGGCCGAATATTCCCGATCCGGCAGGGTATTCAATACATCGAGATCAGCGATCACCACACGGGGCTGATAAAACGCACCAATCATATTCTTGCCAAGGGGATGATTGATGCCGGTTTTTCCACCAACGGATGAATCAACCTGAGCAAGCAGGGTGGTCGGAATCTGAATAAATGGCGCACCCCGTTGATAGATTGCCGCGGCAAATCCCGTCATATCCCCGATTACCCCGCCACCGAGGGCAATCAGCGTTGTCTTTCGCTCGCACCGGGTCTGCAGCATCGCATCCAGTATGTGCTCGATCGACGACATCGTTTTGTGCTGCTCACCATCGGGCAGCACAACGGTTTGCACTTGCACACCAGCAGCCTCCAGTGCCATCTGAAGTCGGGCAAGATACAGCGGTGCCACCACTTCATTACTGACAATCACGGCACGTCGCTGCGGCATAACGGCCAGCATCTGCTCGACGCTACTCAGTAGGCCCGTACCAATATGAATATCGTAAGCATTTTGCTCAAGCGGAACGTGGATAGTTTGCATCGCGCATCAAGTCCGTGACTATTTTTTGGGCAAGATTCTGCACGCTCTGTTTGCTGGTATCCACAATCAGATGCGCAACTTCTCTGTATAGAGGATCTCGCACGACGTATAAGGCTTCCAGCCGCGCTTTGGGATCGGCCGTCTGCAGCAGGGGGCGATTGCGGTCAAGGCGGGTGCGCTGGTAGAGATCTTCTACATTGGCGCGCAGATAAATGACATACCCATGCTGCCTCAGCAGGGTTCGGGTATCAGGGTGGAGCACGGCGCCCCCACCAGTTGCCAGCACCAGGTTTTGCTGAGTCACCAAGCGCGAGATGACATCCGCTTCGCGAGCTCGGAAGCCAACCTCACCCTCGATATCAAAAATCGTGGGGATACGCACACCTGTCTGTGCCTCAATCTCATGGTCGGCATCCACGAATGTTTTATCGAGCAATTTTGCAATCGCCCGACCCACCGTGGTCTTACCTGCCCCCATAAGGCCAACAAGAAAAATATTGCCCGACATTTCCATGCCGGGCATTTTATCTGAAACCACTATACCGTGCTTATCTGGCTGACAGCGCTGAATCCAGCACGCGCGGGGTAATGAAGATCAGAAGCTCAGTCTTTTTGGTTGTTTTGGACTTCGACTTGAACAGATTACCGACCACAGGCAAATCACCCAACAGCGGCACCTTGGCAACGGTATCGGTTTCAGTCAGCTCGTAGATCCCCCCCAATACTGCTGTACCGCCATTCTCGACCAGCACATTGGTATTGACCTGCTTCGTGGCCACGACCGGATACTGGCCACTTGCAGTCAGCGCATCCTTGGTCACGTTCAGTTCCATGAAAATATCACCGGATGGAGAAATACGCGGCGTCACTTCCAGTTTCAGTTCGGCTGTCTTCTCCTGGGCACCGTTGGTACCACCAGTCGGGGACGGCACGATCACATAGAACTTATCACCCTGCGAGATCAGTGCTTTCTGCTTATCGGCTGTTACCACACGCGGACTGGATACTGTCTTACCCAAACCTTCGGCCTCCAGTGCCTGCAACTCCAGGCTCAACAATCCGCCTGAATTGGCATTCAGGACACTCAAGCCGATTGTTGCAGGGGACGCACCACTTACAGGCAGATTGATACTGGGTGTCGCCGTTGCGGGCATGCTCGGCTGAGCGGTCACGCCATTCTTGGCGATAGCCAGGGAGGATCCGATATCGTTACCAATCCCGATCTGCGTGGCTCCATTCTTGGTCAGTGTTCGATCAAGCGCAGTACCCAGACGTACACCGAGTTGGCGGCTGAACGAATTATCTGCAATCACAATACGTGCTTCGATTAGCACCTGACGCGGCGGCACATCGGTCTTGTTGATCAACTTACGGATTTCTTCCAGCTTGCTAGCTGTGTCGGTCACAATCAGCAGATTGTTGCGCGGCTCAACCGTCACCGAACCATTCTTGCTCATCAAGCTTTGCTTATCGCCACTGAGCAGGGCGCGGACTTCATCGGCTTTCAGGAAGCTCAGCGGGAAAGTTTCAGTACGAACCGGCTCAACATCGGCAAGCTTACGCTTGGCTTCCAGTGAGGTTTGCTCGCGAGCCGAGATTTCCTCTGCAGGCGCAATCCAGATGACATTACCCGATTCACGCTTAGCCAGCCCCTTCGACATCATGATGATGTCGAGCGCCTGATCCCACGGCACATCCTTCATGCGCAGCGTGACGCTCCCTTTAACGGTATCGCTGGTGATCACATTCTTGCCATTTTCGTTGGCAATCAGTTGCAACAGCGAGCGAACCTCGATGTCCTGCATGTTAAAGGTGATTTTTTCACCCTTATAAACCGGCTTTTCCAGCAAATCAAGTCGCTTGGCTTGCTCGTCGAGATTCTTGATTTCAACGATAAAGCGATTGTCCGTCTGGTAGGCGGAGTGTTCCCAGTTTCCCTTAGGCGACACCACCATCTTTACTGTTTCGCCACGCGAATAGGTATCAATGGCCTGAACCGGTGTACCAAAATCCGACACATCCATGCGACGCTCAAGCTGATGCGGCACTGACGTCTTGGCGAATTCCAGCACCAGGTCTTTGCCTTGCTGGCGGATATCTATCCCAATTTTTGGGCTGGAGAGATCGACGATAATGCGACCCTCACCACTGGTGCCTCGACGGAAATCAACACTCTTCACCGTCTCTTTTTGTGCATTGAGCGATTGCGAGAAATGCGTCGTATCGCTGGCTACCACAGATGGGCCGGCAGGCTTCTCCAGGACGACAAACAGTCGATTATTATCGACGCGCGTCTCATATCCCACGCTATTCACCAGGTTGAGCACCAGTCGGGTACGACCGTTTGCTTCCGCCAGATTGATATTGCGGATGTTGGGTGAACTCACGGGAATGGCAGATTTGCCAGTCTCGTTGTTGGTATTCACGAAATCCAGTGCAATCCTAGGTGGCGTATTCACCGAAAAGCTAGCCGGTAGCTTTACCGGGTTCTGCATGGTTACGATGACGATCTGGCGGTCGTTGTTATCTGTTTTGATATCAACAGACTTGATTGCATTGGTATCATCGGCATGCGTAAAGAGCGCAGACATCGCCATAACGATATACGCGAACCAAGCACTTTTAATTTGCTTCATCATTTGGCGTGCTCCGAAACATCCAGGGCGAGCGACGTTTTGCGCTCAACCCAATCACCGCTACTGTCTTCGACAATTTCTTTCAAAACCACATCGGCATCGCTGATAGACACGACGACCCCAAAGTTCTGGCCGATATAGTTGCCTACGCGTACGCGGAATAGCCCTTTGTCCGGCGTTTGAATCAGGGCGCTCAGTGTTTTACCCTGCATCACGGTGCCGACCATTTTCAGCTTCTCAAGATCATAGCCCTCGAGAATCTCCCTTGATCTGGAAAGGTCTGGAGCCAATGCACCACCGCCCCCAGCACCTTTACGCGCCACCGCCAGCTTGCCCTGATTAAATGGATCAGTCAGATCAAATGCGTTATAGACCAGAGGCTGATACGGCTTCACCTCGGGCAGCGGCTCCATCTTGCCTTTCATGTCCTTGGTACTCTCTGACATCCAGGTCTTGATATCGCCAAACTCTTCATTGGCACATGCGGCCAACAAGCAACACAATACGATGGATGTTCTAGCCAGATAGTTGCGCATGATCATCCTCAACTCTTGCTCTTTTTCTTGGCCGCATTGACTTCTTCTGCATCCAAGGCACGGTATGTTTTTGCAATCGCATGAAGCGACAGCTGTCCGCCAGACACGGGTGTAATTTGAATATCTTCAAGCGTTACAATCCGCGACAACTGGGCAATATCACTCACAAACGCAGCCAAATCGTGGTACGAACCCACGACGATCAGCTCAATCGGTCGCTCGGCAAACTCAGCCGTTTTAACTTCATTTTGCGCAGGGCGGAAAAGATCCGACTGCAATCCGCGCCCCACCCCGGCCTGGCTGATTTCGGTAATCAGCGATTCCATTTCAGCTTTACTGGGCAATTGCTTGAGCAAGGCACCAAAGGCCAACTGAATATCATTCAGCTGCTCTTTGTAAGCCTCAAGATTGATCGCCTTCTGTTTCTTCTCAAGAAACGCCTGCTTGAGCGATTCTTCCTGCAGACGTCCCTGACTGAGGACATCGCGCTGACCATCCAGCACCAGAAAATATCCCAGCACCACAATGAGCAAACTCATGCCGAGCAGCATAACCAGCTGCACGGGCATCGGCCAGCTACCGATGTCCTTGGCATCTAGATTTTTGAAATCATCCAGAGAGATTTTCATACTCATTTCTGGTCTCCCTGAGGTGGGCCTTTTTTACCGGCCTTTTTGTCCTTGCTATCCTCAAGTGCCTCACGCACCACTTTGATTGTCAGGGTAAATTCGCTTACACGCTGACCACTCAGCTGCGCACCCCGGATTTCTACAGGGAAAGGCAGTTGGAACTCGGGAGAGTCGGACAGGGAACGCATCAGCGTCGACACCCGCGCACCCGACTGTGCATATCCAGACAATGTAATCAGTTCACCGGACTGCTTCAGATCCTTGAAGTAAATGCCTTCTGGTGTCTGGCGAATCAGCTGATCGAGAATATTGACCGCCTCGGCACGATTGGTCTGCAGGCGTTCAACGACTTTCTTGCGATCGAGCAGGAGCTGACGTTCCTTCTTCAAGGTTTCGATTTCAGCAATCTGTTTGTCCAGTTTGCTGTTCTCTTCTTGCAGAAAGGCGTTCCGACTGTCTTGCATCGCGATTTCGGCGCTCAGCATCAGATAGCCTGCCCCCACGATGGCAACACCGGTCAGCGCAGCCACAAATGCTACGACAGCAAATCGAGCTGCGCGCGCTTTGCGCTTTTGCTCCCGGTGCGGCAGCAGATTAATGCGAATCATGGGTCAAACCTCCTCAGGGCCAAGCCGCAGGCAATCATCAGAGAAGGTGCATCCATTAACAACTGACGATGCTTGATTCGGCTGGAAGGAATCATGCTGATAAAGGGATTGGCAATCATCGTACTGATCTGCGTACGATTATTCACCACTTCATCCAGCCCCTGAATGACGCTACATCCACCCGCCAACAAGATGTGATCCACAGTGTTGTACTGGGTCGAGGTAAAAAAGAACTGCAGTGCACGGGAAATTTCGAGTGCCAGCGACTCCATAAAGGGACGCAACACTTCCGGCTCGTAGGAATCCGGCAGACCACCATTTCGCTTCGCAGCTTCCGCCTCTTCTGAAGAAAGACTGAAGCGACGCTGGATATCCTGAGTGAGCTGATTCCCGCCGAATGCTTGTTCGCGTGTGTAGATTTGCTGTCCATCACGCAACACGTTGATGTGCATCATCGACGCGCCAATATCCACCACGGCAACGGACTGATTCGCCCCCTGCCCTGGCAGCTGACGCTGAATCAGTTCGAAGGCTGCCTGAGTAGCAAAGGATTCCACATCCATCACCAGCGCCTTTAAACCAGAAGGCTCCACAACTGCCAACCGATCTTCGACCTTTTCCTTACGAGACGCGGCAATCAGCACATCGACTTCATTGGGTACTGTCGCGGACGGGCCAATCACCTGGAAATCCAGATTCACTTCATCCAAAGCGAAGGGAATATATTGATTGGCCTCCGTCTCCACCTGCAATTCCATTTCAGCTTCTGTTTGCTCAGCCGGCATGGTAATTTTCTTGGTGATGACCGCAGCAGCAGGCAACGCCAGCGCTACATTTTTGACGCGGGTACCCATGAGACGCCAGGCGCGCTTGACCGTTTCGCTCACCGCCTCTAGATTGACGATGTTGCCGTCCTGTACAGCATCTTTTGGTAACGGCTCAATTACATAGCGCTCAAGCGTCAAGCTTTTGCCTGTCTCGGACAGCTCCACCATCTTGACGGCAGAGGTACTGATATCCACACCGATCATTGGTGGAGACTTGGGCTTGAGGAAATCGAAATTCAACTTGAATTTCCCTTTAAAAAGAAACACGTAGCCAATTTTTTATTGTCAAATTGGTTTTGATCGTAGCAGTCGCTCGTATCAGTGTAAAGGCAATTTTATGCATTTATACTAAAATCACGCCGTCCTGACGACAGGATTTGATGACAATACCACGGTACTATATCCGGAAAACCACACTTTACTTATGACCAAACGCTGGCTTCTACTCAGTTTAAGCATTATCGCCGCACTTTTCCTTGTCATTGCAAGCGCATTTGGCGTGGCGATAGCGGCCACCTATCCCCGACTGCCCTCGCTGGAGGCGATCACCGATTACCGCCCCAAGATTCCTTTGCGCATCTATACGGCTGACGGGGTGCAGATTGGCGAGTTCGGCGAAGAACGTCGTGCATTTGTACCAATCGGTCAGATCCCCCAACTCATGAAACAAGCAGTTTTATCCGCAGAGGATGAGCGTTTCTATGAACATGGCGGACTCGATTATCTCGGCATATTGCGCACGATGGTCACCAATTTGCTGGCCGGCCATATCAAGGGTGGTGCCAGTACAATTACCCAGCAGGTTGCTCGCAATTTTTATTTAAGCAATGAGCAGACTTGGTCCCGTAAATTCAAAGAGATGCTGCTTACTTTCAAAATAGAAAAGAATTTAAGTAAGGATCAAATTTTTGAACTGTATCTGAATCAAATTTATCTTGGACAGCGTGCTTACGGATTCGCATCGGCTGCGCAGGTGTATTACGGTAAAACGCTTGATCAACTGACCCCGGCTGAAGCCGCCATGCTCGCCGGCCTTCCCAAGGCACCGTCCGCCTATAATCCGGTGGTCAATCCCAAGCGCGCCCAAATTCGCCAGCGCTATGTCATTGGACGGATGCGCGAGCTCAAATTCATTTCCGAGCAACAATTTCAGGCCGCGATCAACGAGCCGATGCGACTGAAGCGTGCCAATGACACCTTTCCGGTTCATGGCGAATATGTTGCAGAAATGGTAAGACAGGTCATCGTCGAGAAATACAAGGACGCTGCCTACACACAAGGCTTCAATGTCTACACCACCTTGCTGGCCAATCATCAGAACGCAGCCTATGAAGGGGCGCGCAAGGGTGTGGTGGATTACGATCATCGTCATGGCTATCGCGGCCCGGAAGGGTTTGTCGATCTGGCCAAGGCAGGTGAAAACCGTGATGAATGGCTCGAGGAACAACTCAGCGATGTGCGTGATGCAAACGAGCTTATTCCGGCGATTGTATTAAGTGCCGATCTCAAGCAGATCAAAGCATACGTTCGCGGTACAGGTGTGGTTAGCATTGGAGGAGACGGCATGAAATTCGCCCTCCGCGCGCTAAGCGACAAGCTGGCGCCCACACAGCGTATCCGGCCAGGTGCCATTATCCGTGTTCAGCAAGCCGACGGGGGCTGGCAGGTCACGCAACTGCCACAGGTTGAGGTGGCTTTTGTCTCTGTCGACCCGCAGAATGGTGCAATTCGCGCACTGGTTGGTGGCTTCGATTTTAGCCACAACAACTTTAACCATGTCACACAGGCATGGCGACAACCGGGCTCTAGCTTCAAGCCGTTTATTTACTCAGCGGGGATTGAGCGCGGGTTTACGCCAATTACGCTGATCAATGATGCGCCGCTGATGGTTGATCCCGCCACCGTAGGTGGTCAGAAGTGGGATCCCAAGAACTCGGATGGCAAGTTCGACGGCATGATGACCATGCGCAACGCACTAACCCACTCCAAAAATCTGGTGTCTATCCGGGTTCTGCAGGCGATTACGCCCGAGTATGCACAGTCCTATGTCGGCAAGTTCGGATTTACACCCGAAAAGCATCCTGCCTACCTCACAATGGCACTGGGTGCGGGCGAGGTGACGCCGCTACAGATGGCAGAAGCCTACTCGGTTTTTGCCAATACTGGTTTCCGTGTGCGCTCCTACTTCATTGATCGCATCGAAGACTCGCGAAAGCATGTGCTGGCTCGCACCGTCCCTGAAGTGGCAGGACAAACAGCGCCGCGCACGCTTCCTGCGCGGAATGCCTACATTGTCACCAATATGATGCATGACGTGACGCGATTTGGTACTGCTGCAAGCCTCGCACGCGACATCAAGCGCGATGATCTGGCAGGCAAAACGGGCACCACCACCGATGCAAAAGATGCCTGGTTTGCGGGCTTCCAGCCTAATCTGGTTGGCATTGCGTGGATCGGCTTTGATAAGCCGCAATCCCTCGGCGGCCGGGAGTCGGGTGGGCAGGCAGCCTTGCCAATCTGGACTAACTACATGCGCAAGGTTTTGCAAAATGTGCCGGAATACGCCTATCCTCTACCGGAAGGGGTAACAGCACAGGGTGTGGAAATCAACGGGCGGAGTTACACGGAGTATTTCTATTCGGAGTTCCTGCAAACCAATCCCGAGCTGGGTCTAGATAACTCGACCAGTGGCAATACATCACAAGGCATTGATGAAAACGTAAAGAACCAGCTGTTCTGATACCTAACAGACCTACGTTGACCAGAGGTACCCATGATGATGCGCGACAAGCAGCAAAGAGGTACGCGGGAACTGATCGCAGAAGTCGCCGCAAGGCTGATGGCTCAAGGCCATATCGATGACTTTTCTCTGGCCAAACGCAAGGCTGCGCGCCAGCTGGGTCTGCCCGAGCATCAGGATTTGCCGGGCAATAGCGAAATCGAACAGGCGCTGAAGCGGTACCGTGATTTGTATGATCCGGGACATGTCGGCACCCTGACCCGGCTACGGGAACTGGCGCTGGAGGTCATGCATGTCTTTGCTCAATTTCGCCCGTATCTGGTTGGCTCCGTGCTGAGCGGCCGGGCCAATCGCCACTCGGATATCAATCTGGTGGTGTATTCCGATAACCTGAAATCCTTCGAATTGTTCTGCCTCAATCAGCGCATCGACTACCAGATGCAGGGCTATGCTGACGGCAAAAGTAGCTGGCCGGTCTTTGTCTTCGATGCTCAGGGTACTACCATTAAAGTAGCGGTTCGCCCGGAAAGAGAAGAGCGCATCGCGGTCAAAGGCGGCGTGTCTGATATCCCGGAGCGGATTCGGGCCAGCCAGCTAGAGGCACTGTTACACACATCTGTCTCCTCACCGCTTTAGTCGGACTTGATCGACCATGTTGCGTCCCGTTTCTGATATCGATTCACCGCCCAGAATAACCGAAAGTGCTCGCCAGAATGGGCAGGTGACGCGCATCCACCAGCCATCTGATGTTGTGCGCCTGCTCATGGAAGTGCAGGAGCTAGAAGAGCCCGTCTACCTGCTCAGGGACGACGGAACATGTACGCTGTCAGCGCTACGCTGTGTCGACGATCAACACCTCGAACTCACCATTCCAGATGCCGCGCAGCCTTACCAGCTTCCTGCCAGCGGCATCGTGGAGGCCAGTTGCTGGCTACAGCGCATTTCGCTGTCCTTCAAGTTAGCGCAATGTACGCTCGACCATGGCGACGGGATGTATTTATTGACGGCCCACCTGCCCAGCGAGGTATTTAGACTTCAGCGCCGTGATTTTTTCCGCTTTTCGCTCACGCCGGCCTTTCCTCTCAGCTGCTTCCTACATATCGGCGACGATGATTATGAAATTTCGCTGATTGACCTGAGCCTCGGGGGAATCGGCATTCTGGGCTATGTTCCCGGTGTCTGCCTGGATGCAGGGACGATTTATCAGCGCGTGCGCATCGAACTACCGGATAACGCAGGCATTGTGGCTGATATCGAAATCCGCAATAGCTACGAAGTGACGCTAAAAAACGGGATCCGAACCATCCGGACCGGCGCACGCTTTATTAATCTTCCGGGCACGACACAGTCAGTTTTGCAGCGTTATATCAATCGGATGGCCCGCGAAGATGGGCATACCCTGCGGCACGCTCGCGATCAATCGTAATTTCTCAGCACGCGATAGTTGCTTGATATTCGCTTCGCGAATGGACGCCTCGCGTCTGTTTTCACTCGCTTCTACCCAGACGATATGCACCGGTAGACGTGATTTGGTGTACTTCGCGCCTATCCCTGCGTTGTGCTGATCCAATCGACGCATCACATCGTTACTGATCCCGGTATATAAACTGCCGTCTCTGCATTCCAGAATGTAGACAGCCCACTGCCCGGCAGGAGAGATACTGGTTAGCGTCATGTTTGCCCGGGTGGATTGAGAGTAGACACCTCGCATTTTGCCGCGTATGCATAACCTCATGCAAACGCAAGCTTAGGGTATTCCCTCCCCGACATTTAACCGTAAATTCTGCACTTCCGACGAGAGAGGTTGCAATTTGGTATCAACATCAGGCATGCTCACATATTAGTTTTTCATGTTTTTCTTTTTTCCTTTCTTTTTATGTTCGGTTTAAATTTATCCTTTCATTTTCATTTTATGAGAAATTCCTTCGCACGTCTTTTCTTTGCAATATTCACACTAATGCCACTGGCATGCCAGGCAGTCACCCTGCTCGACGACAAAATGAGTGGGCGTTTTGTGAATGATCAGGCCTTCATTCTGAAAGATCCGACAGGGCAAATGACGATTAACGATGTCATGCACGCCACGGGCTTCAAGCCGCTCAATGGTCTTATCTCAATCGGTGTGGCCAAACAGCCGGTATGGATCCGGATCGAGCTGGAAAATACGGCCGCCGATCCGCACTGGCAGCTAGAGATTCGCCCTTTTCTGCTGTACGACTTTCGTGCCTGGGTACCTGATACATCAGGTGGCCTCAAAGAATATCGCATGGGCGAACGCGAACCGTTTTCTGCCAGACCCTATCCCTGGCGGCAATATTTATTGCCGATGCATTTACCTGCGGGCACATCCCGTACGGTCTACCTGAGAATTCAGCATGGCAACCATGTGATCCTGCCGATCCAGGTATATCGAATGCAGCATTGGAGCGGGATTGCCCTGCGAGACAGCCTGCTTTTCGGAGCCGGATTCGGGATTGTGGCAGCCTTTGCGCTATACAACATTTTTCTGTTTGCACGTCTGCGCGATCGCATGTTCTTGCTGTATGGCGCCACTATTCTGAGCTATGCATGGTTCATGTTCGACTTGTATGGCTTTGGTAGCCAGTGGCTATATCCCCATGGCGATTTTCTGGGGCCTGCGCGCAATGTCTTGCCCAACTCCCTCAGCAACGTCTTCTGTGCACTCTATGCGCTATACATGCTGGATAGCCCGGACGCCAAGCCCTATTTCCGGCGCATTATGTGGGCATCCATCCCGCTGTATGGGCTGGCGATCATCTGCATGCTGGCGCGCATCCATTATCTAAGCGTACTGATTAACCAGGTGGTTCCGGCGATCACCGTTTCCTTGGTGATGTATACCGCAGTCCAACGCATTCGCCAGGGGCAGCGAACCGCCCTGTACATTTTGCTGGGGCTGTTACCCGCACTCATTTCAATGACGCTGCTGGTGTTGGTACGCTATAACATTCTGCCCTACCATGCCTTCCCGATTGCCCTGCCACTTGCCGGCGAGGTGATCGAATCCATTCTGTTCTCACAAGCACTGGCCGAGCGTTTTATCAAATTGCGCAGGGACAAGGCGCAAGCCATGCAACGCATGCTGGAGGAAAAGAATCTGCGTCTATCTGAGGCGTTGCGTCACGAGGTCGAACTCGAGGCCAAAATCGCCGAACGCACTGAAGCCTTACAAAGAAGTGAGGCGCGCTTAAGGGATATGGCATTTCAGGATGGTCTGACGGGCCTACCCAATCGCCGGCTATTTGACGACCGGCTTGAGGCATTACTCAATCAAGCCATCAGACAGGATGCGCCCTTTGCTTTGTGCATTATTGATCTGGATGGATTCAAACCAATCAACGATCAATACGGCCATGATGCTGGCGACGCGGTACTGCGTGAAATCGCCGAGCGCTTTGCAAGCCTGACACGCGCAGGGGATACGGTAGCACGGCTAGGTGGCGATGAATTTGCCCTGCTCTTGCCCAACTTCGACAATCGCTTTGAGGCGCATTCTGCGTTTATCGAGCGTATCGAGCGCGTCTGCGTCCCGCCCGTGTATGTGGATGGCTTAATTCTGCAGGTAGGCGCCAGCATCGGGATTGCCCGATCCAATGCCCTTGACCAATTGTGCGCCGACGCACTTTTCCGGGCTGCAGATCAGGCCATGTATGCACACAAGCGGAGCCGACGCAGGCCATCGGGCGAGCGCCAGCCCACCCTGATGGCACCGTAGCCCGATTAGGCGATGAGGGCGCGCAATGCCTGTACATCTGCATAGCGCGTAGGGATATCCTCACGTGGTGCAGCGCAACGCTGATCGCGCAGCTTTTCCAGTCCTGCCAGCAGCACAGGCAAAGGCGGACCACTGGCCGTGAGGTTATCGTGGTGCTGGGTTGCCAGTGCCTGCGATGGTACGCGAATAAAGCGTTCCACCAGCATATTGTGATGCTGGCGCGAGGTTTCGCCAAAGGCATCGACCACCTTCAGGAAAGATGCGACATTCGCCTGGAACCACGGCGCATTCCCATGTTCCGGTAGCGCAGTCATAAAGCTGTTGAGCAGACTGGTCTGGCGCATGCAATCGCGCAGAATCAGCTGATCTTGCGGCATCATGTACAGAAATTTCTCCACTAGCAGCTGTGAATACGATGCCTGATTCGACTGGCACAGCCCCAATAGCAAATCGAGCACATTAATCCCAGCAAAATCGCCTGCATTCGCGCCACGGTACGTATTAAATCCCACCTTATGCGGCTTGTAATAGGGGCGCACGCTGTAGAAAAAGCGATCTACATCCAGCTTGGCCGACAATTGCTCATTGCTGCGGCGTACGGCTTCCAGTGCATCGTGGGCGGCCTCAAACAGATCCGGTGCGATCGGATGGGTCACACCCAGAGGTAGCACTTTGAGCAGAGCTTCCGCTGCGCGTTTATACGCCAGAATCCCGCGATTGTTGTAATCCACAAAGACATACTCATCCTGCAGCGAGGTGAATGACTTATAACGACCATTCACCGCCAGATTGTGTGTAGTCAGGTGGCTCGTTGCAAATCGCGGGGTCACGCCGAGACTCGCGCCCACTTCCATGGCTAGCGCCGAGGCTTCGCGCAGATGCGCGGATGGACCGGCTTCCGCCTCGCCAATCTCGTGGCGCGCACAGGCCGCCATATAAAATCCAACATTACCCAGCAGATTAAATCCTGCTTCAAAGCCTTCGTCGGTATTGCCTTCCTTTACAAGCGAGGCGATTAGATCGCGTCCTGTATGGCATAGCTCACGCTTTAACTCGGGACCCACACCGTGTACATCGGCCTTATCTTCGCGGGCAAAGTAAAGGTTTTCCAGTTCGGTATTGATCTCGCAAAACCGTCCGCGTATCCAATCGTCAAACGCTTGCGCGTTGGGGGTGATCATGGTGGTTCTCCTGTCAGTTCTCAGGCATGCAACATGGTATCGATCAGCAAATCGACCTCTGCTGCTGTTGTGTAAATATGGGGCGACAGACGCATACCGGTGGCACGGATATCGAACCGGATCTCGCGTGACTTCAGGGCATCTTGTACAGCCTGTTGCTGATCGCCAGCATGGATCAGCAAGGTACCACTGCGCTGACTGGGTGCGCGGGGTGATACCAGCCAGCCTTCAGGCAATGCATCCATGATGCGTTGTGTAAGTGCAAGATTATGTGTGCGCACGACATCGACACCAATGTCGGAAAAGTAGCGGATGCTATGTGCTGCAAGCACAAATGGCGCAACGGAAGGTGTCCCACCCCAGAAGCGGAATGCCCCCGGATGATAGGCAAAGTGATGGATATCGAACTCAAAGGGATTGGCATGTGAGAACCAGCCCACATCCTGCGGCTGGCAATCGGCAATCCGTGCAGGATTCACCCATAAAAAGCCCGCCCCCGGACCGCCGCATAACCATTTTACGCATGAGCCAAGCACGAAATCTGCATCCCAGGCGCTTACATCCACCGGCAGAACGCCTGTACCCTGGGCAACATCAACAATCGTCAGCACATCACGGCGCTTGGCGGCAGCCACAATATCGGCCACCGGCACCTGCACCCCGGTATTGGATTGAACCTGCGTGACCAGCAGCCACTGCACATCGTCACTCAGCGCATCTTCCCAGACTTGCGGATCAGTATGATCGGACATGCGCGGCAAAAATCGCAGCGCATAGCCCAGCTTCTGCGCCTGATCAGCCACAAAGCCCATGGTGGGGAAGTCGTGCTCGCTCAGCACGATGACTGGCTGACCCGCTCGCTTAGGCAGTGAGCTCAATACCTTGGTGAACGCACTCGAGAGATTAGATTGCGGGCAGATGTCTGAAGGTCGGGCATGAGTCAAAGTAGCCAGTGCCTCGCAAAATCCGTTGAGCTGCCCCATCCATGCGCCCCACGGATCCCCCGCACTGCTTTCCCACGGGGAAAAAAAACTGTCTTTGAAATGTGTTTGGGCGCTTGCCAAAGGACGCCCGACTGAATGGCTGAGAAAATAAGCGCCATTGGCAGGAATAAAGTCTGTTGCGCGATCTATGCTCATGGCTCGCTCCATCCAATTTCGCAGGAATCAAATTGAATCGCGCGGATAATACGCCTGTGCAAGGTACTGGTATATGTGCCGGACATGTGTCTGGGTGAGGGAAGCCACACCCGGAACCGGCACACTGGTCAAATCTGGAATTGTGTGCGCAATGCGTCGCGATATCGGCGACTGACCGGCACTGATTCACCATGCTCAAACAGTGCCTTTGCATCGCCCGAATCTGTTGGTTCAATGGCTTTTACATAAGCCAAATTCACGATATAGCTACGATGCACCCGAACAAATTGTCTGGGGTCGAGGCGAGCCTCGATAGAGGCCATTGTGGCCCTTAAAGGATAGTCATGGCCTCGCACTCGAAGATTGACGTAATTTCCCCAAGCTTGTAGCCACTCAATTTCGGCAGCTGGCAATAGATACTCTTTCCCCAGCTTTCTCACCAGAAAACGCTCAGGCCGCTCAACCGGATCGACAGGCGGGCCATCATCCGGCGCATCCAGCAAGCTGGCTTCGCCCTGCAATCGCATTAACAGCAGTCGATAGAATCCGATCAATAACAGGAGATAGCCCCAGCCACGCGCATCTTTCAGATATTCGTAAAGCAGTTCGTGCCAGCCATGCAGGAATACGTACTCCATCCCCTGCATGGCATAACCTGCCTTGCGGATCGCCACCATCAGGCCTATGTGCAAGCCAGACCACACCAAAGTAGCAAGAAAATGGCGAGGTACGTTGCGGCTCAATTGCCCGAAGCGAATCGGAAAACGCGCCTCCATCCATAAGAGGCCAGGTATTAGCGCCAGCAATATCAGATTACTACTCCATTCCCACAGGGCTGGTTCCCAGAATGCATGGAGATTCCCCTCGCGATTGAGGTCGACCCAGACTGTCCAGCTATTGAGGCTGGCCTCGCCTGCAAACAATGCAATCCAGAAGGCCACTTCAAACCAGCGGCGGCGCTGCAGGTAACGACTGAGCAAATCCTGATTCATGCGGGTAACCCAGCGGGCGCGGTTGTATGAGATTTTCGTCACTTTACACCACCATTCATCCCTTCCGGGATGAATTTCAACCCATTTTGTCCCTTGCTCAAGACGCTTTATCCACACTGGCGTCATCACCCATCAGGAGACCCTAATGCAAACTCACCAACGGATAGCAGGTACCGATTACTTGCGTGCTCTTTTGGCCATACTTGTCATTCTTCATCATGCAGGCCAGCCTTATGGGCCTACAGGTGGCAGCTGGCCGATTCATCATGCGGTGCAGTGGCACTGGCTAGGGCCATTTTTTCACATCAATGCCTCATTTTTCATGGGATTGTTTTTCCTGATATCGGGCTACTTTACGCCCGGTGCAGTGGATTCAAAGGGTACCCGCCAATGGCTGGCTGACCGCTTCAAACGCTTTGTTCCTGCCATTCTCGGGTTTGGCCTGTTGGTTGTACCGTTATTGCGGCACACCCTTATCAACAAAGCCTGGGCAGATAGCTTTCTGCCATTTGAATGGGGTCATTTATGGTTTCTCGGCCACCTACTGATCTATGCCGTTCTATTTGTTCTGATTCGGTCATGCCTACCAAGGTTTGCGCAGTCCGAGCGCCCGTTCCCGCCATTGAAGTCCATCATTGCCTACGTCGCCATTCTCTCCATCGCAAGTGCTCTGACCCGGCAATATTTCCCAATCGACCGCTGGGTGAACATCGGGGTGCCCGCGGAAATCGCGCACCTGCCACAATATGCATCACTGTACTGGATCGGTGTGCTGGCAGCAGCAGGTAAATGGCTGAATCGGGTGCCGACCCGACTGGGTACCGGGGCGCTAGGCATGGCCGGTCTGTTGATCACCTGGCGACTGGGCCTACATCTAATTCAACCAAGCTGGGATTCGGTGCCTGGATGGATGGAACACCTGATCTGGAATACCTGGGAAGCGGCACTGTGCGCTAGCTTGTGTCTGGGTCTGTGCTGGCTATTTAATCGCCCGAACATCCACCAACAACACACCGCTCAGGCAATCGGTCAGGCATCGTTCTTCATCTATGTCACCCACCTGCCTATTCTAGTGGTGTATCAGTTCCTGTTCGAACAGAGCAGCTTCGGGCCGGTTGCACTTACTTTGATTACCGGAATGTGTACCCTGACAACGTGTCTTCTGCTCTCACACCTTCAAAAAGAAATGAAACGTATATTTTTCAGATAAAATAGTCAAAAACGAAATTAAACGGAACGGTAAAAGCTCACCCATGCGAAATCTGATCATCGTACTTGCGTTATCGACCTCATCTCTTGCTGCTGTTGCAGAAGCGGTCACCCTGCCCCTGTCTGCCAATGCCTGGGTACGCCATGATCCGGAAGCGACCCTGCGCATGATCACCCCTCGGGGACTTCGCAACTGGGTCGATACGCGGCAACAGATCGATACGTGGGTGTGGGTACCCAAAGCGGGCGAAATTACCGTTTCACTTCAAGGCACGGCAAGGCATGCCGCGACGTTCACCCTGTCGCTCGGAGATCAACATGCCATCATCAAAACGAGCCGCACACACGGTACGCTGACAACACAGCGATTCAGGATTAGCGAACCGGGATATCACGCCATTTCCCTGCAGGGGCAGCAACATTCGCGCGGTGCGGAGTTTGCGGCAATTGATTCGATCCGCATCGAAGGTGAGCCTATCAGCCGGGATGTGCACCACATCCGCGATGAGGTTTACTGGGGCAGGCGTGGCCCTTCCGTGCATCTGAATTACGCACCACCCGACCCAAAGGCCAAGTACGAATGGTTCTACAACGAAGTCACCGTGCCGGAAGGTTTTGATACGGTGGGTTCATTTTTCATGGCGGCCGGGTTCGGGCAGGGCTATTTCGGGATGCAGGTGAACAGCCCGACCGAGCGCCGCGTGCTCTTTTCGGTATGGAGCCCCTTCCAGACCGACAATCCCGCTGCCATTCCACCCGACAAGCAGGTGAAATTGCTGGCGAAAGGCCCGGAGGTAAAGAGTGGCGAGTTTGGCAACGAAGGATCGGGCGGACAAAGCCTGCGACGATTCAACTGGAAAACAGGTGCGACCTATCGATTTCTGTTGCGCATTCGTCCCGACGATCAGCAGCATACCGAATACACCGCCTGGTTTACCGGGGAAGGCGTGGATGGCTGGCAGCTGATGGCTCGTTTCAGCCGCCCTGACACCTCGACCTGGTTGCAGCATCCGCATTCATTCCTGGAAAATTTCATCCCCGAGACGGGCGACACCACACGCCAAGCGTACTATGGCACACCCTGGGTTCGCACCCACGACGGAGACTGGGAACCCGCTGTGCAAGCTCGCTTTACCTATGACGATACGGCCAAGCGAGGGAATCGACTCGATTATGCGGGCGGGGTAGAAAATGGCCGCTTTTTCCTACGCAATACAGGCTTTTTCAATGGCGGCACCCTAGCGGGCACACTATTCACATTGCCCCACCCGGGTCAGGCTCCTGATTTGTTACTTGAGCATCTACCCCGTTAATGCCTCCAATTGCTCATTCAGCATGCAATAAAAAACGACCGGCATTTGCCGGTCGTTTTGTCTGGTTAAAACTTTCCGTTCTCTTAGAAGAACTTGTAGCGCAGACGGAAGTACAGCTGGCGACCCAGCGGGTTGGCGTTTTGAGCGTCGTATCCAGCCTGGAAGTTGTTTGAATTACGCGATGCAGGCGGCTCTTTGTCAAACATGTTCTTAACGCCAAAACCTACAGTTGCATTCTTCATCACGTCATAGCTGGCCTGCATATCCCATGTCGAGAACGCGTCAACAGTACGATCTGCGCCATTGTCCTTATCTGCAAACTGACCAAAGTTATAGTCCGTGTAGCTAGAAGTATAGTTATTGGTCAGAGAAGCACGGACAGGGCCTCTAGCGAACGACAACGTAATTGCATGACGCCATTTCGGTGTTGCACCGTACGACTGGAACACGCCTGCGTCATTGACTGTCACCGCACCATTGGAGCCGTTAAAGGTATATCCATGTTTGGTCATGCGAGTACCATCAACATTCAGGTTGAATGTACCGACATCAGTCACTTTCAGACGATAGCGATAGTTGATATCGATACCATCAGCAAAGTAGTTGGCCAAGTTTTGCCACGGGGTATACACATAAGCAAGCGGGAAGTCTGGGTTGACACTACCTTGCAGCAATGGTCCTTTACCGACCATGGATGCATCCCAGCCCTTTGCATAGGGTTTGCTTCCGTCTGGTGCGGTGTAATTCGGGTCATACCGGAAGTATTGTTGCTGGAACAGCTTCCAAGTACTCATGCCATATGCTTCGGCTTCTGCCAGCGTTGCAATCGCATCATCGACCTTGATATGCCAGTAATCAATGGACAAGCTCATGTCTTTTGCTGGTTCAAATACGAGACCGAGCGAGTATTGATTCGATTTTTCAGGCTTCAGATTTGGATTGCCACCGTTTGCAGTCGGCGCTTGAACATTACACTCATCCTGAAGGTCGCCTACCTTATTCTTACTGGTAACAGGCACACCATTCGGACAACGAATCGGGTCATTCCAGCTTGCATTGGTATTGTTACCAGCAGTGAAAGGTAAGAGGTTTTCATACAATGATGGCGCACGGAAACCTTGTGCCATCGAGCCGCGAACCTTCACGGATTCAGTCGGACTATACTGGAATGCAGCTTTGGGACTGAAGCGACTGAAACTGGTACCGAAGCCATTTTTGTAGTTGTCATAGCGGCCCGAGAAATTCAGTTCGAGATCTTTCTGAACCGGAACAATGACTTCTGAGAACAATGCATAGATCTTGCGGTCGCCGGATACTGAGGGCACCGGACCATTGCCACCAACCTGGTCGCCCGATGCAAGCACTGGTTGCGAGATTTGTTCCAGAGACTCCTTACGGAACGAGCCACCAATAGACATCATGACCGACCCATCAGTCAGCTCAGCAACCGCACGTGAACCGTGAAGCTCGAATTCGGTCGACTTGGAGATCGCGTTGTTTTCAGGGCCTGTGATTTCTGCGCTATCCAGCAAACGCTTACTTTCAGCGGTTTGAGCGCCAAATACATTAATCAAGCCTTTTTCAACAAGTGGGGTCAGCTTAGCGTAGCTATACTGGCCACCTGCAAAGCGGACTTCCCCGTCATTTGTACTCCAGTTGATTGCACCGTCGTAATCCCAGCCAAATGCATTACCCTTCATGCCGATGACAATACGATTTGAAGACTGAACAGTCTCATCACCGCGTCCGCCCCCGGCAACCGTCCGCCAACGACCGGAAATGGGGCCCACTGGCACGACACTCATCGGACTGGTCAACACGGTATCTGCAGCCAAGACTGTACCATCCGGCATTTTGTAACCCTTCTTCAGGGTGTAACCGACTGGCAAGGTGATGGTTTTAGGGTAGAACGGACCGCCTACCGGATAGTCCATCTGCTTTGTATAAGGTGCAGGGGAGTAGTGAGACAATACGATATCTTTGACATGAGAAGCCTCTGCAAAGAACTGCGTATCGTTATCGATGGCATAGGTAAAGCGGCCAGAAATGTTGTCGTGCGATTGCTTTGGAATCAAATCAATGAAGCTGACATAGTCTGTGCGACAAGCAGTCGGGCCATCATTAAACATCGCAAAGCCAGGTGTATTACATCCACTGGCGCGCGTAGGATTCACGCTATGCTGCGTCCAATCGTTCCCTTCTACATAGGGATTGTTCACATCTGAGAAAGTGACGTTTGGAATACCGTTACGAGGAGAGGACTTAATCAAGCCAAGATCGGGACGAACCCCAGTTTTCGCATAATCACGATCAACCGCGCGCAAGGCCTGATCAAATTCGTGACTGGCAGTGAAAAGCAGATTAAAGCGGTTTTCATCCAAATTGCCGAAACCTGCAGTGACGCTATACACCTCGCTGTTTCCGCCATCGTGGGTGTTTTTGGTCCAGTATGCCGACGATTCAACGCCGCGGAAGTCTTTTTTCAGGATAAAGTTGATCACCCCGGCAATCGCATCGGCACCGTACAGAGCGGATGCGCCATCACGCAGTATTTCAACACGATCAACTGCGGCCAGAGGGATGGAGTTCAAATCAACAACCGGGTTGCCAAAGGCATAGGAAGCCACACGACGACCATTGATCATGACCAGCGTGTATTTTGAAGGCAATGCACGCAATGCGGCAGTCGACGCAATACCAGTCGCACCAACGTTACTAGCAACGACAGTGCCACCAAAGTTTGAAGGAATCAGTGCGACGAGGTCTTGTGCAGTTGTTGCGCCCGTCTTGGCGATATCTTCACGATTCAGCGTGGTCAGCGGCAGTGCGCCCTCTTTGGCGACGCGCTTGATAGACGAACCAGTCACTTCAATTTTTTCAACGCGCTTTGTGCCTTCTTCGCCATCGGCAGCCAGGGCATGCGAGCCCATCGCCGAAGCAAAGCCAATCAGGCCCAAGGCAAGAGTCAGTTGCTTCAATTTCATGATACCGCGCCTCCATTGAGGGGTTGAATTTGGATTTCTATGCTGTTTTGCAGATCAACTTTTTAGTCGGGGCAGGTCTTGCTTTGACCGGCTCACTGTAAAGCTGCAATGTCTGAAACACCACAGTTTCCGCGCCCGCAAGTTGTCTTTTTGCAACGATCAATCCATAAAAAAGGCATGAATACAACACTTATTGCCCGA
This sequence comes from Burkholderiaceae bacterium DAT-1, assembly GCA_019084025.1. Taxonomy (NCBI): domain Bacteria; kingdom Pseudomonadati; phylum Pseudomonadota; class Betaproteobacteria; order Burkholderiales; family Burkholderiaceae; species Burkholderiaceae bacterium DAT-1. The sequence continues at coordinate 240,072 of JAHRBI010000003.1, forward strand.
CCAACCTGCTGGAAACCGGCATCCACACTCAACCTTCCCCCACGCACTGATGCATTTCAACAATCAGATAAGGGTGTTGCATTTTTAGCATACCTATCAGTATGTCATTTGCAATACGCAAAAATAAAACCGCTCGGGAGCGGTTTTATTTGATGCAAGAACTGTCTTTTAGGCGAGTTTGCTAACTTTTAAGCTTGGCCAGTAGCGCCTCTGGATCTTCAGTTTCCGCCAGGGCGGCACGAATCTTGTTAAAGGCAGATGCAGCAAGATCAGGGTATTTCATAAACGACACTAAGCCGTCATGCTTCCATCCAGCAGCAGCGAGCGCATCCTTACGGAATTGAGCGCCTTTTACATCACTGCCACCCAGTTGGCTGATCGTTCTGTCGATCAGGGTATGCGGCAGTGGATCACGGGAAATCATGCTGAAATGTTCCGGTTTGACTTCATCAAATTGCATGGCGTGCGCTCCTTGTGCTGCGGTTCTATTATCTAAGACAGCCCGCGCGCATTTCGCCACCCCGATCCGGCAGGCGGTCAGTTGCGCCAGTATTGCGCCGTCGAACGGTCAGGGCAGTCACAGAACACGTCATTGGACGGCGCCCAGCCCACTGTATTATCGTCACGACTTACGCCACTCAATGCGGAGTCACCATGCAACTCACCATTACCGGCCTGTATGGCGGCATTCTTGCCCTGATCCTGTTTGTGTTGTCCGCGCGCATTGTCGCACTGAGATTCAAGCATCGCGTTGGGATTGGCGATGGCAATCTGCCCGAACTGGCGCTTGCCATTCGCGCCCATGGCAATTTCATCGAATACACGCCATTTGCGCTCCTATTGCTGGCGTGCAATGAACTAAATCATGCGCCACTCTGGCTGCTTCATGTAGCGGGGCTTATCCTTATTCTGGCGCGACTGAGTCACGCACTGGCGATCAGTCAATCCAGAGGCGTCAGTATCAAGCGTACATTCGGGATGATTGGGACATTTACCGTATTGCTGGTGCTCGGTATCTCGGCGATCCTGCAGGGATTTGGAGGGATACTGCATGTCTGACACTGGCCTATATCTGTTTGAGTCTGCTCGTTTAGGTTTTCGAGAACTCTCGCGCCTAGATGCGGGATTTATTCTCGAACACGTCAATGAACCGGCATTTATACAGAATATTGGCGATAAGAATGTTCACTCACTCGACGATGCCTGGACATATATACAGAATGGCCCCGGCGCAAGTTATGCTGCCAATGGCTTTGGTTTATATCGAGTCGCACTGCTAGAAGACGATACGCCGATCGGTATGTGTGGCTTGGTTAAACGCGATGGGCTGGATACGCCGGATATTGGCTACGCCTATCTGCAGCGTTACTGGGGCAAGGGATATGCACTTGAGGCCGGACAGGCAGTGTTAAATTATGCTCGCCAGACGCTTAAGATTCCGCGCATTGTGGGTATTACCGGGCCGGATAATCTTGGTTCGCAACGGGTGCTCGAAAAACTCGGGCTGCATTATCAGGCCACGATCACCCTGCCCGGACGAGATGATCTGAGCATGCTGTTTGTGCCAGAACCACAGCGCGCTGGCACAGGCTCACCCTTCGACCTCAGTCGCTGAACCCTTCAGTCACTGAACCATTTTCCCGTTCATGAGTCGGAGTTGTGTCAGCAGGGCTTGTCTGTGTGCACTGCCCTATACACAAATCAGAACATAGGATGGACGGAATGGCACTTCATGTTTCGCGAGGACTCGCGCTGATCACCACACTGGTATTAGGGTCGACCTGGGCACAGGCCGACGGCCTGAGTGACCTGAAATCAGCGCTGGGTCGCCTGCAAGGTCAGAGCCCGGTTAAAGGGGTGCTGGATATCAAGCGCTGGAACAAGCAGGGTGAAGGTAAAGAAGCCGAGGAAACGAACAGCCAAATCAATGTCAGTATCGAAGACAGTGGCCGCGGCCTGCAGATTCTGTACAGCAAGGATCTGATCAGCAAACTGGAAGCTGAGCAACGTCAGAAGAGCAAGGACAAGGAAGCCAAAACCCCTGTCACATCCGCGATTAGCAGTGTCAGCGCCAACGGTATACGCGAGATGACGCTGGCAGCCAGCAATCTGATCCGCGACATTGATCGCGCCAAATTCAAGGGCGAAACCACCGAAACCGTCGAAGGCAAACCGCTGCGCAAGCTGAGCTTTGAAGTGCCGATGGAGTCGCTCTCGGAAAAGGAGCGCAAATACCTGAAAAAACTGGATGCCGGATTTGATATCTGGATCGCAGCAGATGGCACGCCGGTATCTCAGGTATCGCACACCATCTACAATGGCCGCGCTTTTCTGGTGATCAGTTTTGAACAAAAGCAGAACGAGAAGCAGGTGTATGCGGTGTCCGGTGACCGACTAGTGACGATTCGCCATGAGTCGTCCAGCAGCGGCTCGGGCGCTGGTGAAAAGGGCGAATCGCGTTCGGTTCGCACCTTTCAGTTGCAGTCCTAAGCAGACGCTGGATCATTCCGCTGACCGGCCTTATTTCGAGGCTGGTTGGCTCAGCGCCTGCATATCGCCGGTTGCCCGCGCCAGGGTTGCGCCTGCTGACAACACCGCAAAGTAACCATCAGAATAGACCCGCTGTGCCTGCTGTAACTGGGTATCAGCCAGCAGCACCTCGGTAATCGCCCCCACCCCGCTCTGATAGGCTGCCAGCGCGGCATCGAAGGTCGTCCGGGCTGCAAGCTGCAACGCATCTGCCGAACGATAAGCTGCAAGACTGGTTGCCAGCCCGTTCCGGGCGTTCATGACCTGCCGCTTCGCCTCCTCACGTACATGCTGGCTGCGGATGGCTGCGTTATCTGCGTCGATCAGCGCCTTTGACAGCGCCGACCGACGTACGCCTGCGTCGTACAACGGCATCGTCACCCCGATGAACAGACTGCTATTGTGCCGTGCGCCACTGATATCGCCACCTGCGGCCGGCAAGCCTGCGGCGGGCGTGGCAGTGGCACTGATCCCGCCACTGGCCTGGGTTAGCGACGCCGTGGCAAACACGCGCGGCTTGAATTCGGACTGTACGGCCTTGATTCCGGATTGTGCTGCAACGAATGCCACATCGGCGCCCTGCACATCGGGCCGCTGCGCCATCGCATCGGCAATCAGGGCATCCACGGCCGGCATCGCTTGATCAGTTAGTGTTCTGGGCGACACATCGGCTAACTCGATTCGCGTATCTGGCGGCAGGCCTGCTGCCGACAGCACTGCCAGATAGGCATCTTCCCGAGCACCATTTGCCTGAGTCAGCGCCAGAGTAGCCTGTGCCGTCGCATGAGATGCCTGCGCCACTTCAATTACTGTGCCGATACCATTTTTCCGGCGCTGGATAGCGGCCTGTTCAATCGCCTGTGCGTTTGCAAACGATTTCTGCGCGGCAGTGACATGCGCGACTGCGGCCGCATGCCGGTAAAAAGCAAGGGTCACCTCATGCGCGATTTGCTGCTGCACGCCGCTGCGCGCCAGCCCGGCCAGCCGCGATCCATGCCTGGCCACATCCAGCCTCGCAGTACGCCCGCCAAAATCAAACAGCAGCCATTCAAGCGAGAGGCTTGTCAGTACACCGTGCGTCTGACTATTCCCTTCCAGCTCGACTCCGCCCGTCCCCAGACGCTTGTCTGCAGACTGGACCATGCCGCCCGCTGCGAGGTTCACACGTGGCTGGAATGCACTCGATGCTACATCCACACCCAGATCTGCCTGCCTGGTTTCATTGTCGGCCAGCCGGACAGCGGCATGCTGAGTCAATGCCAATTCCAGTAATTGCGCCAGTGAGTAGGGGGCGTTGGCAGCCTGCTGTGAGGCAGGTGAACGACTGGCGTTGTCGCCATTCTGCGGTGCGGCCATACTTGTCATGGGCTGAACGGCCAGCGTCAAGGCAGCCAGCAATTTAGCGATGCGCACGATGATCTGTTTCCTGCTTGCGGGTGAAATGAAGCGTCATCCACTGTTCCAGATGACGGAGAGATGCGTGAATCTGATCTTCAAGCGCATCGCCAGTACTTGCTTGTGGCGTGGCTGGCATCGTCTGACCGGCAGTAGATGTGCCAGCAGGCATGTGGAAGACGAGTCGGTCGAGCGCTTCCTGCATCTTCGCATCCTGTTGCGCCCGCGCTGGTAGCGCCAGCAGCAAACCACTTAGTTCACGTAAGCTCAGCAGCATGGAATGAGATCGATCAATCCACGCTTGCGGAGGACGCAGATGCACAGGCTCGGCCAGTACACGTTCGAGATCGCGTTCGGCCTCGATCAGCATGGCGATGATCAGGTCGAGGCGTTGCACACCAGCCAGCCGGTGGCGCTCGGCAAACCCCTGACGCAGCGTATCCACCAGATTGCGCAGGCGGCTATCCAGCCGCGCGGCCACTGACACCGGCCAGATCTGCGTAAAGATCAGATGGGCCACCAGATTACCCAGCATGATCCCCACTACACGGTCACGAATGGCCACCAGTCCGAAACCGGGGGTATCCCCCTGAATGACGCACATGAAAAAGGCAAAGGCGATCTGCAAACCGGCATAGGCAATGCGCGGACTTCCGCCTGCCACCCAGGCCGCCAGTCCTGCCCCGGTACCCACCAGCGCCAGCAAGCCAAATATGGATTCCAGATCGGGCAGCACCAGCAGCACAACAGCGATACCGGCCAGCGCGCCCACCAGACAGCCGGCAATGCGCAATTGCAGCTTTTCAATGGTTTCAGCGGCGGTGGCCTGCGCCACAATAAAGCAGGTGATCAGGCAGGTGTGGATACCCGGCCAGACCAGGATCGTATAGAGGAAATAGCAGCACATCGCTGCTGCAGTGGTTTTGAGTGCGTACTGCACATGAACGGGGTTGGTCCACGCATCTGGCACAAAGAAGCCATGTGCAGCCGGCGCGACGAGATGTCCGCCATCCGCAAGTGGCGCATCCGGATCGACCCAGTAGTCCACAATGGGGGCGATACCCGCATCCTGTTGCGACTGCCATGCAAGTGGATCACGTAAGGGCAGCGGCTGCCCGCTGCGCAAGGCTTGCGCGCTCAGCTGCAGATAATCTGCACATTCGCGGCTTGAACCCTCTCCGCGACGACATCCCTGCTGCACCCTGAGCAGCAACGCACTGACGGTATCGGCGATCCGCGACCACTCGGCCAGCAGTTCGGGAGCATGCATCTTTTCGAGACCGGCCAGCTTGATCCAGCCGCGAATGCTGCTGGTGCCTTCGGCGAGACATGTCGCCAGCACGGCCATTGCATTCGCATCTCCACGCAAGGCACTGGCAGCCGCATCCAGACGTCGCGCCATTGCATCCGCTGCCATCCTGTGCGGCGCTGCGCCGAGTAACAGGCTCACCACAATGGTCACGGCTGCCGGAATCGCCACCATCAGCCAGGCGTAAAGCAGACCCCGGGTAGCCAGCTCGCCTATCTGTGCCTTGCCCAGTACGTCCAGCGCGTACACCAGTACCAGCGCCATCGTTGCCCCGACTGGCTTGAGCTTACTCGCCGACGCCAGAAACAGCAGACAGAAGGACAGCACGGCCATACAGCTCACCCTCAGCAAAGGCGCATCCAGCAAACCTCCCGCCAGCAAAAACACGATGCCGATCAACACGGTCGTCATGACCATCAGCACGATGCTCTGCAGAATACTGCCCATGCGATCCGGCTTGGCCAGAAAAAAGACCAGATAGGCCGACAGCGCCGCCTCCGGTGTCTGATACACCTCGACCACCAGTGTGGTCAGCACACAGATCAGTGCAATCCGCAGGGCAAACGCCAGCCTGCCGGGAGCAGGTCGCAATAAATCGAGCAGCCCGTGTACTGCACCACGGCGCCCGACTTCACTTGCAAGCTGCACCATGCCCCACCTCGACCACCGCGCTGGCCCCCATGCGGGTGAGATGCTGTGGCGGATGCTCCAGCTCGATGCGGACAGGGAAGCGCTGGGCAACGCGCACCCAGTTCAGCGAGCGTTCCACATAGGGTAGCGAACGCGGCAGATTCAGATGCCCCGGCTCCAGTACACCCCAGCCGATACCCTGCACCACACCCTTGATGGGATGCTCGCGATCAATCATTGAATAGACGGTTGCACAGGTGCCCGGCTGGATAGACTTCAGCTCATGCTCGCGGAAATGCGCCACGGCAAACCATTCATCGGTATTAATGAGCGTAAAGAGGGATTGCTGCGGGGCGATCATTTCGCCCGCCGTCACTGTCAGACCCGCCACCCGCCCGGCATGCGCGGCGCGCACAGTGGTATCCGCCAGTGCGCGTTCGGCGAGTGCGACTGCGGCCTGTCTGGCTTTGACGGCCGCTTCGGCGCTTGCCTCGGAATCAATGGCCACGGTTGCGGCCGAGGCCTGTTCTCGTGCCTGTTGCAGACTGGTTTCTGCATCGCGCTCGGCCACCATGGCCTGATCCAGCTGTTGCTGGGGCACATAGCCTTTTTCAGCTAGTGGACGCAGGCGCTCGACTGTTCGGTGCGCCAGCGCCAGATTGGTTTCTGCACGGGTGGTCTGCTTGCCCGCGACGCGCGCGGTGGATTGCTGCACGGCCAGCGCATGCCGCTTGCTTTCCAGTGCCGCCTCGGCCAGCTTCAATTCTGCCCGTGCCTGATCCAGCGACAGCTGGAATGGATGGGGATCAATTTCAAATAGCACATCCCCTGCCTTCACTGCCTGATTTTCAGTCACGGCGATGCGCTGAATCCGGCCACCCACTGCAGCCGCAATATGCGTGACTTCGGCATCGAGCGATGCATCATCGCTTGCCGGATGCGTGGATTGACGCTTGATGACGTGAGCAGTGAGCCCGACTGCCGTTGCAATGATCGCCAGCGCGAACACCAGCCCGAGTTTGCGCGTTGCGCCAGAGTGAGGTGTTTTCATGATCCGAACCATACGAGCCACACCAGCATCGCCACAATGACGCCACATGCCGTGCAAACAAACAGTTGAAAAGGCAGCACGGTGTGCAGCTTAAAGGCCATTAACAGCGCGCGGCCGATCAAGGCGGCAACTACACCGATCAGGGCACAGAGCATCCATGCAGGGAAAAAGGCACCGAACAGCGTAAAAGACGGTGCGGCAGCAATGGCCTGAGCGCTCGGCAATGTTGCCGCCAGCACCGCCCTTGCAAGGAATGCGACACGATTCGTATACCGAAAAGCATTCATTAAATATATATCGCTATTTAATAGTTAATTCTTACCAAGGCGGCAATATACCAGCGAATGCATGTCATGCGTGAATGATTCCATGAAAGTTTTATTGCCATGTTCTATCAGACTAATCAGATCTAATCGAACCATCCTAATCATATGATTAGATTAGTTATCATTCACTAATAAATAAGTAGTTTATTATATTAATAATACATCCACCACATATTCACCTTCTAATTAAGCAGGTCATCTCATTCATCAGGCAGATGTAAAAAATGTGCTGTGGCACACCTGAATCGCGCGTCAGCAGCACATTAGAATAAAGTCATCGCCTCGGAGCAGGGTTCGACGACATGCTCCGATAAGGACAGACCCGGAAATGTAGAGAAATTCGCCTAGTGACGCGGTCCCCGCTTCGGCCCTCTGCCTCGGTCATGAGCATGCTGACCACGCTTGCGCTCGGATTCCTTGCGATGACGCTTGTTTTCCACCTGCAGCATCTTGTCGATCTTTTCCGAGGTCGACACCATCAGCATCTGTGCCATCTCTTCATCCGGGAAGGTATCGGCCATGCGGTAACCCAGCCACGCATAGGCGGCATACAGCTTGCAGGTGTCTTCCAGATATTGCAGCTCGTTGCGGCCGCCCATGCCTTCCATGCGCAACAACGGCGCACGTTTTTTCTCGGCACGGCTTTTCGCCCAATCCTGCAGCGCGCGTTCCAGCATCGGAATACGGGTTGATACCGGACACAGGCTGAAGGTGTAGCGATCTTCGAGCGACAGATTCAGCATATCCAGCCACTTGGCCTTTTCCATCTGGTCATCCAGATTGGCGGGCACAAAGAATTCGTCATGCACATTGATGTGCTTGGCGAAGAGTTCCAGCAGCGCATGCAGTTTCTTCTGGCCGGTGGCCTTGGAAATCAGCGTAAGATAATCGAGATTCGGGGCCACGTAAAAGCCGCTGTCTGGCAGCGGTTCGGGCTTGGTTTTCAGCAGACCGGCAATGGCATGGTGGGTGCGCGCATCCAGTCCGGCCACATAGCCAGTGGCATGCTCGCCAAAGCGCCCTGCCCGGCCAGCGATTTGCTTGGCCAAAGGCGCGGCAATCGGGCCCTCGGCATAACCGTCGTATTTGGTGGACGTGGTAAAAATCACGCGACGGGCCGGGGTATTCAGACCCATGCCGATGGCGTCGGTGCCGACCACGATCTGGGTCTGGCCTTCGATAAAGCGCTCGGCCTGCGCCTGACGCACTTCCGGCGACAGATTGCCGTAGATCGCCGATACCGCGAAGCCCTGCTCGATGACTTGATCACGCCAGTACAGCACATCGCGTCGGGAAAACGCGATCAGCACATCACCCGCCTGCAGCTTGCGCAACGAGCCCAGCGGCTGCTTTTCCATTTCCAGCGCCGATTTACGCTGCAGCTCACGTATTTCCAGCGTGCCACCGACGCGCGATACCAGCGACTGAATCGCTTCCTTGGCTTCCAGCGCACCCAGCAGGTACACCGTCGACGCGGGAATCCCGCACACCGCCGCCGTCCACGCCGCACCGCGATCCGGATCGTCCAGCAGCTGGATTTCGTCGATCACGGCCACTTCGATGGGCTTGTTCGGGTTCATCATCTCCACGGTACTGGAGACATGTGTGGCTTCCGGATGCAGCTTGCGCTGCTCGCCCGTCACTAGACTCACGGCCACGCCCGCATTAAGCAGGCGGTTGTAGTTTTCCAGCGCCAGCAAACGCAGCGGCGCCAGATAGGCACCACTTTTCGCCCGCGTCAGGTGTTCCATCGCGGTGTAGGTTTTGCCGGAATTGGTCGGCCCCAGTACGGCGATGAAATGGCGCTTCATGCCATGCGCAGTAGTAAACGATTCGGGATACAGCGACAGGTCAACCGCATCGCGGGTTTGCTCGGCCAGGAGGCTGGCGGATTTGGACGACTTGGCCGCCTTGATCCGGTCCAGCGCCAGCACGCAGCGCGAGGTCGCCATCTCGTATTTGGCGGTGAAGGCGTGCAGCGCGCTGGTCGGGTCGACCTGATACTGCTCGGACATCGCCATGATCTCGTCGATCACGCCGCGAATGCGGTTTTCCAGACGCGCCCGCGCATCTTCATTCCAGCGCGATTGCAGCAGCTCCAGCCGCTCGGCGGCATCCAGCTTGCGCCACTTGGTGCTCTTGGCGAGGAAACCGTCATCCGGAATCAGGTGGTAATGCACCGCCCGCTTGCCCACCATGATCTCGCCCTGCACCGAGACGGCATAGCTGCCATCCGAGGTCACCAGACGCGCGCGCTGGGCTTCGAGATAGGCATTGATGGCATCGGGTGTATCGGGGATCAGGTCTGTGGTGTCGGTCATGGGTCGGCTTGTGGTCAGAATTCAGGGTGCACTGTACAACTTATTGCAGTGCATCACACATATTTTAGCGGAGGCCGCTGCATTTCGCGCCGCCAGCCTGCATTTCGCGACCGGCGGACGTGATTGGTCGCATGTTTCTGCCGCTGGCGACGGCTTCCCGCATCATGCAGTCATCCAAGGAGGAGACGACCATGAACTTCAATAGCATGATGATGTACACCAGCATCCTGAGCGCCATCTGTATCGCGACACCCTTCATTGTTCGCCGCATAATGGCAGGCAAGCTGACCGGCACCTTTGGCAGCGATATGGACAAGGTACTACGCAATGGCGGCATCGGTGCCATCGTCTCCGGCGTGATTGTGTTCTGGAGTGTGGCGAGCATCCCGGCAGATGCGCATATTTCTACTGCCGCCCGCAGCTGGTTCAGCCTGCCGGTGATGGTTCAGGCGCATATCGTCTGCGCCATTGTTTCGCTGGTGATCGGCCCGATTGTCCTGTGGCGCAAAAAAGGCGATCGCATGCACAAGCTGCTTGGCCGCGTGTGGGTAGCGGGCATGTACGGCCTGTCGCTGACTGGCATCCCGATGTGGCTCGAACATAAGAGCGGTCCGCTGATCATCTTCTCCATCATCACCCTGATCTCGCTGACCCTGGCCCTGCGCGCCGCCTTCAAACGCGATATCCGTACCCATCTGCGCTTCATGCTGGGCAGCTACATCGGTCTTCTGGTTGCACTGGTGTTCGCCATGATTCCGGGCCGTGTGGTGGCCAACTGGGTGATTGCGCTGTTTGCCTGATGCGCCTCTAGCCTGCTTCTCTACCGTAATCGCGTGAGCCGGACTATCATGTCAGGTCACGCGATTGCCTATTGGAGCAACATGGCTACCCCGATCAAGCGCATTGCCATCAGCACCGGCGGTGGCGATGCCCCCGGCCTCAATGCCGTTATCCGCGCAGTGGTGACAGCTGCCGCGCAGCAGGGCTGGGAATGCTATGGCATCCGCGATGGCTTTGGCGGCATCTTCTTCCCCGAACGCTACGCCGATGGCGGACTGATCCGCCTGCGACCGGAACAGGTCGCGAACCTCACCCATGTCGGCGGGACGGTAATCGGCACTAGCAATCGCGGCAATCCGTTTGCCTTTCCGGTGACGCGCCCCGATGGCAGCGTGCATGAAGTGGATCGCTCGGACGAAGTCATCGATTTCTTTGCCGCCCACCAGCTGGATGCACTGGTCGCCGTAGGCGGCGATGGCACCCTGACGATTGCCGATCAGCTCTATAAAAAGGGTCTGCGCGTGATCGGCGTGCCGAAAACCATCGACAACGATCTCGACAAGACCTACACCACCTTCGGTTTTGATACCGCCGTCAGCTTTGCCACCGAAAGCATCGACCGCCTGCATAGCACCGCCCAGAGCCACCAGCGCATCATGGTGGTGGAAGTGATGGGCCGCTACGCGGGCTGGATTGCGCTGCACGCGGGCCTCGCCGCCAATGCACATGCCATTCTGCTGCCGGAAATGCCGTTCGATATCAACACACTGGCCACTTTCCTGCGCGAGCGCGAATCGCGTGATCAGCAGTACGCCATCGTGGTGGTCGCCGAGGGTGCGACACCAGTCGGCGGCGGCCACGCGCTGCTCCCCGATCAAGAAGCGGGGCACGCAGAACGACTGGGCGGCATGGGCGAACAGGTCGCGCAGGCGCTTGGCAAGCTCACTGGCAAGGACGTGCGCACCGTGGTCCTCGGCCACTTGCTGCGCGGCGGCAGCCCCAGCGCCTTCGACCGCCTCGCCGCCCTGCGCTTTGGCGCCGCTGCCGTGCGTGCGCTGGCGCAAGGGCAAAACGGCGTGATGGTGGCGCTGGCCTTTCCGAATGTGAACTATGTGCCACTGGATGAAGTGGCTGGCCGGATGAAGAGTGTGCCGCTGGATGGGGATACGCTGGCGACGGCACGGGCACTTGGGGTGTGTTTGGGGGATTGATCATCAGCCGAGCCCGCCTCCTCCACCTTTGCCTCGCCATCAGCCTGCCACTGTGGTTCCACCTGCTGCTTGTGGGGCTGGCACACATCTTCCCGCATACGATCACCGAGCGCAGCGCGCACACACTGGATCAATACGCCGGGCTGGCAGGTGCTGCGCTGACTTTGCTCGTCTGGTGGTATGTACCGATGCGGCGCTGGATCAGGTTTGCCAGTGGCCCGGTTATCCTGATCGGCGTGATCCTGCCGGATCTGTGGTGGGGATTCATGCCCCACCATCATCATTGCTGGCAACCTGGGAATTATCTGGAGGCGCCGATTGATTACGGCGGGATGGGAATGCCGGCGTGTGAGTAATATCGAAACTCAAACGGAGTAAGGATGTCGTAGGCTTAATTTAGATATGACCACTTGCTTTACTAAAGACGATATCACCTACTCGACAAACGGGTTACACACCTTCACACCGGTACCCGCAAAATCCGCCTCATTACGCGTCACCAGCGTCAGATCATAAATCAGCGCAACAGCCGCAATCTGCATATCAATAGCATGCTGTGTGCCTCCGGCCGTCAACATGCCCCAAACCTGAGCGCACTCGGTATCGAAGGAAATGATGCGGTGCGAGTACTCTCCGGTCAGCGCGGATAGCCAGCGATCCAGGGCTGCGGCTTGCAGTTCATCCCCACGGCGTCGGATACGCTCGGCACCCCGGCGAATTTCGCCCACGACCTGAACGGGCAGAAACAACTCATCCGGGTCGGCCTCTGCGAAGAACTGCTGGACGCCAAGATTGGCTCGCGCCCCCTTGCGGGCCTCACTGATGACATTCGTGTCGATCAGGAACATGACTTACTTCACAGTCCGGGCAAAGTCAGCGTCCTCACCGACATCCGGCATGCTTGCAAGTACGTCAGCAAAGCTGCGTTTAGGCAGCCCTAGTAGCGATGCCTTCAAAATCCGGCGATGTTCCGCCTCCGCGCTAATGCCATGTGCAGCCGCGCGTTGCTTGAGCGCATTCGCCACTTCATCTTCAATATTGCGTACAACCAGGCTCGCCATCGCAGCCTCCAAAAATGATTGCATTGATAGCAAATTAGCATGTCGTGGTAATCAAAGCAATAAGAACAGTCCAACCCACAATCCACCCACTAAACTGCTGATATCAGTACAATACCGCCCCCACGCCCTCTACCGGACATCCCCATGACCCAGCCACTCGACTCTCTTTCCACCCGTGTGGCCATTATTGGCGCGGGTCCGGCCGGACTCATAGCGGCGGAGGTGCTGAGCGAGGCGGGGGTGCAGGTGGATGTGTTCGACGCCATGCCTTCGGTAGGGCGCAAGTTTTTGCTGGCGGGTGTGGGCGGGATGAATATCACGCATTCCGAGCCCTACGAGGCCTTTGTCGGGCGCTATGGCGCGCGGCAGGCCGAGGTGAAGCGGCTGCTGGATGCCTTCACGCCGGACCAGCTGCGCGAGTGGATTCACGGGCTGGGCATCGAAACCTTTGTCGGTAGCTCCGGCAAGGTGTTTCCGACCGATATGAAGGCGGCGCCGCTGCTGCGCGCCTGGCTGCATCGCCTGAAATCGCGCGGGGTGCGCCTGCATGTGCGGCATCGCTGGACCGGCTGGTCAGCAGACGAGGCGCTCACGTTCAGCACCCCCAATGGCGATCTGACAGTTCGTGCCGAGGCGACGGTTCTGGCACTAGGTGGTGCGAGCTGGCCCAAGCTGGGATCGGATGGAAGCTGGGTGGAGAGACTGGTACAGCGCGGGGTAAATATCGCGCCGTTGCAGGCCGCCAATTGCGGCTTCGAGCTGAACTGGACCGACCATCTCAAGCAAAAATTTGCCGGCTCACCGCTGAAGTCGGTGCACCTGAGCTACACGGCACCGAATGGCACGGTCTATGCCCGCAAAGGCGAATGCGTGCTGACCGAGCAAGGGCTGGAGGGCAATCTGATCTACGCTTTGGGTGCGCCGATTCGTGATGCCATTCGCGACCATGGCCCGCAAACGGTATATCTGGATTTGCTGCCGGATCGTCCTGCCGACAAAGTGCTGGCCGAAGTCGCGCATCCACGCGGATCACGCTCGCTCTCGAGTCATCTGGAAAGCCGCTTAGGCCTGAAGGGCGTGCGCACTGCGCTGATCTACGAATGCGTCAGCAAAACCGATATGCAGAACCCGACCCGGCTCGCCGCTGCCATCAAAGCCCTGCCACTCAGCTTCCAGCGTCCGCGCCCGCTTGCCGAAGCCATCAGCACCGCAGGTGGCGTGCAATTTGAAGCCCTAAACCACGGCCTGATGCTCACCGCCCTGCCCGGCACCTTCTGCGCAGGCGAAATGCTGGACTGGGAAGCCCCCACGGGCGGCTACCTGCTCACCGGCTGTTTTGCCAGTGGCAGGATGGCTGCACATGGGGTGCTTAAGTTGCTCTCGCGTTAAAACCCGTACTTCACACTGCCAAACACGGTCCGCTGCGGGAACGGGTGGTACAGGATGAACTTGCGATTGGCGAGATTATCCACGCCGGCCGTGCCGCTCCAGTGTTTATCCAGCTTGTACTGCACGTGTGCATCGGCCACCAGAAAGCTGTCGAATCCGCCAAATACACCATTGGCCACATCGGTATTGTCCAGCGTGGAATACTGCTGGCCACTGTAACGGATACCCAGTGAGCCGGTGGTGTTTTCATTGAAGCGCCAGCTCCCCAGCAGCGTGGCACGCCAGGTGGGGACGTAAGGCAGTCGTTTGTCGACAACCGTCGTGGTGCCCGCCCAGCTTGGGTCAGACACCGTACGCGCATCGGCCCATGTCACCGAACCGGACAGGCTGAATGCTTGCCAGATAAGGTGCTGCCGCTCGAAGGCCACTTCCACGCCCTGTGTATGCGTCTTGTCGACGTTCATCACATAGCTGTAGGTCTGGCTGCTGCCCGGTACCAGTGTCGCGGTTTGCGAGATCAGGGCGTCGCGCACGCTTTCGTCAAACAGCGATACGCGCAGGCTGGCGTCGTCCGACTGATAGCGCCAGGCCAGCTCGGCGGCGGTCACCGCTTCGGGCTTCAGATTGGGATTGGGCGCGGTAAAGGTCGTGCCGGTGGACACCAGCTGATACAGCTCGCCCACGGTCGGGAAGCGCCACGCGCGGCCAAACGAGGCCGTCAGCTGCGTACCCGGACTCAGCGACCATTCCAGCGCCAGCTTCGGAGAGGCATGCGCTGCATCGACACCGGGCTGGTTAACGCTTGTCAGCTTGCCTGCGCTGCTAGTACTGGCATTCACGCCGTTTTCGGCGCGCCACCATTCTTCCCGCAGACCCATCACAGCACGCAGCCCCGGCTGAATACGCCAGGCATCCTGAATCCACAGCGCACTGGTCACGGTGCGGCCTTCGCCATTGGAGAACAGCGTGGAGGGCTGGCCGTCCTGCCAGCTGGCGTTTGTATAGGTCGGATTCTTCAGGGTATAGCGATCGGTATGCACGCCTGCCGACAGCTCATGCGCGGGCGACAGCTTCCAAACCACCTTGCCGTCTGCGGTCTGCCATCCGGTACCGTCATAAGCCGCCACCTTGCCTGCAGGCTGGAACTGCGTCGTCCCCGTCACCACGGCAGAAGGGGAAGTCTGGCGGTCGTGCTTCATATCGTAAGACGTCGCCACCAGCTCCCAGGCCAGATCACTGGTGCCATTGTGCGACAGCGAGGCACTGTGCATGACATGCTGCTGGTCGAGCCCATATGTGCCGCTGGCAAATCCGGCGACATTGGCATAGGTCGGCTGGCCCGTCGTCTTACTCTGCAGGAAGGATTGCGTGCCAGCATCGGCATCGTTGTGCCAGTAGCCCAGCGTATAGGCCAGATGCGTGCCGGGTGCCAGCAGATAGTCGAACGCCGCCTTCACCGTATCCATACGGGTATGCAGCAGGCCGCTGGCGCCATACACATTGGCGACCTGTCCCAGCTTGTTTACATCGGCATAGCCACCCGTCGAGCCAGTTGGCTGGCTGGCGGCAGTGAGATAGGAGAGTGGCTGGCTATGGCTGTCCTGATGATTGGCATCCACACGGATGGCCAGATCACCGAGCTTGTGCCCCAAGTGGAAGGCGGTCTGGCTGGTGAGGTAATGATCGCTCACGCCGTACTGGCTGAACGACTGGCTGGCGAGGGTCTGGTTAATACTGGCTTCGAACTGCTCCGGCAGACGTGTTTTTATATCGACGACGGCCCCCATCGAATTGCCCGCATAGGCCGCCGAGAACGGGCCATACATCACGTCGATCCGGTCGATTTCTTCCGGCGCGATCATGCCCCAGCGTGGCGCACCGATCGTATTGTTGTTTGCCACCAGCGCCGTCAGCAGCACGCCGTCCGCATAGACCAGACTGCGCGCACTCGAATTCACGCCCCAGGTCCGCGTGGCCAGCACGGGCTGGGTATCACCGGCATTGCGTTTGCGCACAAACAGGCTGGGCATGTATTTCAGCGCGTCCTCGGTATCCAGCACGTTCACCGTCTCGGCAATCGTGCGGGCATCGGTTTGCTGGACGGTTTGGGCGCGGGCCTGTGGCAGGGCCGCATTGGGATTGCCACTGATCGAGATTGTGTCGACGCGCTGCGGATCAGCCGACTCTTCGGCAGACACACACACGGACAAGGCACTCAGTACCGACAGTGCAATCAGAGAAAGACGGGTGTTCAGATGAGTTTGATGCAATTTCATGACAGGATTCCGGGGCAATCAGTGGGCGTGGCCAGCGTGTTCATTGGGCAGGACGGTCAGCTTCGGCGCAGGATGGGCAGACTTTTCACCTGCCGCCGGAATCTCGCGCCAGTCGTGTTCGCCTTGCTCGCACAATTGCTTCACTGGCCAGTACAGCGTGCCCGCTTCGACGGGTAGCTTTACCTGCATCACAAACTCGTCGTAGAAATCGTTCGGCAGCGAACCGCCTTCCCAGATCACACGACGTACATCTTCCTTGATGGTTTTGCCGTGGCTGTCATAGGGTTTGGCCAGCGGTGCCTTTTCGACTTTGAGCTGCCAGCCCGCCTTGGGCATGGGATGTGCGCCCAGCACGCCTTCCGGAATCGTGACCTCGATAGATCGGGTCGCCGATCCATCACAGCCGTGGCCGATCTTGATCACTGCTTTGTAATAACTGCCCGCCTTAGCTTCGGGGACGTCGAACGAGGGATGCGCCCATGCGCATGCACCCATGCCGGCGCATGCGGCCAGCAGAAGATGACGAATCATATTCATGAAAATACTCTGTCAGATCAGCGTGATACAGATACCCCGTGCACGCAGAAGCGCGCAGCTGCGAAGGGGAAACGCAGCCCGAACGGGGCAACAGATTGCAAATCAGGCTGTGACAGGAGGGGCGCGGGCCTGAGCAGGCGCCCACGCAAAGGCCGTGACCGGCGCGGAGAGAAATCGTGAAGGAATCAGAGACTGTCCGGTCATCGCCAAGGTCTGTGGCTGAACATCGGCGACCGGAATGACCTGATCAATATGCAGCAGACACCAGGCGCAATCTGCACCATGTGCATCCAGCGCACTGATCGGCGACGGTACATCCACCGCTACCAGCACAGCAGACCCGGATGCTGCAACCGGCGTACTACAGACCACCTGCCAGACAGGCAGGCCTTTGGCCAACAGCACGCGAGCGGCCGCCGGCATCAGCGCAGCCATCAGCATGGCGAGCGATACCAGAAGCAATACACGATGCTGGACGCGGCGGGTTAAATTCATGTCGCGCATCTTATCAGGGGTGTGGCGCCGCACACCAAACAATCGCGTCACACTTGATGCAAGTCATACACATGCTCGCCTGACCGGTCAGCCACTTCACCTTGTCCCCCGCCATCCGGCGTCTAACATGAAAGAGATATGCCCCGCCGCTTCGCGAAATATGAGGTAAGCCATGGCCTTTCTGAAGCCGTCCAAATCCGTTTCGACCCTGCCACCCTGGCGGATACTGTTGGTCGATGACGAGCCCGACATCCATGAAGTGACGACCATGGCCTTGTCTCGCTTTGTGCTGGACGAACGCTCGCTGTTCTTCCTGCACGCGTATAGCGGTGCCGAAGCACGCGAAATTCTGGCTCGGGAAAAAGACATCGCACTGGTGTTGCTCGACGTGGTGATGGAAAGCGAAACCGCCGGACTGGAAACTGCACGCTGGCTGCGGCAGGAACAGGGCAACCGCTTTACCCGCATTGTGCTGCGTACCGGTCAGCCGGGTCAGGCGCCCGAAGAAGAAGTCATCGTTGAATACGATATCAACGACTACAAGGAAAAGACGGAGCTCGACCGCAAAAAGCTGTTCACGACGCTATTTGCCGCCCTGCGCGCCTATCGGGATATTTCGCAGATCGAGACTGCACGCCTGGCACAGTTGCGCTATCAGGTGGGGCTGGAAAAAGTCATCTCTGCCTCCACACGCGTTTTTGAATCCCGCAACCTGCGCGAATTTGCCAACGGACTCTTGCAGCAAGTGGTGGCACTCTTGCGCCTGGATGAACAAAGCATTCTGGTACGCGTGAAGGGCGTCAGTGCCATTCCCACCGAGAATCAGATGGAAGTACTGGCCAGCATTGGCGACATTGCCCCCGAGGACAAGCTCGACCCGGGTCTGATGTCCGCCCTCATGGAAGCCCAACGCCGCCGCACCTCCATTCTGGAAGATGATACCTACGTTGGCTATTTCTCCAGCAAAGGGGGAAAAGCGACGCTGCTGGTCCTCAAAGGCGTCACCAAAATCGACCAGCTTGACTCCCAGCTGCTCGACATCTTCTCGTCCAGCGTCGGCATCGCCTTTGAAAATCTGCTGCTGAATCAGGAAATTGTCGATACACAGAGCGAGCTGATCAACCGTCTAGGCAATCTGGTGGAATCGCGCTCGCAGGAAATGGGCAATCACGTCAAACGCATTGCCGAACTCAGCCATATGCTGGCACTGTCCTATGGCCTGCCGCCCGAAGAAGCTGAGATCATCCGCCGCGCCGCACCCATGCACGATATCGGCAAGATCGCCACCCCGGATTCCGTGCTGCTCAAGCCGGGCGAACTGACGGAAGAGGAGTGGGAGGTTATGAAGCAGCATCCGGTGGTCGGCCACAAACTACTGGAAGGCTCGAATCGCCCGATTCTGCAGGCTGCCGCCATCATCTGCCACGAACATCATGAACGCTTTGATGGCAGTGGCTACCCGCGCGGACTCGTAGGCAAGAGTATCCACGCCTATGCCCGGATCGTCGCCGTGGCCGATGTGTTTGATGCCCTCAGCCATCAGCGCGTCTACAAACCGGCATGGGCAGAGGGTGATGTGATCGAATACGTCAAAAAGGTAGCGGGCAGCCATCTCGACCCGGAAATTGTCGATCTGCTGCTGACCCGGCTAGATACAGCCAAAGCCATTCGCGAACGTTTCCCGGACTAGACATTCTATCGGCGCATGCAATCGACGTAGCAAGGCCGCCCGAGGGCGGCCTTGTCATTGAAGACATTCAATCAGGCAGCAGCCTTGCCTGCCTGACGCACTGGCAGCAGACACTCATAGCGCAATCCCTCACCGGACTTGCTGCTCACGCTTACTTTGCCGCCCAGCACCCCGGTAATCAGATTGAACACAATATGTGCGCCCAACCCGCTCCCCCCCTGCCCACGCTTGGTGGTAAAGAAGGGATCGAACAGCTTTTGCAACGATGCTTCGTCCATCCCCTTGCCAGTATCCTGATAAATCAGACGCACCACATCGCCTTCACGACGGGCGGATAGATCAATCTTTCCACCGGTCACGCCGTCGAATCCATGAATCAGCGAATTCATCACCAAATTGCTGACCACCTGCGACAGCGCCCCCGGAAAGCTGAACATCTCGATATCTGGCGGACAATCCAGATTCACCGCATGGCTGGAATTTTTCAGATTAGGTCGTAGCGACAGTATGATTTCATCCAGATAGGCTCCCAGATTGAAATCACGTGCTACATCAGACGATTGATCCACTGCAACCTGCTTGAAGCTGCGCACCAGTGCCGCCGCACGCTGGGTATTAGCCTGCAGAATGCGCACAGCCTCACCTGCCGTCTTGAAAAAATTGCGCAATCCATCTTCATCGAGCTGGTCGTTATTCAGATCTGCTTCAACCAGTTTCAACTCTTCGGAGAGATGGCTGGTTGCCGTCACACAAATGCCTAGTGGCGTATTCACCTCATGCGCGATACCCGCGACCAAACCGCCCAGTGAAGCCAGCTTTTCCTGACGCACCAGTTCGGCCTGAGCTACCTTCAGCGATTCGAGAGCGTCGCTCAGCTCGGCATTTCGTCTTGTCAAACCAGCCTGCGCTTCCTTCAACTCGTGATCGGCAGTCCATCGTGCAAGTGCAGCCGCAACATGGTTTCCAATGAAATTCAGCACCTCCAGATCGCTCTGGTTGTACAACACATCGGGGTCATAGCTCTGAACGATCAGCACCCCGTATAGGTGTTCTTCGACAATTAATGGCACACCCATCCAGCTGTAAAAATCACGGCTGCCATACAGCTTGCCGATGCGGCCGGTCGCCTGCAGTTCGTCACACAGCGCGCCATCAATCAACCACGGTTGGCGGCTGCGGATCACCAAAGAAGTCATCCCCTCACCCATGGGGAACTTGCGCACGACAGGTGCATCCGGAGAGGCCGAATCTTCCTTTTCATCAACGATGTACGCAATGCTGATTTCCTGACAGGATTCGTCGTACAGAGCCACCACAAAATTCGGTGCATACATCACCCGGCCAAATATTTCATGCAGCCGCTTGTAATGTCCCACCACATCTCCGCCTTCTGCGGACAACGCGGCAATTTCGTACAGAGCATGCTGTAGTTGCTCACCCCGTTTGCGATCAGCTACTTCGGCTTCCAGCAGGGCGGTGCGATCGCTGATCGATTGCTCCAGCCATTTCACCGTTTGCAACTGATCGACAACGGTGGCGATATGGTTGGCAATGAAACGGAACAGCGCCTGATCTTCCTCGCTGAACGTGCGTGCCGGATCGTAACTCTGCGTCACAATCGCGCCGAGGCAGCTACCATTGCGCCGCAGCAAGGGCATGCCCATCCAGTGCTCGGCCACCTTGCCATTGGTAAACCGGCCCGAAGGCAGGGTCTTGCTGATTTCCTCTTCCTGCGCAGCCGTCAGAATCAAAGGCTTGCGATTGAGTACCACCCATGCGGTAAGCGACTGATACTGATCACTCACGACCTCAAGATGATCCGGATCGGAGATCTCATCTTCCGAATCGCACATGTACACGATCTGAAATCCATGCCGGTCTGCATCGTAGAGTGCAACATAGAAGTTTTCCGCATAGATGATCCGGCTAAGTTCAGCATGCACCGCTGCCAGAAAAACTGTCAGGTCATCACAGGATGATTGCAGTAAATCGATGGACAACACCATTTCCTGAACGGCTTCCAGCCTCTTCAAACGTCGATCCATCGGCACTGCCTCCATGTCCGCCATGCGCATCTATCTACATAACTCCTTTATTTATAATGCGTGTACACCAGAACAGCGCGCCGACAGTCGGATCAACCGCCAATCGATCAAGCGACCTGCACATCTCGTCGCAAACGCTTGATTCCGCTATACTATTCGACCTTTTTGCCTCATCCCCGAGCCTCCATGAGCCTGTTGCCGCACCAACTCGAACTATTGTCCCCTGCCAAAACGGCTGAAATCGGCCGTGAAGCCATATTGCACGGTGCCGATGCCGTATATATCGGCGGGCCGGGCTTTGGTGCGCGCCACAATGCCTCCAACAGCATTGCCGATATCGCAGGACTCGTGGAATTTGCCCATCGCTACCACGCCCGCATCTTTGTCACGCTCAATACCATCCTGCATGATGCGGAGCTGGAACCGGCTCGCCAGCAGATCATCGAGCTGTACAACGCTGGCGTCGATGCGCTCATCGTGCAGGACATGGGGATCATGGAACTGGATATCCCGCCGATTCAGTTGCACGCCAGTACGCAGTGCGATATCCGTACCCCGGAGAAGGCGCGCTTTCTGGCCGAATCGGGCTTCTCGCAAGTGGTGCTGGCCCGCGAGCTGGATCTCAAGCAGATCCGCGCCTGCCGCGATGCCATGCCGCTCGATACCACGCTGGAATTCTTCATCCACGGTGCGCTGTGTGTGGCCTATTCCGGCCAGTGCTATATCAGCCACGCCGATACCGGCCGCAGTGCCAATCGCGGCGACTGCTCGCAAGCCTGCCGCCTGCCCTACACGCTGACTGACAAAAACGGCGCGGTGGTGGCGTTCGACAAGCATCTGCTGTCGATGAAGGACAACGACCAGAGTGCTAACCTCGAAGCACTGGTCGATGCGGGTGTGCGCTCCTTCAAGATCGAAGGCCGCTACAAGGACATGGGCTATGTGAAAAACATCACCGCCCACTACCGCCAGCTGCTAGACGACCTGATGGACAACCGCCCGGAATTTACCCGTGCAGCGAGCGGCAAGAGCGACATCTTCTTCACGCCGGATGTGGATAAAACCTTCCATCGCGGCCACACAGATTACTTTGTGAACGGCCGCGAAGAGAGCGACGTCGGCGCATTTGATTCGCCCAAGTTTGTCGGCGTGCCAGTCGGCACCGTGTTACGCGTCGCCAAGGACCATTTTGATCTTGAAACACCGGAAGCGCTCGCCAATGGCGACGGGCTGAACTACATGCACAAGCGCGAAGTATTTGGCGTGCAAGCCAATATCGTGGAAAAAATCGGGGAAGGCGAAGAAAACGCCATCTGGCGCGTCTGGCCCAATGAAGTACTGGCCGAGCGCCCCGGCTTCAAAGCCGGTCTGCGCATCAACCGCAACCGCGACCACGCCTGGGAGCAAGCGCTACAGAAGAAGTCTGCCGAGCGCCGTATCGATGTGTGGATGACACTCAGCGACAGCGATACCGGGCTAACCCTGGATGTAGTCGATGAAGATGGCGTGCGTGCTCAGGCCACGCTGGCTATGGCGCTCGAACCCGCGCAAAACGTCGACAAAGCCACACAAACCCTGCGCGACAACCTCGGCAAGCTGGGTAACACTATTTTCCGCGCAGTCGATATCAGCCTGAAGCTGCAACAGCCGTGGTTTGTGCCGGCCTCCAGTCTCAACGCTCTGCGCCGCGACGCCATCGAACAGCTCGAAGCCGGCCGCGTCCGCGCCTGGCAACGCCCCGAGCGCAAGGCCGAAACCCAGCCGCCCGTGCCCTATCCGGACACCTCACTCAGCTATCTAGCCAACGTCTACAACGACGCCGCCCGCGCCTTCTACACGCGCCACGGCGTGCAGCTGATCGATGCCGCCTACGAGTCGCATGAAGAAGCAGGCGAAGTCAGCCTGATGATCACCAAGCACTGCCTGCGCTTTAGCTACAACCTCTGCCCCAAGCAGGCCAAGGGCGTGAAGGGCGTACAAGGCCAGGTGCGCGCCGAACCGATGACGCTCAAAACCGGCGACCACACCTACACCCTGCGTTTCGACTGTAAGCCCTGCGAGATGCACGTGGTCGGCGCGATGAAGCCGCACATCTTCAAGCAACCCCCGCCCTCCACTGTGCCGGTGCAGACGATCCAGTTCTTCGCCAAGCGTCCCTGATCGCTCCGACTCATCCGGTCAAACCTCGCCCCGGCACAAGGCTTTGTGCCGGGAGGGGGCGCCTGCAACAACTATCTGCGCCCGATTTGACCCTCCATGCGCCCGCGCCTAAACTTACTGGACACGAAAATATTCCTATCACTGCCAATGCTAAAGACCAGATTGGCCGCCACACAGGCCATTGACGACACGACCCGTTTCCGTCAACACTTATACAAATTGCGTCAAATCAATATTGATATCCCGTGACATCCGATGCCACACGATCGGGATAAGATCACTATTTCAATAAAATTTGAACTGCGTGCAGTTGCACATTAGCATTAATTACCAATTATGGAATGAACGCCTACAAAGTTAATTTGCTATCCAAAAATCACGAGACGGAGGAAATAAAATAATGGGTAATATAGTATGCGGATCCGTATTTTTCCTTTCTCTTTTTTACTTAATATGGGGACCAATACTAGCCTTCTTTCTACCAATGGCAATTGGACAATATGCCGCTCGCAAAGTAAGAAAATCCCATGCATTTTTGATTGCACTAATTATTTCTACTCCATTCAACATATCGGCCGCCTGGGGTGCAACTGGGTTTGGGGTAATGACGCCTGCAATATTTTTTGTATGCGATATCAATCATTTCGTATTAATGCCCCCTTTCATCCAGATTATTGCAATGACAATCACCCTTTCAGGTGCATTCGTAGGTATACGACTGAATAAAAATAAGGCTTGAGCAACTTACATACCTAATTCCGAATCACCCTTGTGCACGATCAAAAACAGCAGGATGTGAACTCACTGGGCTGCATCGCCATTTCCGTGCCTGTGACCTTGCTCAATTTTCATGCGCACAAAATAGCGCAGGTGAAAATGCATCAACGGTATAAGGCAGCAAACAGACTCGGGGCGGCGGAGTCAGGGGCGCTGAGAGGGTTTGCCAGATGGGGGTGGGAGTAAGGACATCCGCCAAATCATTTTTCAATATGCTGCATCGCCTCGGCATAAGAGGAATCGAAATATTTCACGAATGCATCCAGCAGACGGAGATTCATCCCATTGCCGCGATGACGCTCAATATCTGCCTCCACCTTGGCACGATGCGCGAGCAAGGATGCCTTGTCATGCTTGAGGAAAGCCATGGTAGCCAGCACGTAGTCGTTCCAGCGTAAGCGGTCTTTTTCCAGCGACTCTTCCGGGTCGATGCTCTGCTCGGCGTAACGCAGTGCAGCAGCATAATCGCCGCTATGTGCGCGCAGCTGGGCAATATGCCACTTGAGCGAGCTCTGTTTAGCCTGCGTATGGGCAATATACGCCTCGATCAGGTCTGCGGCCTCGGCATGGCACGCCAGATCGCCCAGCGCCCGAAATCCCTGATGCTGCGTTTGGTCAAACGCCTGATAGTCCAACACCAGATCGGTTTTCAGATGCGCCTCGTAGGCAGCCTTGCAATCCGTCTCTGCCCAAGCGGGCGTCTGCCCAGCAGCTGCAACCAGCACCATGGTGAGCACACACCGTATCAAGCCCGCTCTCATTTTTGATTCATCCTCCTTACATTGTCGTTTTCAAAAGTGGCGCTGCCGCCAAGCGTCTGCCGACATTTCATACGCCGCCACTTCCATGTCATACCATCGTTCAACCCCGCAGGCATGCATGCCGAGTCGCTTCATCACGGCAGCAGATGCCGTATTGTCGGGATGGCAAATCGCCCGCAGTACCGGCGCATGCTGGTCATCGAACGCAAACGCCGCCATCGCCTGTGCCGCCTCCGAGGCATAGCCTTTGCGCCAATGAGCCGGGTGCAATCGCCAGCCAATTTCCAGCGGATTATCCGGGTCCCAGCCCAGATGCTGGATGCATCCCGTACCGACAAACTGATCCCGCTCGCGATCTATCCACGCCCACCATGAAAAGCCGTACTTCGGCCAGCGATCATTGGCGCGATCGATCATGCGCTGCGTATCCTCGGGCGTGTTGGGTTTACCCGTGATATAGCGCATCACCTCAGGCAGGCTGTTGAGCGCGTGCAGCGGCTCGAAATGCTGGTCGGATAAGGGTTCCAGCCGCAAGCGCGGCGTCAGCAGGATGGTCATGACGATCTCGATCGGTCACAGGGCAGTGATTGAGATTACCTGTCTGCCCGAGAGGTTTCAATGACTGCCAATGCATGCACAGGTCTTCATATGCGATATATTCAGACCTGTCGCAATCTCAACCACGGCCACATGGAAACCCTCCTCATCCTGATCCTGCAAGGTGCGGGCGAATTTCTGCTCAACGTGCTGGCGGCCATCCCCTTTGAGTGGGCTGCTGCCCGGCACACAACGGAAGATAAGGGACAGGCGTCGGCACATTGCGCCTTCTGGTCCATTTTGGGAGGGGTCGTCGGCGGCTTGTCGCTATTGATCCTGCCGCTTACCGCGATTCACTGGCCAGCCTTGCGCATTGCCAATCTGCTACTCGCACCACTGCTGTCTGGCTATGTTGCTCGCACGCTGGCCTTGCGCCGCGCGGCGAATCAATCCGACATCCAGCCTCGCTATCACTTCTGGTATGCCTTCTGCTTTACGCTGGGGCTGGTTGTAATCAGGTTTGTGTTTGCGGGGCGTGGGTAAGCGTCCCTCCCGGCGCAATGCCTTGCGCCGGGGCCACGTATTGCCTGTGGATTAGAACTTCTCTTCCGGACGCAGGTAGCGCCACTGCCCCATCGGCAAATCGGCCAGCGGAATGCGGCCAATACGCACGCGCTTGAGGCCCACCACGCGCAGGCCGACCAGTTCGCACATGCGGCGGATCTGGCGCTTGCGACCCTCGCGCAGCACAAAGCGCAGCTGGTCTTCGTTCTGCCAGCTGACCTTGGCCGGGCGTAGTTTGACGCCGTCGAGACTCAGGCCGTGGTTGAGCAGCTTCATGCCTTCTGCATCCAGCCGGCCTTCTACCCGCACCAGATATTCTTTTTCGATCTTGGTTTCGTCACCGATCAGCGCCTTGGCCACTCGGCCATCCTGCGTCAGCACCAGCAAGCCGGTTGAGTCGATATCCAGACGACCCGAGGGCGCCAGACCGCGCAGGTGGCTTCGGTTGAACTCGATGCCGGAGCGGTCGCCGACATAGCGGTTTTCCGGCAGGATCAGCAGCGAGGCGGGCTTGTAGCCATCCTCTGCCTGACCGGACACATAGCCGATCGGCTTGTTGATCAGGATAGTGACGCGCTGGGTCTGGGCGACTTCGGCGCGCTTATCTAGTTCGATGCGTTGCGTCGGCAACACGCGCGAGCCCAGTACATCGATCACGATGCCATCAACTTTGACCCATCCACGCTCGATATATTCATCGGCCTCGCGGCGTGAACACAAGCCCAGTTCGGCCATGCGCTTGGATAAACGGACGGGTTCGCTCATGATGCATCTGCTTTCGCTACGGATAATCCTGTATTGTAACCTGTTGTAGGTCATTCAGCCGACACACCAAACGGCCGCTCGCCTGATAGAATGACGATGACTCATTGATCCGGACCCGATGTCATGGATACCGAACTGATTAAACTGGAAGAAAAACTCACCACGCTGGTCGGCTTGTGCCGCCAGCTCCGCACCGAGAATCAGCAATTCCGCCAGGAAATTCTCGAGCTGCGCCGCGACAATAAGCGCCTGAGCGACAAGGTGGAAGGTGCCCGCACGCGCATTGATGCCCTGCTGGCCAGATTGCCTGCCGAGGTCGCCGAGGAGGAAGCCCCATGAGCGATCGCAAGGAAGTCGATATCAATATCATGGGTCGCGAATTTCGCGTGGCCTGCCCGGCGGATGAGGAAACGGCCTTGCTTGAAGCAGCCATCTTCATCGACCGCAAGATGAAAGAAATCCGTGATAGCGGCAATGTGATGGGCATCGACAAGATCGCCATCATGGCCGCGCTCAATATCGCCCACGAATACATGAATACGCGTGTCGGCGGCGGTTTTGACATGGCGGACATTCGGCGTAAAATCGCTGGCATGGAGTCGTTGATCGACGACACATTGAACGAGCCGCAGCAGAATCTGTTCTAGGCAGGCTTTGCTGGTCACATCGTTCGCTGCTCTTTATCCCGAACTGTTTTTTCCTCGCAGCGCTGCGTCGGCCCAGATTCTTTGAACCAATATATTGCCTCTGGCTGCGCGGCGTGTGTCCGTGGGTGTGCGAAGCCCTTTGTCGGCGGCGCCTGAAACGGACCGGTCTGTGGCCACTTGAACCGTCAGGTTCAAGATACGGGCTACGCAGTGACTGCGGGGATCTCTCTAAATGGGCTGCCAGGTTGGGTAACTGGCAGTGCTTCGCCAGGGGGACCCTGGCGCATCGGCGGCATCTTTACGTATGTAGATTGTTCGCTGATTTGTTCCACCCCCTCCGCCCCCGCCGCCGCGGGGGGACCGCGCTGATGCGCGTCAGCGTGACTGAATGGCGGCCAGCTTTCGCTGATATGCCAACATCTCCACGCTTGTCCGATACACTCAAAAGTAGCAAAGCCGAACTACGCAAAGCGCTGCGTCGCAGGCGTGCGGCCATTCCGGTCGCGGAGCGCCAGCGGGCAGCGACCGAGGTTGCGCGAAGATTGCGCACACTGCGACTATTGAAGCGCGGGCGGCGGGTAGCCGCCTATCTGGCACTGGGCTCAGAGTTGTCGCTAGACGTAAGCATTGTGACGATGCTGCGCTTCGGTGTAGATGTTTGCGTGCCGGTCGTCCCCAGACGTGGACGGAAGATGCATTTTGCCTCGCTGCTCGATCCGCACGGGCGCTGGCAGCGCAATTGTTACGGCATCAGCGAATATGTCGGGAAAAAGCGCGTGCGCGGCCGTGATCTGGATGCGGTGCTGGTGCCGCTCACCGGCTTTGATGCACAGGGTGGCCGCATGGGTCAGGGTGGAGGGTACTATGACTGCACGTTTTCCTTCTCGCGCCAGCGGCAGCATTGGCGCAAGCCCCGCCTGATCGGGATTGCCTACGACTGTCAGCGCGTGGATTCGCTGCCACTGGAAGCCCACGATGCGCGGCTGGATGCGGTACTGACCGAGTCGCGGGTGTATGAGATCACGACGAGATAGGCCACTGATCAAACACTCGATTCACCTCGTGACCTGACGGCATTTCCCGCCTAAACTGGAAATCTGTCACTTGTGCAACGGCCCCATGATTGCTCGCCAAGCCCAACGCCTCAGCCGCATCCACCCTGCGGTGCTCAGCTTATGCTGCGCCATGGGGGCATTGGCGTGGATATTGTTCGGCGCCAGTATCTCGCTGAACGACACCGAACTGGAAAAGCAAGCGGCTGTCAGTGATGCGACCCGGCAGCTGGAAGAAATGGTGGGTCAGATTAGCCATGGCATCAGCGATTCACTGGACTTACTGCACGGCATCCCTGCCACGGTAGCAGAGAGCCCTGATGTACAAGCCTTGCTAGCCAAGCATACGGAATTACAGGAGGCGCGCACTGCATTCACCATGCGCATGCAGTGGGAGATGCTGCCAGATGTACAAACGATCAGTGCTTCCCTTTTGCGTGCCTCGAAAGCGTACAAGTCGATCAGCAACATCTGGCTGATCAATCGTCACGGAAACGCCGTCGCCTCCAGTAACTTCGGCAAAGAAAACTCGATGGTCGGCGAGAACTTCCGCGATCGCGATTATTTCAAAATGGCGATGGCGGGACAGCCCGGCCACCAGTTTGCCGTGGGTCGTTCAACCAATATTCCGGGTCTGTATTTTTCCGCCCCGGTTCGGTATGGTGCAACCATCGTGGGTGTTGCGGTCGTTAAAGTCGATATTTCCTTTTTCCAACCCTGGCTGACCAGTAAATATGCCTTCCTGGCAGACGGAAATGGTGTCGTCGTACTGGCTCGGAATCCGGATCTGCAATACTACCGCATCCCTGATCACAAGCTGGAACGGGCTGATCTGGATGCCCTGGAGGCACGCTACAAGCGCCGCAGTTTCCCCGATCTGCCCCTATCACGCTGGCCAACCCGCGGACGACTTTCCCTGCTTCGCTTTGACAAAGTGCCCGAACCCGGTGTGTGGGCATCACATCACGTGCAAGGTGAAGATTTGGTCATCTGCGCATTCGAACCCGTCAGTAATCTGGAAACATTTAAGCAAAAGGAACGTCAACGCCTCCTCACATGGGTATTGTCCGGTCTAGGCTTGTTCGGTTTACTGGGCGCGGCGCTGGGGTATATTGGCCATGTTCAGCGCAGCCGGCAGCAATTGGTACGGCAACAGGAAGAAATGGCCAGTCGCAGCGAGGTGCTGGAACACATTGTGGCCGGCGATCAATTACCGGAACTGATGAGCCGTATTGCCATCAGTACCCTGCGGCACATACCTGCTACCTACTGCCTGATCTATCTATTCGACGACCATCATCAGCTGCATCTCATTGCACACGCCCCTGCACGTTCAAACGTACCCGATGAATGGAAAACCTTTTCCCCGGGACATAACGACAGTCCGTGGATGCCCGATGGCAGTGTAAATCTGCATATATCCGGTTCGACTGGGCTGGGTGGATATGCACTACTCAGCCAACCCATTGTCGGGCGCGGCAAGGTGCTGGGGGTAATGTCACTGGTAGAACCGCCAGAGGACGGACATCCGGAAGGCGTGCTCTTGGGTGCCGCCCATATCGCTGCGCTAAGCATCGAACACAAGGAATACGAGGCTGCGCTCAAGGCTGCACGTGATCAGGCTGAAGCCGCCAATCGCGTCAAAGGCACATTTCTGGCCAATATGAGCCATGAAATCCGCACGCCGATGAATGGGGTGATCGGGATGAGTGAGCTGCTGCTTTCCACTGATCTCGACGAAGAACAACGCGAGTATGCGCAAACCGTCCAGCATAGTGCGCAAGCGCTTCTCGCGGTCATCAACGATATTCTCGATTTCTCCAAGATTGATGCCGGACGCATGGATATCGAGCATGTCGACTTTAATCTACCGCTGCTGATTCATGAAGTGTGTGACCTGCTGGCACCGCGCATCTTTGCTAAACCGCTCGAGCTGGTGGTGGATTTGCCGCCGGCACTTCCACCCGTTCTTGCCGGCGATCCGGTACGACTGAGACAGATCCTCAACAATCTGCTCGGCAACGCCCTGAAATTCACCGCTTCCGGCTTCATTTCGCTTCAGGTTCGCTGTTTGTCCGAAGAGGATGGGCACGCCCTGTTACGCTTCGACATCCGCGATACCGGCATCGGCATTTCCGACGAAAAGCAGCGGGAGCTTTTCACGCCATTTACTCAGGCTGATAGTTCCATTACACGTAAATATGGCGGGTCGGGACTGGGTCTGTCGATCTGCAAACGACTCGCTGAACTCATGGGTGGACAGATTGGCCTGAACAGTTCGCCCGGACAAGGCTCGACCTTCTGGTTCGAATTACCATTTACAGTCCTCAGCAAGGCAATCGAGCAACCCATACCAGATGCATTCCAAGATCAGATCCTGTGGATCGTGGATGACCACCCCGAAGTACGCACACATCTTGCGGGTATGCTTGCTGAATGGGGTATCCAGACAATTCAGGATCACGACTTACAGGGTATGCAGTCCCGCACCAATAGTGTATCCATCCTGCCAGCCGCCATTTTGCTGGACGCGGGCTTGGCAGACTTCCCGGCCTGTCTAGCATGGCTGGATCAGCATCATCCCTGTCTACGGCGCATTTTGCTGCACACCCCGGGACGGACCACGCTTGCCACGAGCGCTACGCTGGATGGCCACCTGAACAAACCAGTGCGCCGCGATTCACTCTACAAGCTTGTCTGCCAGCTAATTGGGGTATAGTCGCGCATCCAATAGCGTATGACGCGCGCTTCGCCCTCAGGAGATCCCCTTGGCATTCTGGCTGATGAAATCCGAACCGGATGATGTCTCAATCGACGATCTGTTTAACAAACCGGATCAAACCGTGGGCTGGTATGGCGTGCGCAATTATCAGGCACGTAATTTTATGCGTGATGAGATGCAACAGGGCGATGGCGTACTCTTCTATCATTCCAGCTGTGCCATACCGGGTATCGCAGGCCTCGCAGAAGTCTGCTCGAACGCGTACCCGGATCCGACGCAATTTGATTCTGCCAGCAAATATCACGACCCCAAGTCCACCCCGGAACAACCGCGCTGGATGCAAGTCGATGTGCGCTTCAGGGCGCGTTTCCCGGTCATTACACTCGATCAGATGCGCATCGATCCTGCATTGGCCGACATGCTTGTGCTCAAGCGCGGCAATCGGCTGTCGATCACACCCGTGACCGAAGCAGAGTGGCGTCATATTCTCAGCTTGCGTCAGCTGGCCTGACCGACCTCTTCCATCCAGTGCAGTGCCTCGATCTGGGCACGGCTGACTTCCAGCCGCGTGACATGGGCAGCCTCGAACAAGGCATCGGCTTCAGGCTGATCGCCTTCTTCACAGGCCAGCACCAATTCGAGCAACGACGCATAGCGCCCTTCCCGGCTCACCAGTGCGCTCGCCATCTCGGCAGGCAGGGACAGGTGATCGACTATCTTCGCCATCGGCTGTCCCAGCATCACGTCGAGCACCGAAAAAAGTCCAACTGTAAATAGCGCGTCATGATGCTCGCGCTTGAACAGACGTTTTCCCAGCAGCTCCATCATGCGTCCCCGCATCAGCGCAGTTGCCATCAGCACCGGCTGCCCGCCATCTGGCTGTGCCTGACTGTAGAGCAACAACGACAGCCAGCGATACAGCTGCTGGTGTCCAAGTACAATCACCGCCCGTTCAATGCTATCTACCGGTGTCACCAAGCCCGCCGCAGGCGAATTCACAAAGCGCAGCAACTTGAAACTGAGGAGGGGGTCGAATTTGAGGGATCGCGCTATGTCAGCAGCGTCCGCTTCGGCACGCACCAGATTCAGGGTTTCCAAGAGGCGCATATATCCTGCATCCAGATCCCCAGGCTGAACCGGCTCTCGATGGCGTAGATATCGACCTTCCAGCATCTCAACCGGCAACTGGCGCGCAGTCTGCATCTCTTCATAAAAGCGGATATCTGCCAGCAGTACCTTTGCATGCGGGGCAATTGACTGGATATCCGTCAGCATGGCAGACAGGGATTCTGGATGATGCTCGGGCATGGACAGATGCACCAAATCAACCAGCGGCAGCCAAGACTTCGCCTCGCCTTGCCCATCCAGACGAATCCCGAATTGATAGCCGGACGCACGCAGTCGACGCATCAGCTCCGCAGTCTCCGCGCACGGCTGGGGTTGCGTGCTGACATCCAGTATCAGGACAAACTGCCCCGGCGGCAATGCAGCCAGCAAGGCACTATCCAGCACATGGATCGACACATCCAGACAGATCAGTTTTTGCCCGAAGGGTCGCAGCGCCTCTTCAGCGATAAAATGCCGTAGCAGGGCTTCATCGTACATGCGCGTGAGTTCACCTGCAGCCGCATCGTGACGACGCTGGACGCTTTCGCGCAGACGGAAGTGGTGCCCGAGAATCTGCAGCTCGCGGCTGACCATCAGATCACGGTGCAGCATGGTGGCGGGGCCGGTGCGCTCGCTTAAGTCGGCCTGAGTGTCTGCAGGCACCCGCGATAGCGAAGGTGCAGGACTAGGACGGGGGGCTGCGACCGGAGACGGTGTGTCCAGTCCCAGCAGACGTTTGAAAAGCGAAAATGCCATGGATGCCTCCTCCAGAGCCAGCTATCAGCATAGCTGGCTCGAAGGCGCATCCCAATATACCGGCGATCAGGCGGTCAGACGGTCCAGTGCTTCGCGATACTTGTCAGCCGTCTTCTGTGCGACGTCCACCGGTACAGCCGGTGCGGGCGCTTGCTTGTTCCAGCCACTGGCTTCCAGCCAGTCACGAACAAACTGCTTGTCGAAGCTGGGCGGACTGCAATCCACGCGATACTGGTCTGCCGGCCAGAAGCGCGACGAATCGGGGGTCAGCGCTTCATCCATCAGGGTCAGTGTGCCATCTTCGTCCAGACCGAACTCGAACTTGGTGTCGGCAATGATGATGCCGCGTGTACCCGCATATTCCGAAGCGGCCTTATAGAGACGGATAGCGGTTTCACGTACCTGATTGGCCAGATCGGTGCCAATCTTGCCAGCCAACTCGTCAAACGAGATGTTCTCGTCGTGATCACCCACGGCAGCCTTGGTAGAAGGCGTGAAAATCGGTTCCGGCAGCTTGTCTGCTTCGCGCAGACCTGCTGGCAGCGCAATGCCGCATACGGTGCCATGCTGGCGATATTCCTTGAGACCGGAGCCTGCCAGATAACCGCGCACAATCGCCTCAACCGGCACCGGCTTCAGGCGCTTGGCCACCACGGCACGGCCTTCGACTTGCGGCAGATCGGCTGCGGACACCACGTCTTCGGCGCGATCACCGGTCAGATGATTCGGCACCACGTCAGCCAGCTTGGCAAACCAGAAATTGGAGATCGCAGTCAGGATCTTGCCTTTTTCCGGAATCGGCTCACCGAGAATCACGTCAAAGGCGGAAAGACGATCAGTTGCAATCATCAGCATGCGCTTGTCGTCGATCTCGTACAGATCACGAACTTTGCCAGCGTAGATTTTCTTGAGCGAACTGAGATTGGATTGGGTCAGGCCGGTCATGACGGTCCTCAGGGAGCGATATAGTCAATCCGCTATTTTACCCCATTCGGACCGTTTGGCTCACCTCAGATGATCAGCCTGCATGCTCGCGGCGACCAGCGAGCAGATTTTCCATGCGCTGGTAATCGCGATAATCCCCGAAGGGCACCGGCCGCACCAGCGGCAAAGCCAGTCTGTAGGCGCGTAATCGCTCGATATGCACCCTTGCCAGATCCTGCGCTTCAGTATGCATGGGCAGGGTCATCAGATGAATGCCGGTCGGATCATTGCGGTCGAGTTTGGGATCGCCGATATCGGTGATGAAGTGCATACCGTTGGCAAACCGGGTATAGAGCGCCAGCGAACAGGCGCCATACGTCGGCTTCACCCAGTTGCGCAGACGTGAATACCAGTGTTTTGAACGAGTAGTATCAGCCACCTGAGTAATGGCCGAGAGGGTCAATCCGTCCGCCGTCAGCATCAAACGCGTCAAAGCGCCCGCATCGCGGCTGACGCCAGCGGGATATAGATCAGCAAGGTGATCGTAGCCAACCAGATGCAGACTGCGCGCGGTGTGATTGAAAAACTCGACATTCACGCCGCGCACGTAGTTGGGATCAACCAATTCATAGGCGGGCCCGATCTTGCGGCTCCACTCCAGCCAGTCTGGCATGCGGGTCATGCGGGCACACTATCCGGTCAAAGGGTTTCTTTAAGCGCCTCTGCCTGAGCGAGTGCTGTATCGGCACTGTCAGCCATTACGCAGTAGTGTCCCATCTTTCGGCCCGGACGTGCTGCTTTTTTGCCATATAGATGCAGTCGAGTGTTGGGCGCCTGCATCAGTACATCCCATTTCGGCTCGCCACCATCATCCTGCCAGACATCACCCAGCAAGTTGACCATCACCACGGGTGTCAGCAAACGGCTATCGCCCGGATGCAGGCCGCACATGGCACGCACCTGCTGCTCGTACTGGCTCACCAGACAGGCGTCGATGGTGAAATGCCCGGAGTTATGCGGACGTGGCGCAATCTCGTTGACCACCAACGAATCGTCGTCGAGTACGAAGAATTCCACCGCCAGCACGCCGATATAATCAAGCGCCTGTGCCAGTTGCACGGCCATGGTCTGGGCTTGCGCGGCCAGATCGGTCGATACGCGAGCCGGGACGATGCTGACATCAAGAATGCCGTTGGCGTGCTGATTTTCCGATACCGGAAACACCGCATGTGCAGTCGCCGAGCTGCGGGTGACAATCGCCGAGATTTCCAGCTTCAGCGGCAGCATCTTTTCCAGCACGCACGCCTGTCCGCCCAGATTAGCGAAGGCAGCACGTGCTTCATCTGCTGTTTTGACGCGCACTTGACCCTTACCGTCGTAGCCCAGACGCGCAGTCTTGAGGATACCCGGCAGATAGGGGGTCAGGTCATGCGCCAGATCATCCACGCTTTCTAGCGCCAGATAAGGCGCGGTGGCCAGTCCAGCTTTGCGAATCCAGGCTTTTTCCTTGATGCGATCCTGGGCAATCGCCACACAATCGCCCGATGGACTCACCGGCACATGCTGTGCCAGCCAGCGCATGGAATCGGCATTGACGTTTTCGAATTCGGTGGTGACCGCAGCACAATGGCGCGCCAGATCTTCCAGCGCCACCGGATCATTGTAGGCGGCACAGATATGGCGATCGGCATACGCCGCAGCAGGGGCATCGGGATCAGGATCGAGTACGGTGACACCGTATCCGAGTGTTTTGGCGGCAGTCGCAAACATGCGACCCAGTTGCCCGCCCCCCAGAATGCCCAGCATCGCGGGCGGCAAAATTGGCTTAGTCACCCCGGACATTATTCAATCTCCGGCAATTGCATCGCCAGCACGGCGTTTTTCTGCTGCTCGCGGAACGCGTTCAGGCGCTCGCGCAGTTCAGGCACTTCATTGGCCAGCAACGATACAGCGAACAGCGCAGCATTGGCTGCACCGGCCTCGCCGATGGCGAAGGTGGCAACAGGAATACCCTTTGGCATTTGCACGATGGACAGTAGCGAATCTTCGCCACGCAGGTATTTCGACGGCACAGGTACGCCCAGCACAGGAACAGTCGTCTTGGCGGCCAGCATGCCCGGCAGATGCGCAGCACCGCCAGCACCCGCGATAATGGCCTTCAGGCCACGCGCTTCGGCTGTTGCAGCGTAATCGAACAAGAGGTCGGGTGTACGGTGGGCGGAAACAACGCGGGCTTCAAAGCTTACGCCAAATGCCTTGAGCTGTTGGGCTGCATGCTGCATGACTTCCCAGTCGGAGTTGCTGCCCATCACGAGGCCGATCCTGATGGTCGGATCGTTCTGTGTCATCGGATAATCCCCTGTTTCAAAAAGCGGATTTTACCGAAATTTCGTGAAAAAGCACGGCGTATCGTACAAAAGGCATGTCATGTCGCTTTGATACCTCGGATACATCCGACATCTCACGTATGCAACGCCCCATGCGTGGCGCAGGCACCGCTGAGCGCGTACGAATCACGGTAGAGGACTGGAGAGGGACGCGGAGTTCGGCTAATACTCCGAATACCGGTCAGTCTTTAGTACTGGGATACTTCTTCGCCATTGCACACGGCGGAGGCGAGCAATCCATCCAGTTGCCGCCGCAGGGCATTCACTTCTTCGGCAGACATTGACAGCGATTCCATCAACTGGCGCGGGACAGCCTCTGCACGGGTACGCAGCCCCTGACCCGACGGCGTCAGCACCACTCGCACCTCGCGCTCATTTTCCGCTCGCCGTTCGCGCTTGATATAGCCAGCCTGCTCCAACCGCTTGAGCAGAGGGGTCAGCGTGCCGGAATCCAGCATCAGACGCTCGCCAATCCGCTTGACGGTCAAGCCGTCTTTTTCCCACAGCACCAGCATGACCAGATACTGCGGATAGGTCAGGTCGAGTGCGTTGAGCAAGGGCTGATAGCAGCGCGTCACTGCACGCGAGGCCGCATACAGACGGAAACACAGTTGTTGGTCTAGCAAGAGCCAGTCAGGATGATTCATGGTATCGGCACCCGGTCGCCGGAGTCGTCATTCAATCGGCGTTATCACACCACAGGCTGAAGGATAGCGGGTTGACCTGTGTCAGTGTTGTGCAATTTGCTTGTATGCAGGGCGTATGAGACAGATATTCCGGTGCTGGCGCGCATGCTTAAAGAAGAGGATACGGTGCACCGCCTCGGCAACTAGGACGTGACCTTTCTGATCGAACACGCCAGCAAGGATCGCGACCGATATGATCGCGATCTTGCCGAAGATCACTGCGAAGGGCTAACAGGTGTACTGAAACGTGCAATGAAGCCACAATCGAAGTAGTACGCGCTGAATGCAGTCTACGTAAAGCTCGGCCACGCGTGCTTCATGCCTTCCTGTGCAGTTTCATCTCATTGATGATTTTCTGAGCTTGCAGCTCGGCCGCCTGCTTCACGGCATCGCTTGCTTGCTGTGCCAGCTCGGTTTTCTGGAACCATTCAGCACTAATGTCATCGCCCAGCTTGGCTGAAACCAAGTGCCAAGCATACGCATCCTGGACATTCTTTTCCTGCAGATACAGTTCGGCAATGATGCCCGCACTGCGGATATTGCCCGCCACAAGCGCTTGACGGAACGCCTCTTTGGCCAGGTCGCCATAATTGGCCTTGGGATCGAACTCCGGATTGCCCGGCTGATCTTTGAGTTCGAAGTAATACTTTTCACCCAGATGCATCATGGCGAAAGCATCGCCACCTTTGGCCAACTTCTTGATCGTGGCCAGATCCTTGGTGTAGTAATCAGGGGAGAGGAAATAACCCAGCTTCTCCATTTGCTTGCGCCGCCTTTCGGCCTCTGGGCTCAATGCTTCTTTCTCCGCGGCAGCGCCTCCCTGATCGAGCAGGGCACGAGCCTGTGCTTCCTCATTGCCGCCCTGACCCTGTGCGCCCGCCACTGGATAGGGTGACGTGGCAAATAGTCCTTCCTTACCCATTTGCGCAGTGCTGGCAAGATGCTGGCCATTGGTTTTGCTTACATGAGCTGCATCTGTGGCTTGCGCTCCTTGCGCGTCAGATGCGAGTTGACCAGCCGCATCGTTACGCCAAAACACTGCCGCTGCAAGGGCAATTGCACCAATTACAGCCATGCCTGTGATGAGTTGCTTGTTCATCCTGCTGTTTCCCCAGAAAGTAAGGCGCGCACGACTCCACATCGAAGTCGCACGCGATCTGGCTTTGCTTCGCGGGGATTAGACGCGCGGCATGCTGCTCAGGCACTTGGCTACGCGATTGGTGTAGCCCCAACGGGTGTAGTAGTCGCGTTGAGCCGGGGTACCGTGGTCACCACCTGCATAGTTGCGGGCAGCTGCAACTGCGCTGTTCAACAGGGTGGTGTAACCCAGGGAGTCGTTTGCGTAGCGGACGAAGGAGCCACCGGCACAGTCGGCTTGCAGTTCCTGATACGGTTGTTGCAGGTTGATGCCGCGCGAGAACTGAATCGTGTGACCCCACTCGTGAGCCAGCACAGCCTTGGCACCGTAGTTACCAAATTGGTTTTCAACGCTTTGCAGGAAGCTGGAACCGACGCTGATCACGGTCGGGCTGCAAGCGAATGCGGACAGTTGCTGCTCGCCACAGGCATAGCGATCCATATAGATGGTTGGGTTGGTATAGCCCACACCGGCGGAAATCTGGGATTTGGTGGTGCTGATGTAGGTTGAATTGACGGTCGCGCTCGTTGCAACTTGAGCAGTACCAGCCAGCGCCAGGGCGATTACAAATGCGAGTTTGGATTGAGCCTTCATGTATTGTCTCCTGATTTAAACTACCCATGCATTCTTTGCGATGGTGAGTATCGTCAGGCGATCACACTGCCTGACTGGCGAAATGCCGGAGCCAGTGTGCGTCAGTACATGCAGGTCATATATAGTAATTTATATTCATGCCAATGAGGATTTTTTAATCACCCTGTCATGTTGACGTAGATCAAAGCAAGACGTAGTGCGGCCTCCCGAGGTTATTGAACAGTTGTTCAGTTTTCTAATTTCGCTATGCGGAACACACCTAAGTGTCCAGTGTATTGTTGTATTAATGCAGACAATGTTGATCAAGGAATGGGTGAAATAGCACACAGGCATATTGACGATGCGGATTCACGCTTGTACTTCAACAAAATGGCCGCATGGACAACATCCATACGGCCATATGTTTTTTCCGGCGCACGTTTACTCAGTCTTGGGGTGCTCATCTTTGGCGAGTGTGACGGAGGCTGCATCAGCAGCGTTTTCTTGCCCCACCAACGTAAATCCCCCAGCCGAATACTGCGTCTTGAACATCCCCGCCGCCGGGAATTGCTTGCGGATCAACCGGAATTGCTGATCAGCTTCGGCGGCAGTCTCCCAGAAGCCAGCACGGAGCACATACAACTTGCCTTGCTTGCTGATACGCAGCCAAGGCAGATCACCCGCACGGGTGGCGGCAGCCTGTGCTGACTCCATGGTGCTAGCGGTGGTGAGATGCAGTGAAAAATACTTCTTGCCCGGTTCCGGGTCAGCCGCATGGGCGAAGGTCAGCCCGAAACATGCGACGCACAGCAGAAGCGTACGCAGTACGCGAATATTCATTGTGACTCCAGTCTTGCCAGCCAGGCCAGCGTGCTACAGGTCGGCGCGACGGCCAACGGGAGCGCAATTATCCGCGCCAGACTGGATCAGGGCAACGACGTCAGTCGGACAGACGGATGCCGCGCCGAGTACAGTTCAACTATATCGCTGTAAAATCAATAGGATGGAATGCATTTGGCGCACGTTCTTCGCGATCAAAGGTCGCGTACTCCCATGCATCGGGATCAGCCAATAGCGCGCGCAAGAGCTTATTGTTCATCGCGTGACCCGACTTGAACCCTTCGAAATGCCCGATCAGGGGAAAACCGAGAATGTAGAGATCGCCGATTGCATCAAGCACCTTGTGGCGCACGAATTCGTCTTCGAAGCGCAGGCCTTCCTGATTCAGCACCTTGTACTCATCCAGCACGATAGCGTTTTCCATGCTGCCGCCCTTGCCGAGATCGTTGGTACGCATATATTCGACTTCATGCATAAAGCCAAAGGTACGGGCTCGCGCGACAGCAGCTACATAGGAGGTACTAGCAAAGTCGAGGTCGACCGTCTGAGCCGATTTACGGAAGGCAGGGTGATTGAATTCAATGGTGAGGGTGACGCGATAGCCTTCATGGGGCGAGAGGCGCACCCATTTATCGCCCTCTTTGACCTCAATCGACTTTTTAACGCGTACAAAGCGCTTTTTCGCCTTCTGGTCGACCACGCCTGCTTGCTGGATCAGGTAGATAAAAGGCGCGGCACTGCCGTCCATGATCGGCATTTCAGCGGAGGTGACATCGACATAGACGTTGTCGATGCCTAGCCCCGCGAATGCAGACATCAAGTGCTCGATGGTGGCCACCCGCACCCCGTCAGCGACGAGGGTGGAGGAGAGGCGGGTGTCATTCACCAGTTCGGGCGATACCTTCATCACCGGCTTGTCGGGCAGGTCGACCCGGCAATACACGATGCCTGTATCCACAGGTGCCGGGCGTAAGGTTAGTTCTACCTTTTCGCCCGAGTGCAGACCCACACCGACTGCACGAATTGTGGATGCAAGGGTACGTTGATGAATCATGGACAACAGCTCCGGTGAGGACACTCAAGCCCCACATTGTGCCACAGCACCTTGCGGGACTCGATTGATTGTCCTCATGCATCCGATAGGTAACAGCCTGTCGGATGCGATTTGGATCAGTCTGCCTGCTTGCGCAGGAAAGCCGGGATATCCATGTCAGCGCTGATGACCGGACTGCGGCTCACTTCGGCCACAGCCGGACGTGCGCCACCGCCGCGGCGACCATCACGCCACACTGCCGGGGAGTCGTACTGATCGTAATCGGTACCACCCAGCACCGGAATGCCATCATCCGTACCGGTCGCCTTCACCATCTTCAGATCCGGCATCTTCTTCTCGGCGCGCTGACCCAGACCGGTTGCCACCAGGGTCACACGCAGGTCGTCACCCAGATTTTCGTCGATGGCAGTACCGAAGATGATCTTGGCGTCATCTGCAGCGTATTGCTTGATGATGTCCATGACTTCGTGGACTTCACGCATACGCAGGCTCATATCGGCACTGATATTCACCAGGATGCCGCGTGCGCCGGTCAGGCTCACGTCTTCCAGCAACGGGCTGGCCACGGCCTGTTCGGCTGCGACGCGTGCACGCTCGCTGCCAGCAGCCATGGAAGAACCCATCATGGCCATGCCCATTTCGGTCATCACAGCCTTCACGTCGGCGAAGTCAACGTTCACCAGACCCGGGCAGTTAATGATTTCGGCGATACCGGCAACAGCACCGCGCAGCACGTCGTCAGCGGCCTTGAAAGCATCCTTGAACGACACGTCTTCGCCCAGTACCTGCATGAGCTTGTCGTTCGGGATGATGATCAGGGAATCGACATGCTTGGACAGCTCGTCGATACCGGATTGCGCAGCCTTCTGGCGCTTGCCTTCGAAGGCGAACGGACGGGTGACCACGCCCACGGTCAGAATGCCTTTTTCACGGGCAATCTGCGCCACAACCGGCGCAGCACCGGTACCCGTACCACCACCCATACCGGCAGTGATAAACAGCATGTCGGCACCTTCGATCAGGTCCGAAATGCGGGCACGATCTTCCTCAGCCGCTGCGCGACCCACATCGGGATTGGCACCTGCGCCCAGTCCCTTGGTCAGGCCAGCACCCAGTTGAACCAGGTTATCGGCGCGATTACGCTTCAGCGCCTGGGCATCCGTGTTAGCGCAGATAAACTCTACGCCGTTGACGCCGCAATTGATCATGTGATCAACCGCATTGCCGCCACAGCCGCCAATACCGATCACCTTGATCTTGGCGACCGGAACGATGTCCTGCGCAACTTCTACGAACGAAATAGGCATCTTGACTCTCCTCTAGTGCCTGGACCCATTACCCAAAAAATTAAATCTTCATTTCTAGCAGCACGAGTCTGCTCAAAAATTTCCCTGGAACCATGCACGCATGCGCTCGAACACCGTCGCCGCGCTTCTGCCCTGCATGTTCCGCTGCACTTCCTGCTTGCCGATCAGCAAGAGGCCGACAGCTGTCGAAAACCTCGGGTTCTTGACCACTTCAGCCAAGCCCCCCACATATTGCGGCACGCCCAGGCGTACCGGCATGTGAAATACTTCTTCACCCAGCTCGACCATGCCCTGCATCTGGGCTGAACCACCCGTAATCACGATGCCACTGGACAGGCGCTCTTCAAATCCGGAGCGGCGCAGTTCAGCCTGCACCAGACTGTAGAGTTCTTCCACGCGTGGCTCGATGACTTCAGCCAGTGTCTGGCGGCTGAGCTGACGCGGTCCGCGCTCGCCTACACCCGGCACTTCGATCATGTGCTGCGGATCCGCCAGCTGCCGCAATGCCACACCATGCAAGCGCTTGATATCTTCCGCTTCCTTGGTCGGTGTCCGCAAGGCCATGGCGATATCATTTGTGATCTGATCGCCGGCAATCGGGATCACGGCGGTATGCCGGATAGCCCCATCGCAGAATACGGCGATGTCAGTGGTGCCACCGCCAATGTCAATCAGACAGACGCCCAGTTCCTTTTCATCGTCGCTGAGTACGCTCATGGCGCTGGCCAGCGGCTGCAGCACCAGCTCGTTCATTTCCAGGCCGCAGCGACGCACGCACTTGGTAATGTTCTGCGCGGCGCTGATCGCACCGGTGACGATATGCACCTTCACTTCAAGGCGCACACCGCTCATCCCCAGCGGTTCCTTCACATCCTCCTGACCATCGATGATGAATTCCTGGTTCAGGATGTGCAGGATCTGATGTTCGGCTGGAATGTTGACTGCACGCGCGGTTTCAATGACGCGGTCGACATCGGCCTGCGTCACTTCCTTGTCCTTGATGGCGACCATGCCGTGCGAATTGAAAGCACGGATATGGCTGCCAGCTATGCCCGTGATGACTTCGCGGATCTTGCAGTCTGCCATCAGTTCGGCTTCTTCCAGCGCACGCTGAATCGCCCCGACGGTGGACTCGATATTGACCACCACGCCCTTTTTCAGACCACGTGAGGGTGCCTGCCCGAGACCGATGACTTCCAGTCGGCCATCAGGCAGCACTTCCGCGACCAGGGCGGCTATCTTGGACGTCCCGATATCGAGTCCGACCAGAAGGCTTTTGGTGTTGCTCGGTTTACTCACCGTCACATCTCCGTACTTTTTCTTTTGGCACCAACTCTCGTTGCACCAAAACCACACATTATGCCACTATCATGGCTTCCCGGGTTCTTTTTTTCCGGGGGTGAACCCAGGAATTCGAACAGAAAAGCCATTCGGGTAACGCAAGTCTACATAGTCTACAGGTCGCCTCACCATTGCGAGCGTCTGTTGGTATGTTGCAACAAATCGACGTATTCTTGCATCAACTACATTTCCTTCAGGACCGTCTCTTCCTACCTCTACGGTCACACTGTTATCGAGCTGCATCCGCCATGCCCGACGCGCCGATAACCATACATGCGCGGGCTTCACCTTCAACGGCGACAACATCTCGCGGAAGTGCTGATAGCCTTGTGCAAGCTCGCTTTCAGCGCCTTCCGGACCTTCCAGAACTGGAAGATTATCGTTGCTGGCTGCATCGAATCGCTCGCCCAGCGTATTCACCAGACCCACCGTTCCCCAGCGAGCCAGCGCAACGTGCTCTTCAATTTCCACATCCAGACGATCCGGCCAGCGGCGGCGCAGACTCACCTGCCGCACCCACGGCAGCTTTTCAAAGGCCTGACGTGTACGTTCCAGATCCAGCGTGAAGAAGGTGCCGCGCAGCTCGTGCTTCACGATGTACTGCAATTGCTCGCGGGTGACATGCGATAGCTGTCCATCCACCTTGATCTGCCGCACCGGAAACAGCGGCGAATGGATCAGCAGCACAATCGCTGCATACAGGAACAGCATCGCAGCCAATCCAGTCAACAGATTGGCAAGCCACATCAGTAGCATCGGCCGGTCCCACATGCTTCAGGTCACTCCCTCGTTTTTTATTTACAGCGTCTGCGCTAGGATCATCACCACGAGATCTTCGTAGCTGACACCCAGTGCGCGCGCGCCCATCGGCACCAGACTATGGCTGGTCATCCCGGGTGCGGTATTCACTTCCAGCAAATACGGCTGGCCTGCTTCGTCCATCAGGACATC
Organism: Burkholderiaceae bacterium DAT-1; assembly: GCA_019084025.1. NCBI lineage: Bacteria > Pseudomonadati > Pseudomonadota > Betaproteobacteria > Burkholderiales > Burkholderiaceae > Burkholderiaceae bacterium DAT-1. The sequence goes on from JAHRBI010000003.1 coordinate 284,166, forward strand.
CACCCGTCCCCAGCCACTGCCACCGACTGCCCAGAATGCCTTTTCGACCAGCACCGCCAGCGCAGCTTCGCGATCGGCAGGCAGGCAGGGGCAGACATAGCGGGTGTCGTCGCGGAAGTACTTGGCCTGATAATCATAAAACTCGGTAGCCGGCTCGATCTTGATCGCCGGCATCACCGTGTAACCTTGCTCGACATTGCCCACCACCGGCACGCTGTACTCACCGCCGCCGATAAAGCGCTCGGCCAGTACCACGCGATCGTATTTGCGGGCTTCAGCTACGGCTGCGGCAAAATCGGCAGCCGCTTTCACCTTGGTTACGCCAATGCTGGAGCCTTCGATATTCGGTTTCACAAACAGCGGCAGACCCAGTCGTGCTACGACAGCATCCAGATCGGTATGCGCATCGATCAGGGCAAAATCCGGCACCGGCAAACCCAGCGCCTGCCAGATCAGCTTGCTGCGCAGCTTATCCATGCCCAGTGCACTCGCCATCACCCCGCAACCGGTATACGGAATGCCCATGAATTCGAGTGCGCCCTGAATCGTGCCATCTTCGCCCACCGGGCCATGCAGAATCAGGAAGACGCGATCGAAACCTTCTGCTTTCAATGCTTCCAGCGGACGATCTTTGGGATCGAAGGCGTGGGCATTCACACCCTTGCTCAGGAGGGCATTCAGTACGCCCTCGCCGCTCATCAACGAGATTTCGCGCTCTGCGCTGGTGCCACCCATGACCACGGCCACTTTGCCGAAGCTGGATGGATCAATATTGACGGCCTGTAATGCCTTGCTCATGGCCGTGCTCCTGTCGCTGCCAGTTCTACCAATTTGCCCGGCGTGGCGCCGATCGATCCCGCACCCATGGTCAGAATCACATCGCCATCGCGGGCGTGCTCAAGAATGACGCGATCGAGATCCTCGATCACGTCGACAAACATCGGCTCGACCCGGCCGTGCACGCGCACTGCGCGCGTCAGCGAGCGGCCATCTGCGGCCACAATCGGGGCCTCGCCAGCTGCGTAGACTTCAGTCAGCACCAGTGCGTCGACTGTGGACAGCACGCGGGCAAAGTCTTCGAAGCAATCACGCGTCCGGGTATAGCGATGCGGCTGGAAGGCTAGCAGCAGGCGTCTATCCGGGAAGGCACCGCGCACGGCAGACAGCGTGGCAGCCATTTCGACCGGATGATGACCATAATCATCGACCACCGTGGCCGTGCCCCCAGCAGGCAGTGCAATCTCGCCATAGCGCTGCATGCGGCGACCGACGCCACCGAATGCAGCCAGTCCGCGCTGGATGGCTGCTTCGTCTGCTCCTACCTCCAGCGCCACTGCAATCGTCGCCAGACTATTGAGGACGTTGTGCATGCCCGCGGCATTCAGCTCGATGGGCAGGCGATGCTCGACGCCGTTCTGCCAGACTGCCGTAAAAGTCATGCGGCCACCGGGCTGAGCCACGATGTCTTCGGCGCGTACATGGGCATCGGCATGGGTGCCATAAGTGGTGACCGGACGGCTGACCATCGGCAGGATGGCACGCACATTCGGGTCATCCAGACACAGGATCGCGCGGCCATAAAACGGCAGGTGGCCGATGAAATCGAGAAATGCCTGCTTCAGACGCACGAAATCATGGCCGTAGGTGTCCATGTGGTCGGCGTCGATATTGGTCACAATCGCCAGCACGGGATTCAGCATCAGGAAGGAGGCATCGGATTCATCCGCCTCCACCACGATGAATTCACCCTTGCCCAGCTTGGCACCGGTACCGGCTGCATTGAGCTTGCCACCGATCACGTAGGTCGGATCCAGTCCGGCCTCGCCCAGCACCGTAGCAATCAGGCTGGTTGTCGTGGTCTTGCCGTGCGTACCGGCCACAGCAATCCCCTGACGGAATCGCAGCAGCTCGGCCAGCATCATGGCGCGCGGAATCACCGGCACGCCACGCGCACGTGCGGCCAGCACTTCCGGATTGTCGTGACGCACGGCAGTGGAAGTCACCACCACGTCTGCATCCTGCTGAAAGGCGGCATCATGCCCCTTAAATACCTTGGCACCGGCGCGTTCCAGCGACTGGGTGACCGGCGAACTGCCGAGATCGGAGCCGCTGATTTCAAATCCCAGATCGAGTAAAACGCCCGCAATGGCGCTCATGCCCGAGCCACCAATGCCCACAAAGTGGATGCGTTTGACTTTATGTTTCATGCTGCGCTCTTGTGTGTACTACTGTTTGTTTCAATCCGGTCGGCCACCACACGGGTCGCCTCCGGTTTACCCAGTGTGCGCGCCCGCTCTGCCATGGTGAGCAGTCGTTCGCGCGTCATCTCTTTCAATTGCTGCGCCAGCCAGTCCGGTGTCAGATTGCGCTGCTGGATCAGCAGGGCGGCACCGTTTTCGGCTAAATAACGTGCATTGCCAGTCTGGTGATCATCCACCGCATGCGGGAACGGCACGAAAATCGCCCCTACCCCCACCGCTGCCAGTTCGGATACGGTCAGTGCACCGGCACGGCACACCACCAGATCAGCCTCAGCGTAGGCGGCAGCCATATCATCGATAAAGGCCACGCAATTCGCTTCGACACCGGCCTGCGCGTAATGCGAGCGCAGTGCTTCAATCTGTTTCGTACCGGACTGATGCGTCACTAGCGGACGCTCGGCCAGTGGCAGCCTCGCCAAGGCCTGCGGAACGGCTTCATTCAGCGCGGCGGCACCCAGACTGCCCCCGACCACCAGCACCTTGAGCGAACCAGTCCGTCCGGCGAAGCGGGCAGCCGGTTCGGGCTGTGCAGTAATTTCACTGCGCACCGGATTCCCCACCAATTCGCCACGACCGGCAAATGCCTCGGGAAACGCCTTCATCAGTGTGGCACCCATCTGCGCCAGCGCACGATTGGTCAGGCCAGCCACCGAATTCTGTTCATGTACAAACAGCGGTACGCCCAGCAGCTTGGCTGCCACGCCACCTGGAAACGCGGTGAACCCACCAAACCCGATGGCAGCGGCCGGACGGTGACGGCGGAACACACGCAGCGCCAGCATCACGGCTTTCAATTGTTCGAACGGCGCCGTCAGCTTGCGCATCAGTCCATTGCCGCGCAGCCCGCGTACCGGTAGAAGCTCGATCGGCAGACCATGCTGCGGCACCAGCGTCTCTTCCATCTTGCCGCATGCGCCTAGCCACACCACCTGCCAGCCACGCGTTTGCATCTCTTTGGCAACCGCCAATGCCGGAAAGATGTGGCCACCTGTGCCGCCAGCCATGACGATGAGGGTACGAGGGGAAAGGGTCTTCATACTGAGTACCCCCTCAGCGTCGTGCTGCGCACGCCTGCCCGCTCACGCGGGCTGTCCGTTTTGGCTTCGCCTAAACCGCCAGTTGCATGCATCTGCGGTGCCAAGGTATGTGGTCTCATTTTCATACTGAGTACCCCCTCAGCAACTGGCGGTTTTCCCAGTCCACTCTCAGCAGGATGGCAAGCGCCATCAGGTTGGCCACCATGCCCGAGCCGCCAAAGCTCAGCAGTGGCAGGGTCAGGCCCTTGGTGGGCAGCAGGCCCATATTTACACCGATGTTGATGATTGACTGGAAGCCGATCCAGATCGCAATGCCCTGAGCCACCAGCGCGGCGTAATGGCGCTCCAGCTTGGCGGCGGTCAGGCCGATGGATACGGCACGCCACACCAGCCAGGTAAAGAGCAGAATCACCGCCACGACACCGACAAAACCCAGCTCTTCGGCGATGATGGCCATCAAAAAGTCCGTGTGGGCTTCCGGCAAATAGGACAGCTTTTCGACCGAGCCACCCAGCCCCACCCCGTCCCAGCCGCCGCGCCCGAAGGCAATTAGGGCATGCGAGAGCTGGTAGCCTTTGCCGTACGGATCTTTCCACGGATCCATAAAGCCGACCACCCGCGCCATCCGGTACGGTGAAATCAGCACGAAGCCAACAAAGCCGATCGCCAGCATCACTACCAGTCCGGCAAACAGCCGCCACTCGAATCCGCCCAGAAACAGGATGCCCATGGCAATCACGGTGACCACCGTCAGTGCACCGAAATCTGGCTCTTTCAGCAGCAGCACCCCGGTCACCAGCATCACCACGAACATCGGGAAGAAGCCTTTGAGCAGGTCGTTCATGTAGGTGGCTTTACGCACGGTGTAATCCGCGGCATACAGCACCACAAACAGCTTCACCAGTTCCGATGGCTGCAGATTGATGATCACCAGACTCAGCCAGCGCCGCGAGCCATTCACTTCGCGACCGACATGCGGAATCAGCACCAACACAAGCAAAGCTACCCCGCCTAGAAAGAGGTAGGGTGCATATTGCTGCCACGTACGGATCGGGAACTGGAAGGCAAATACGGCTGCGGCCAGCCCGACCACCAGAAAGATCACATGGCGCGTCACAAAGTAGGTTGCGCGGAAACCGGTATCCTTGTCGACCTCTGCCGAGGCGATCGACGCGGAATACACCATGACCAGACCGACCGCGAGCAGCATCAGCACCGACCACAACAGGGAGATGTCGTAGCCGTGCATGATCGGGCGGTGGCGCATGGCCTCATACCATTGTTTCACACGCCCTCCTGCAGCTGATTTACAGCAGCGATAAAGACTTCGGCGCGATGTGCGTAGTTGCGGAACATATCGAGACTGGCGCAGGCAGGCGACATCAGCACGGCATCACCCGACTGCGCGATGCGATGCGCAACCTTGACGGCGTCTGGCATGGAATTGCAATCGATTATCTCGATGCCTGTCTCAGCCAATGCGTCGCGAATCTGCGGTGCATCGCGGCCAATCAGGACAATCGCACGGCATTTGCCCATACAGGCAGCAGCCAGCGGGCTGAAATCCTGACCCTTGCCATCGCCACCAGCGATTAGCACCACGGGACGGGTCATGCCTTTTAGCGCGGCCTCGGTTGCACCCACATTGGTGCCCTTGGAATCGTCATACCAGCTCACGCCGCCCACTTCGCGGACAAACTCCACACGATGCGGCAGACCCTTGAATGCTTTTAACGCTGCCACCAGCGGCAAGGTCGGAAGACCAATTGCCCGAGTCAGCGCCAACGCAGCCAGTGCATTAGCTGCATTGTGCAGACCCGCAATTTTCATCTCGGAGGCCAGCATCAGTACAAAGTCACCGCACAGCAGCTCGAAATCCTGACCGACCTGACGCAGGCCATATTCGGTCGGACTGCGCGGCGCATCCAGACCAAACCAGTAGACCTGACGACCCGCACGCACCATGCCACGGCAGTAGCCATCTTCACGATTCAGCACCATGGCGCCCAGGCCGCCAAATACGCGCGATTTGGCGATCGCGTATTCCAGCATGGAGTCGTAGCGGTCGAGGTGATCCTCGCTGACATTCAGAACGGTTGCGGCATCTGCATTCAGGCTGAACGTGGTTTCCAGCTGGAAACTCGACAGCTCAAGTACCCATACATCCGGCGCAACCTGTTCGCCGGACTCGATTGCACGCAGGGCATCAAGCACCGGCAGGCCAATATTTCCTGCCACAATAGTGGCCAGACCGGCTGAAGCACACATCTCGCCGACCATGCTGGTCACGGTGGATTTACCGTTGGAACCCGTAATGGCAATGATCTTGCCCTTACCACGGCTTTCAGCACGGGCAAATAACTCGACATCACCGACGGCTTCGATACCGCTGGCAATGGCAGCCTGAATGGCAGGTTCGGCCAGCGCTACACCGGGACTCATCACAATCAGCTCGGTATCGGAAAAACTGGCCCCCGAAAATGGCCCTAACGCCACTTTGACGGATGGGTAGGTGCTGTTCAGCTCGGCCAGTCCCGGCGGCTGTTCGCGGTTGTCGACTACGCGGACAATTGCTTCCTGGCGAACGAGCCAGTGCACAGCGGACAGGCCGGTTGCACCCAGCCCCACCACAGTCACATGTTTGCCCTTGAGTATCATCGCCATTCCCTCGTTCGATTCTTTTTATTGAGCTGCTCAGCGCAGCTTCAGTGTCGCCAGACCGGCCAGCACCAATAGCATGGTGATGATCCAGAAGCGCACCACGACCTGCGTTTCTTTCCAGCCTTTCAGCTCGAAATGATGGTGCAGCGGTGCCATACGAAACACGCGCTTACCCGTGAGTTTGAAGCTGGCTACCTGAATCATCACGCTCAACGCTTCCACCACAAACACACCACCCATGATGAAGAGCACGATTTCCTGACGCACGATCACGGCCACGGTACCCAGCGCAGCACCCAGTGCAAGCGCACCCACATCGCCCATAAAGACTTCGGCGGGATAGGCGTTAAACCAGAGGAACCCTAAACCAGCCCCCGCAATGGCGGCACAGAACACAGCCAGCTCACCCGCGCCCGGAATATGAGGCAGCAACAGATAGGACGCGAATTTGGCATTCCCGGCTACATAGGCAAAGATTGCCAGCGCTGCAGCCACCATGACGGTTGGCATGATCGCCAGCCCATCTAGGCCATCAGTCAGGTTCACCGAATTTGACGTGCCGACAATCACAAAATAGGTCAGCGTCACAAAGCCGATTGCACCAAATGGATACGCCACTTCCTTGAAAAACGGCACAATGAATTCGGTATTGGCAGGCAGGCGCGCGGTATTGGCGAGATACAGACCCGCTGCAATGGCAATCACCGACTGCCACAGCATCTTGTAGCGTGCCGACAAGCCCTTCGGATCACGCAGGGCAACTTTTTTATAATCATCCACAAAGCCGATCACGCCGGTCGACATGGTCACGGCCAGCACGACCCACACAAACCGGTTGCTCAGATCGCCCCACAACAACGTGGTAATACCGATTGCCAGCAGAATCAGCGTGCCGCCCATGGTCGGCGTACCGGCCTTGACCAGATGCGACTGCGGTCCGTCATTGCGCACCGCCTGCCCCACCTTCAGCTCGGTGAGCTTGCGGATCACCCACGGCCCAAGCAGAAACGAGATAAACAGCGCGGTCATCGTGGCCAGCACGGCGCGCAGCGTGATGTAGTTAAATACGTTAAAGGCACGTACATTTGCGCCCAACAGATTGGCAAGCCATAGCAGCATCGCTTAATTCCCCTTGCCCTGAGTCGATTCAGACTCAATCAGCGCATCTATCACGCGTTCCATCTTCATGAAGCGCGACCCTTTGACCAGCACGGTACTGTCCGGCGTAATCGAATTTTTCAGTGCAGCAATCAGCTGCGGATGATCGGCAAAGCCTTGCCCCATCTCGCCAGCCACGTGAATCGCCGCATTCATCGCCGTACCGGTGACCAGCAGACGTTCGATGCCTAGCGAACGGGCATACGCGCAAATTTCTTCGTGGCGGGCAGGACCGGCTTCGCCCACTTCACCCATATCACCCAGCACCAGCACACGGTGGCCTGCAATATTGGCCAGCACATCGGCAGCGGCTTTCATGGAGGCCGGATTGGCGTTGTAGGTGTCATCAATCACTACAGCACCATTGGCGGCCTGCTTTTTCTGCAGGCGGCCTTTTACACCAGTGAATGCCACAAGACCCGCTACGATCTGTTCGAGCGTCAGGCCGATGGCCGAGCAGGCTGCAGCAGCGGCGAGCGCATTGCGCACCATATGCACGCCGGGTACGGCAACCGTCGCACGTGCCTGCTGGCCTGCCAGATGCAGGGTAAAGCTGCTGCTGAACGCATCGCCCGACACATCGCTGGCATGGACATCGCCCGCAGTCAGGCCGAAGCGCATGTAGTGACGACCGGTATTCAGGCTCTGCCAGTAAGTGGCAAAGTCATCATCCCCGTTCCAGATGGCGGTGCCACGTGCATCTAGGCCTTCGAATATTTCGCCCTTGGCGCGCGCCACCCCCTCGATCGAGCCGAGGAACTCCAGATGGCCAGCACCGGCGTTGTTGATCAGCGCAACCGTCGGGCGACCCATGGTGGTGAGATGGCGGATTTCGCCGAAATGGTTCATCCCCATTTCCAGCACCGCAACCTTGTGCGCCTTGCTCAGACGCAGCAGCATCTGCGGCACACCCATGTGATTGTTCAGATTGCCGACCGTGGCCAGCACGGCTGCATCGCCATAGGTCGAACGTAGAATGGCCGCGATCATTTCCTTGACGCTGGTCTTGCCGTTCGAGCCCGTTACCGCAATCAGCGGCAGGTCGAAGCGATTGCGCCAGGCAGCGGCAATGCGGCCGAAGGCCAGCACGCCGTCGTCCACTTCAATGACCGACATCCCGGTGATATCCACCCGACCTGTTTCAACCACCACTGCGACTGCACCCAGCTCGAGTGCCTTGTGCGCAAAGTCGTGACCATCAAAGGTCTCGCCGCGAATGGCGATAAACACATCACCCGGCCGGATATCACGGCTATCGGTACTGATACGCGTGCACACCTGCGATGCATCCCCGTGCAGGGTGCCTTGCATGGCAGTGGCAATGTCTCCAAGGCGCATCTCAAACATGGTGCACCTCCGCCCAGATCTTCAGGGCTTTGATTGTTTCTTCGTGATCGCTGAAATGACGCTTCACGCCTGCCACGTCCTGATAGGCTTCGTGACCTTTGCCTGCGATCAGCACGATATCGCCTGCTCGTGCAGCTGCAATTGCAGCTGCAATGGCCTCGGCACGGTCGGCGTTTACATGTGGACTGACGTCAGCAGGTACACCCGCCAGAATGTCGGCGATGATGGCATCGGGTTGTTCGGTACGCGGATTGTCGCTGGTCACAAATGCCTGATCCGCCAGACGACAGGCCAGCTCGCCCATCACTGGTCGCTTGCTGCGGTCGCGATCGCCGCCGCAGCCAAACACGCATAGCAGCTTCTGCTCGCCTGCCAGTGTCTCACGCAGGGTTTCAAGGGCCTTTTCCAGCGCATCCGGCGTGTGGGCATAGTCCACCACCACCAGCGGCTGATTGCCCCCGCCCAGCCGGTCCATGCGGCCAACCGCCGAGCGAATCGACGACAGCGTGGCGCAGGCGATATCCAGCGGCACATCGCTGACTAGCAATACACCCAGGCATCCCAGCAGGTTATAGGCATTGAAGCGGCCAATCAGGCTGCTTTGAATCAGGCCTTTACCCCAGGGCGTATCCACTTCCATTCGGACACCATCGATACCCAGCTGCAAGCTGGTTGCACGAATATCCCCCTGCTCCAGACCATAGCCGACAAAGCGGGCAGATCCGCCACGCTTGAGCAGTTCGGCACCAAAGGCGTCATCTGCGTTGATCACAGCGGCCTTCAGGCCTTCCCACTGGAACAGGCGTGCCTTGGCCTCGCCATAGGCGGCCATGGTGCCGTGATAGTCGAGGTGGTCAAGCGTGAGGTTGGTAAACAGCGCGACATCAAAGCACACACCATGCGCACGACCTTGCTCTAGCGCGTGCGAAGACACTTCCATCGCCAGATGGGTGGCGCCTGCATCGACAAACTTGCGCAGCAGCGGCTGCATCGCCAGAGCAGGCGGTGTGGTGTGGGTGGGCTCTTCGAGTTGATCTAGCAGGCCATAACCAAGCGTACCGAGCAATGCAGTCGGCTTGCCCAGCGCAGTAAAGGCCTGAGCCAGCCAGTGCGCCGTGCTGGTTTTGCCATTGGTGCCGGTCACGCCAACCGTCCACAGCTGCTCGCCGGGATTGCCCAGCACATGCCCGAGCACAATGCCGGTGAGCGCGGTCAGGCCCGGAACGGCCAGATTGGGGACGGATACATGCGCAGGCCAGACAAAGCCTTCCGGCTCCCACAATACAGCCGCTGCGCCACGCGCCACGGCTACGTCAATATACTGGCGTCCATCTGATTGAACGCCTGGCGAAGCCAGAAACACGTCCCCCGCTTCTACGAGGCGACTATCCGCGACCAGCCGACGCCCAGCCGCCAGTGCATCCACTGCGGTCCAGTCAGGCGTTGATAATTCCCAGCTCGCGGGCTTCACATTTCCTCCTTGAAATCGTCATTCGCGGGTGGTGGTCCAAACAGGTTCTGCGCCGGCGCATCGGGCGGAATACCCATCATGCGCAGAGAACCTGCCACCACCGCACTGAATACCGGGGCGGCCACATCGCCACCCATATATTTTCCACCGCTCGGCTCGTCGATCATCACCGCCACAATCAGGCGCGGATCGGAAATCGGGGCAATCCCTACAAACGAACCGACATATTTATGTCCTGCGTAACTGCCGCCTTCCAGCTTGTGGGCGGTACCTGTCTTACCGCCTACGCGGTAGCCCACCACCTGCGCCTTTTTGGCTGTACCGCCCGGCAAGGTCACCATTTCCAGCATCTTGCGCACGGCGGCTGCGGTTTCCGGTTTCAGGATCCGCTTGCCCGGCATCGGCGCCACCAGACGCTGAAAGGTAATCGGACGGATCTCGCCATCCGTTGCAAATATCTGGTATGCCCGCGCAATCTGCATCAGGCTCACCGAAATCCCGTGGCCGTACGACATGGTGGCCTGATCAATCGGTACCCAGTGCTTCCACGCCCGCAACCTGCCACTTGCCTCACCCGGGAAACCGCTATGCGGCGGCTGGCCAAAGCCCAGGCTATCGTAGTAGTCCCACAGTGTTTCCCGATCCATCATCAGCTGGATGCGCGACGCACCCACATTGCTGGACATCTGGATCACCTGCTCCACGGTGATATTGCCGTGGGCATGCGTATCGTGAATCACTGCCGGTCCGATCGACATCAGGCCATTGCCGGTCGGGATAAGGCTCTGCGGCGTCACCTTACCCGAGTCGATGCCCAACGCTGCCGTAAACGGCTTCATGGTCGAACCCGGCTCGTAGGTATCGGTCAGCGCCCGGTTGCGTCGTGCAGCCGGATCCATTTTCTGCCGGTTGTTCGGGTTGAACGTAGGCATATTGGCCAGCGCCAGCACTTCGCCACTGCGCGCATCCAGCACCACGATCCCGCCACCCTTGGCGTTATTGTCCTCAACTGCCTTTTTCAGCTCGCGGAACGCCAGATACTGAATCTTGCTGTCCAGCGACAGGGTAAGCGTCTGGCCATCTTTGGGTTTCTCGACGCTGGCGACGTTTTCCACAATGAAGCCGCGTCTGTCCTTGATGACCTGTCTGCTACCCGCCTTGCCCGCGAGCATTTTCTCCCGCGTCAGCTCAAAGCCTTCTTGCCCCTTGTTGTCGATGCCGGTAAAGCCAATCACATGAGCCATCACCTCGCCCGCAGGGTAGAAACGGCGGAATTCCTGCTGCTTGAATACGCCCGGAATCCCCAGTCGCATCACCCGTTCGGCCGCTTCGGGGTTCATCTGCCGGCGCAGGAACACAAAATCGCGATCCCGGTCTGCCAGCTTGCGGCGGATTTCTTCAAGCGGCACTTCCAGTGTTCTGGCCAGCTCCTGAATCTGAGCCGGGGTCAGATCGTCCATTTCTTTCGGGCTGGCCCACACCGTTTGTACCGGTGAAGAAATCGCCAGCGGTTCACCATTGCGGTCGGTGATCATGCCGCGATTGGCATCCAGTGACAGCCGCCGCTCGTAGCGCGCCGCCCCCTGCTCTCTCAGATAGGTGCGCTGGTAGCCCTGCAACCATGCCGCACGTCCGATCAGCAGCAAAAACAGCCCTGCCAGACCACCAAACACCACCCACGAGCGCCAGGGCTGCAACTCATGCGCCTGGGTACGTTTATTGCGGTACGCCATCGTTAACGACCACCTACCACAACCTGGGTATGCGCCGCATCCGGCACATGCATGCCCAGACGCCCCGAAGCTTCGCGTTCAATCCGCGAATGCATGGCCCACGTACTTTGCTCCAACTGTAGCTGCCCCCATTCCACGTCCAGCTGCTTGGCTTCTGACTGCGCCTTTTGCAACTCGACAAATGACTTTCTGGCCTTGTGTTGCGAGGTGACAATCCCCATTGCACACACAATGATGACCAGCATCAGGAGCAGATTCAGACGAATCATGCAGGCGCTCCCGTGCGCGCACCGATGCGAAGAATCGCGCTGCGGGCACGTGGGTTGGCTGCTACTTCATCTGCACTGGCACGTACAGGTTTACCCACGATCTTCAGCGGTGCTTCGCCAATATCGGCAGCACGGACAGGCACCTTCGACGGCAGCTTGTCTGCTGTCGATTTGTCAGCCATGAAACGCTTGACGATACGGTCTTCCAGCGAATGGAAGGCAATCACCGACAGACGTCCGCCTTCGTTCAGCCGAGCCATCGCCTGAGGCAGGGTCAGCGACAGTTCCTCAAGCTCGCGATTGATGAAAATCCGTATAGCCTGGAAGGTACGCGTCGCCGGATCCTGACCCGGCTCCCGCTTCCAGATCGTGTCTGCCACGATCTTGGCAAGTTGCCTTGTAGTGGTGACGGGCTGTTCCGCCCTAGCTGCAACAATCGCACCTGCAACCTGTTTAGCAAACCGCTCTTCGCCATAATCTCGAATGACCTCCGCAATATCGTCGCGGTCAGCGGTAGCGAGCCATTCGGCCGCTGTCTGACCACGGGTGGTGTCCATACGCATGTCGAGCGGTGCATCGAAGCGGAAACTGAATCCGCGTGCACCGTCATCCAGCTGGGGCGAGGACACGCCCAGATCCATCAACACACCATCCACGCGTGCCAGCCCGAGATCATCGAGCGCCTGCGCAAATGCCGAAAAACCTTCATGAACAATGGTGAAGCGCGGATCGTCGATGGTCCGGGCATTGGCCACGGCTTCGGGATCGCGATCAAAGGCAATCAGGCGGCCATTGGGGCCAAGCCTCGAGAGAATGAGGCGGGAATGCCCGCCCCGACCATAGGTACAGTCGACGTAAACGCCGTCCGGTCGAATGGCCAGCGCGTCTACCGCCTCGTTAAGAAGCACAGTGACATGAGAAAACGGCGCGGCACTCACAGTACGAATCCATCCAGTTGCGCCGCGATGTCTGCAGGTGACATGGCCATCGCGGCGGCGGTTTGTGCATGCCAGCGGGTTTCGTCCCACAACTCAAATTTGCTGCCCAGACCGACCAGTGCTACCGACTTATCCAGTACAGCGAACTGGCGCAAGGTGGGCGACACCAGAATACGGCCAGCCGAATCCATTTCCACGTCCTCTGCATGCCCCAGAATCAGGCGTTGCAGTGCGCGGGCTTGCGGATTGAAAGCGGGCAGGTTGTTGAGTTTGTCGCGGACAGGAACCCACGCGGCATGCGGGTAAATCAACAGACATTGGCTAGGGTCGACGGTCACCACCAAATGGCCGGCGCAGGACTCGAGCAAGGCATCGCGATGCCTGGCCGGAATCGCCAGACGCCCTTTGCTGTCGAGATTAAGAATGGCTACGCCGCCAAACATGTTGCCGCCAGAACCCGCTATGCGGAAGTTGGTCTATCTCGGGAAGGTGGGCCACAATTCACCACTTTCCACCACTTATACCCACTATAGTGTATCAAAACGCTAAGGGTCAAGCTGAGCCACCAGAGAAAATTGTTTTTGCTACAATCACTTACGCGCATTCCCGACGGATTTACCCGAACGGAATAACTCATAAGAATGAATAACTTACGCACACATGCAAAAGTGGTGCATGAATAGTCCACCTAAGTGAATGGGGAATTCCTGATGAAACTGCGACTGATTGCACTGTTGTTTTGTGGGCAATTGATACTGCTGACAGGCTGTGCCGAGCTGCGCCAGACCGGCCAGACACTGCGTGACGACAATGGAGCGCTGATGGATGCAGAGGACAAATTTCTGGGTGAGCAGCGTTACCGCATTACCATGCGCGGCTCATCTCTGATTCTGGATGGTCAGGTGGAACAGCAATTCAAGCGTCACGCAGAGAAGCTGGCCAAAACCAAAGGCTGCCGTGACTGGAAAACACTGGACTATCGGGCTGGCAATGAAAACACCTTGCTGGGCGCACGCCGCTACGTCGAAGCCACGATTCAGTGCCTGCCTTAACAAATGCTCGAACGTGTTCTGAAAGTTGGATTACCGCTACTGGGGATCGTCATTTTGCTGAGATGCTTTCTGCCCGCACACATGAGGGCGAGATTGCATCAAGCAGTCGTATGGATGGCCTGGCTGCTCCTCGGAAGCGCGATGATTATCCTTGCCTACACCCTCATGCAGCACATGACTGCCAGCATGCACCGCTAACGAACTGCTCACGCAGGACTATGCGTTGTCAGGCATCCGACAAGGGCACTGTGTCGCCTGCAGCTTGCTCGGTGTCCTGCATTGACTGCAACAGTAGCGCCAGACTACGGTGCAGATCGCGCAAGGTACCATAAGGCAATCGCTCCAGCGCATCGGGCAACAATCCCTTAACTGGACCAGGCGCCTTGGCCATCAGCGCCACACTGGTTTCAGTCGCAAACAAGGCCTGAGCCCGCCCATCCTTGCTGCAACGCTCGCGGCGGATATGGCCAAGTTCGACCAGCTTCTCGACAAGATTGCTGGTAGTGGACTGATGCAGGGACATTTCTTCTGCCAACTGAGTCACGCGTAGGCCAGGCTTGTCCACAACAACAGACAACGCCCACAACTGTGCTCCACTGATCCCGAGCGCATCTTCAACAATCTGGAAATGCTTGCGGACAGATTTGAAAATGATACGGAACTGCTTCAGTACAGCCACATCAAGCTGAAGGTCATCGCCGATTTGGCTTTCGTTTTTGTACATGATGAATGGATGCCAGACAAATACTGAGGCGGACTGCTCACCAGCCCATCCCAATCATAAGGAAATAAAAACTCGGCTCCATCATATGTGATTTCGCTGCGATGTTCATCGATTAACGCTGATGCCAGCGTTTATGCTGGCAATCGTCATACACATACGGATTTCAGTAAACTGTGGCGGGATCGCTTCAATTCGTCGCATCCTCGCTGACCAGGCACTTACCCGGCTGCCACAATGCATGCTCTCCACCTTTGACGATACCAACCATCATGTTGAAACTGCCACGCACCACCGTGACTGCCATCATCTTGCTGAACTTACTCGGTGGCTGCGCCGTTCTGGATCCTCATCGTGTCGTTGCCAGACGCCTCGACCATCTTGGACAGGGAGCTGCGCCACTAACAACAGAAACCCGGATCGCTGCATTCAATGAAGTCTGGGAAACCATCAATGAGCGTTATCTCGATCCATCCTTTAATGGCGTAGACTGGAAGGCCGTTGGCGAGCGCTATCGTGAAGCCGCACTGGCCGCGGCGGATGACCGCGCTTTCTGGCGCCAGCTGGACAAAATGGCGGGCGAGCTGCGCGACTCGCATACTCGCGTCGAATCGCCCGAGCGCTATGAACTCTTGCGTAAGGCTCGGGTGGCCAGCATCGGGGTATCCATCAATCTGGATGGCGACACAATCTATCTCGATGCAGTTCGCATGGGCAGCGAAGCATGGTTAAAGGGGCTTCGTCCTGGCATGAAGGTCGTAAAAATCGATCAAGTCGATGCCACACGCTGGTGGACTCAGAATGAAGCAGACGCACGCAAAGGCTCGACACCGCAAACCGCCGCACGCTATATCAATGCGCTGCTCAGTGCATCATCGGGCGACAGCCGTACACTCACGATTGCCAACGAATCCGGATCACGCGACATTGTCCTCATGCGCAACGTATATGATGCGCCCGCGAGCATCTCTGCCCAAAAGCTCGCGGGCAATATAGGCTATTTGCGGTTTACCGGATTTTCGGCAGATATCCGTACTGCCACGCTGGAAGGACTGGCATCATTGAAGCAGTCCAAAGGGCTGATTATTGACCTTCGCGGCAATCCCGGCGGGGATTTGCGCTTTGCCCGCACATTTGTTGACCAGTTTTTCAAGGGACATCGCGATGGCGGCCAATCTCAGACCCGT